>JBAZTQ010000053.1:0-20896 GCA_041661845.1 Kiritimatiellales bacterium | reverse complement strand
TCAGCTTGAGGCAGTGGTGAAAATAGCAGGTGGCGAGAATGGCCGGAGCGGTCTTGCTGGCGGGGTTCTGCGAGTGAATCAGCGCCGCGTCTTCCGGCGGTACGCACCAGTCGCCGTAGGTGTCCTTGCTGATGATTCCGTCGTCAATGAAGCCGCTCATGTAATCCACCCATTTCACCATGGAGGGATATTGCCGCGCAACGACGCGCCGGTCGGCATATTGGTCGTACAGCATGCCCGGAATAAGAACCGCACTGCTCGGCCAGGTGACGCTGTCGTTGTAGAACGGCCAGTAAGGCGGACACACATCGGAAATGCTGCCGCTGTCTTTTTGCGCATCGGTTATGTCCTGCGTCCACTTGGCGTAAAACGCAGCGACGTTGAACAGGTAGGTTTCGCCGCGGGATTCCGCGGACCGGTCGCCGAGCCAGCCCTGGCGTTCGTCGCGCTGCGGACAGTCCGTGGGAATGCTGCGGTAATTGCCGCGCACGCCCCAGAGAATGTTTTGGTAAATGCGATTGATCAGCGGATGCGAGCAGGAGAACCCGCCTGCGGACGCGACATCGTCGTTGACGACGCGGCCTTCGAGCGAGTCGAGCGTCGGTTTGCCCGGCCAGCCGCGCACCTCGACAAACCGGAATCCGTGATAGGTGAAACGCGGCTCCCAGATTTCTTCGCCTCCGCCTTTGAGCGTGTAACGATCCGTCACCTTGGCATCGCGGATATTGTCCAGAAACAGCGAGCCGCCGGGCTTCAGCGTTTCGGCATGACGCAAAGAAATCTGCGTACCGGCGGAGCCGGAAACTTTCAGGCGGCACCAGCCCACCATGTTCTGCCCCATGTCAAAGATGTAAACTCCCGGCTGAAGCTCTAACACGCTCACCGGCTTGAGTGTTCCGGTGACGCGGATCGGCTCGATCATCTGCGGGACGAGCTTCCCGCCGGGCGCGGCCACCAGCTGCGGACTTTCCCATCGTGAATCGTCAAAGCCCGGTTCCGCCCAGCCGGTGAGTTCCATGCGCGCGTCGTAATCCTCTCCGTCGAATTCGTTATTGGCGAGAATCGGGCCGGCATCGGTCAGCTTCCAGGATTCATCGCTCACCAGTTCGGTTGTCTCGGAACCGTCCGTATATTCCACGTGCATCTGGAGCAGCAGTTTCGGAAAACCGTAGTTGGCTGATTCCACCGGAACATACTGTCGCGGAGTAAAGAAACGTCCGTTGCCTAAAACCACGCCAACGGCATTTTCCCCGCGCCGCACGAAGTCCGTCACATCGCGGGTTACATAGAAAACGCGCTTGGTATAATCGGTCAGCCCCGGCGAAAGCACTTCGTCGCCGGCTCTGCTTCCGTTGATGTAAAGCTCGGAAAGTCCCAGACCGGAATACGAAACTGTTGCCCGGCGTACCGGACGTGCGATTTGAAATTCTTTCCGCAGCCAGCGCGCCGGCAACCGGCGGTCTTCCGGCCCGTAGATTTTCCCCCACGGCTCTATGCCGGCCGGGCCCAGTTTATTGGCCGCCACCCAGACCGTATCGTCGAAACCGGGCTGTTCCCAGCCCGGTGATTTCTCTTTGGCCGTTATCCATGACTCATCGGTGGCCAGCACCAGCGGTTCACCGGCGGCAAATTCTATTTTCAGCAATGCCAGCAAGCCTGCCGGGTTGGGAGCGTCCCCCAGGTTCTCGACAGAAACCGCCAGCACATTGCGGCCTGACCGGAGATGCCCGGTTATGTCGAACTCGATGGTCGCTTTGGAGGGGCAGGCCGTGCCGACTTTTTTACCGTTGATGAAAGAGGCGGCAATGGTGTCGGCAGCCACGAGAAACTTTGCCGACTTGATGATGCGATGATCCGCCAGTTCGAATCCGCGCCGGAAATAGCGGATGACGGCCGCCGGCTCGGCTTCGGGAAACCAGATCCAGTTCGTGCCCTCCAGCACAGTGTTTTTTTCCGCCTCGTCCTTGCCGATCCATTTGCCGCGCCAATCCGCCGGTTGCAGCAAGCCCATGCTCCAGCGGGCCGGGCGGCTCCAATCGGATATTTTTCCATCCTTGTCCCACACACAGACTTTCCAGAAACATTCCTGCCGCGACTTGAGCGCAGCTCCCGCATAACTCACGTGAATCGACTGATCGGATACGACTTTGCCCGAATCCCACAAGTCACCCGTGTCCTTCTTTAACGCCGGCTCACTGCCTGCGACCAGCACCCGGAAAGCAGTCTGGCGCTGGCCGCGTTCGCCGGATTCAACGATCCAGCCGAGCCGCGGCTGCAACTCCGCGATCCCGGCGGGATTCGTCAAATATTCACAGGTCAATTGATCCGCCCGCAATCCCCCTGCACAACACAGGCCGGGGGCTGAAACGGATGAGGAAATATCGGGAAGGATGGCGGCCTGGCGGAGGGCTGTCATTTCAGCTCCTGTTTTTGCGAAGGTATTGGTGTGCTGAAATCAGAGATAACCAATTTGCCCGGTTTGTCGTCATACCGCTTCAGTCCGTCGTTCCAGCCCGGTTTCCCGGCAAAAATATTACCGGCGGAATAGCTGGGATCAGCAGATTCGTTTTTAATCGCTGTGCCGCTCATGTTGAACTGGTTGCCGGAAATCAGAATGCTCCCCGAGTCCAGCCCGATCCTCACTCCGACGCGCCGGGGGTTTGCCGGTTCCGTGAAAATGTTTCCGTCCAGAATGATGTCCGAGCTGTGGGCAAGATCTATGTCGCGGGGTTCATAATCGCGGGGATGTGTCTCGTCACCGCCCGGAATAACCGCTGTCTCATATTTGAACCACGGGGTTCCGGTGTGGTCGTGGCAGTAAAACAGCGTGTGGCTGATATTCGCCTGCCGCACACCGTTCATGCGGATGCCGCAGTCGCGGTAATTTATATGGCAGTTCTCAATATGAAATCCCGGCTCGGGCCATTCCCCCGGGTTTTTCTTATTGTCGATCACGATGCCTTCAACGTTTCCGACAAAATACGATCCGGTGATGAGGCCGTCTTCCGGTTCTGTCTTAACCGCTCGCTGAACGAGTCCGTATTTGCTGTTCTCCACCCGGCAGTTCTCAACCGTCGGGCTGTAGCAGTCTTCCAGCAGCATGCCGTATTCCATCGAATGCTGTTTGGCACCCATTGCCGGGCCGTACTGCTGAAAAATGTTCAGGTTCTGAAACAGCGCGTACCAGGTGTTGCGCACATGCAGGGCGGTATTGAAATACCCTTTGTCGAACCGCTCGCCGCGGATGGTGATATTGCGGGCGGTGAACTGGCGGTCGTTCTGCACGCCGAAGTTCGCTGTATCAAACGAGAGCGCCGTGCCCGCGCCTTCGCGTCCCGCCACCAGCGACAGATCCGATACAATGACGCTGAGCCGGGTGACCTCCTTGCCGGAAAAGGCAATGCCGCCCTCCGCGTTATCCACGATGATCTCGGTGGCGTTCTCGCCCGCGCCCTCAATATGCAGGCCGTAGTATTCGTCATTCGTATCGGCGGTAAACACGACCTTTTTGGCGAGCCGGAATTTTCCCGGCGGAATGATCACCTGAACATGACGGTTTGTGCCGATGGCGGAAATCATCCGCTCAAATGCCGGAGAGGAATCCTGCACGCCGCCCGGGTCAGCTCCATAATCAATGATACTGGCGGAAAGGTGAGCCGGTGAAACCGTGCCGCCGGCCGCCATGGCAGAGACCCATACAGCCATCCACATGCAAGCCGCTTTTGCCCATGTTGAAATATTCATAGTCCCCCGATTTCTTTTCGGTTGGTTTCCCTTCAAAGAAGTCCGGCAGATATCCCTGCGCTCATGGCGCGAGAGAATTCCCGGAAGCGAGAGCCGTTTCCAAATTCTGTTTGGCGATCAGCAATCCTTCTTTGACTTTTTCAACGCTGCCTTCGAAGGCCTTGTCTTCGTGTTCAATACTCAGAACAGAGTCATATCCGGCCTGTTGCAAGGCGCCGATAAACGCTTTCCAATCAATATCCCCCAGTCCGGGAATCTTTGCCTCGCGGTAGCCCGATTGATTCGGCTCGCCCAGCCGTCTGTCGAAAACGCCGTAACGGTTCAGTTCTTTTTTGAGAACCCGGCTGTCCTTGGCATGCGCATGGAAAATCCTGTCCCGGAACTCCGCAACCGGGGCAATGTAGTCCATGAGCATGAGCAGCAAATGAGAGGGATCATAATTTAATCCGAAACTTTTGCTCGGAACCCTTGCGAACATTTCCTGCCACAGTTCCGGGCTGTAGGAAATGGTTCCCGGCTCCCAGGGTGTCTGCCAGCCCCGCATGTCGCAGTTTTCGATCATCAGTTTGACCCCGTTGTCCTCTGCGTGCGCCGCCAGTGCGCCGAAGACCTTTTCAAACTCATCGAAGTTTTCCCTGAAACTCCGGGAAGAATCTTTCCCGACAAACGTTCCAACCAAGGGAGTTCCCAGCAAAGCGGCGGCATCGATCACCTTTTTGACATGGCTGTTGACAAACGCCCGCCTGTCCGGATCCGCGTCCAGATTGTTGTCGTAGTAGGCCAGCGAGGAAATGGTCAGGCCGTACTCATTCATCAGGGCTGTGATTTCTCCGGCTTGTTTTTTCGACAAGGCATCCACATCGATATCCGCACCCGAATAACTTCCGTTGTCATTTCCGGGCCAGCAGGCAATTTCCAGCGCCCCGAATCCATTGTTTTTGGCCCAAAGCGCCTTCTCTTTCAGGGACAGACCGCCCAGGCAAATGGTGGTAAATCCAATTTTCATCGCGTTTTCCTTTCGTTAAATGGTCAAATTTTTCCGGGGCAGGTCTCACAGGCGGTCGGGAAGAAGAAACCGTTTATCATTCGCCCCTCTGCCCTCGAAATAGTCTTTCAATGTGAGAATTGCGTCCCGTCCGCAACGGCGGAACATGTCCCTGTTGTCCCCGGCGATATGGGGATTGATGGTGACATTATCCATTTTCCGAAACGGGTGCGTCAGGGAAAGAGGTTCTTCCGAATAAACATCCAGAAAGGCGGAAAATCTTTTTTTGTCCAGCTCCTTTATCAGCGCGGCCTCGTCATAGAGGGCCGCCCTGGCGGAATTGATGAATACAGCACCGTCTTTGATGGAAGCAAAATGTTCCGCCCCCAGCAGTCCCGTTGTTTCCGGCGTAACGGGCAGATGCAAAGAGAGAACATCGGCGGACTTCAACACGGTTTCAAGCGAAGCCAGTTCCACTCCGAGTTCTTCCGCCTGCGCACGGGTATAATACTTATCGAAGGCAAGCACCTTGCATCCCATCTGCTTGAAATACCGGGCCGCGTAACGGCCAATCCGCCCGAGTCCGATCAGACCGACGGTGCTTTCACAAAGCAGGCCCACGGTCCTCCGGGGTTCCACCCATAAACTTCCGTTCTTCATCTCCCGGTCGAAGAAAGAAATTTTGCGAACCCCCATCAGCGCCGCGGCAACGGTCCACTCGGCAACGGCGATGGTATTCGCATTCGAGCCTTCAATTACGCGGATTCCCGTTTTTTCCTCCGTATCGGAAAATTGCCCCCAATGGTGTGCGATACAGATCAATTGGATTCCGCCGACCTGTTGGAGAACCTCATTGGTGATTTCATTTGCGAGTCCGCATCCATTCAAAGAAAGAATGGCGGAGGAGCCTTTCAGCCCGGCCAGGATCTCCTCCTGAGAAAAGGGGGCTTCGCGGTCGCCTCCGCTCACAACTTCCGCAAAAGAAGCGAGGAGCTGCTCATTTTCTTCGCTCATGTAAAGCTTATACCAGGAGCCCAAACGGTGGACGTAAACCTTCGGTTTCGATGTTTTTTTCATATGGTTTCCTTTTGTCCGGTTTTCGGATGCACATGCCCGCAGCGAGCGAAATCTGATTTTCAGTATTCCACGCCCATTTTAACCGAATGATCTTTGTCGGCCATGACGCGCTCGTAGTCAGCGGCGAGATTGTCGCTGAATTTTATAACGGGAAATACAATGGCTTCGCCATTGATTTTCCCTTCGATAATGAGCCGCAGGATGGTTGCACGGATGCGGGCATTGTCCCAGCCCGGATGGTCGCGGTTCGGATCGGACTCCGCGCGGGTGAAGACCATGTTCGGACGGTTCATATGCGCCTCGCCGCCGAAGTCCAGCCCGGCGGCGTAAGGCGCCGGAAAAGCGCCGCAGGCGACCGTTCCGCCAAAGGTAACGCCGCGCAAGGCAGCGTTCAGAGCGGGAACAGTTCCGGAATATTCGATGACTTTGTCCACTCCGCGCCAGTTCGTGAGTTCACGAAGCTTCAAGCCGGTGTCGAGTCCGACGGGATCAAGCGTAACGTCCGCACCGAGTTTTTCAGCGGCCTTGCGGCGCGATGCAACCGGGTCAATAGCGATAATCGGATAGCAGCCCGCCATTTTTGCCAAGGCCACCGCCATGAGTCCGATCGCGCCAAGACTGAAAATGGCGACGGAGTCACCGATGCGGGCCTGGGAATCGCGCAGGGCCGTAAAAGCGTAGGTCGCGGGATCGAGGCAGGTGGCGGCCTTCCAGCTGGTATCCGCCTGAATCAGCCAGCCTTCCGTTTCATCAATTACCGACCAGGGTTCGAAGCAGCGGAAGAAAACGATCCGGTCGCCGGCTTTGTAACGGGAGACGGACGGGCCGACTTTCTCGATAAAGCCGACCTGCATGTTGCCGAGCCCGATCGGATACGCGCAGCAAACCCCTTCGCCGGGCGTGTGCATCTGGCGCTTCCAATCCCATGCTCCGCGTGTGTTCCCGTGCTTGCGCACGAAGGCTTCCATCGTGCCGTGTTTCTCGGCTCCGAAGGTGTTGCGGACAAGCGCCTGCGTGCCGGTCAAAGTGTCCGGCAGGGTGTATTCCGCAAGTTCGATTACATTGTGACGTGGACAGACAAGACGTTTTTTAGAGTTCATGGGATGCACAATACACGATTTTTGCATCCGTGGAATTGACGATAGAATAAAAAACATTCACTTTTGGATAACTATGAACCGAATCGGTTTTACTGACGACGACCCGCGATTCAATGCGCGGTTCCGCCGCAACGGAGTTTCACCCGCTGAATGGCGGCGCAATGCTGCGTCGTTCGCTCACTGATTTACCCAATATCCGGAGCCCCGTCTGCTGCGCCGCAGATGATGGAAAGAATAACCCCGAAGTCATACGTTTTTTTTCATAATCCTCCGCCGGTGAATTGAATCATCTCAGTGGAAGTTGAATTCCATTACGGGATCCCTCGTCTGAAATCCACTGCGGATTATTTCAAACGTCGGAACCTGACACAGTCTGAACAACATGTGTTCCGCATTGCTGTGCGGACAGCAAAAAGCCCGGCTTCGGCCGGGCTTTTTAATGAACACACCGTTCGGTTTAGCGGGTACGAACACGGCGGATCATCAATGTGATCAGCGCGCCCAGACCCAGCATTCCGATCGTCGCCGGCTCAGGAATCACTGTAAACCCGTCTGCGGTGATATCCAGAGACTGTTCGGGAGCCAGACCCAACGCCGAATAGGTCGCTGTTCCGGTGACATTCGTCGCACCCCAGTTCTGGAACAGCTCGCTCCACGCCAGCGTGTACCCGTTGGTGACTCCGCCGGTGAACCCGGTGAAATCAAGAACGGTCACACCGCTCATCGTCAGCGTATTGGTGGCGGCACCCATTAGAATGTCATAGGCAATGTCGGTAATTTCCATGATATTCGTCGAGCCATCGGAGAGAAGCACATCGCTGTTGAAGGTCAGTGTGCCGGGGCTGTTGCCCGCTTCCAGCATCCCGCCGGCATCTACCGTCACCGGACCGTTGATGCTTCCTGAACCACCCAGCGCACCGCCGTTTTGTACCGTGACATCACTGGCCAGAACACCGTCAACAACCAGCTTGCCGGCGGCCACGGATGTCAGACCGGTGTAGGTGTTCAGGCCGGAAAGAATAAGGCTGCCCGTTCCGGATTTGATTACGCCGCTGCTTCCGCCGTAACCGCTGATCACGCCGGAGAGCTTCAGATTCTGGTCAATGTTGATGGTTGTGCTGGTCACGCTGGTCAGCGAAACATCATTCATCACACCGTTACCGGCAGAAAGATCAGTGGAAACTCCCAGCTGCGAAACATTCCCCAGCAGGGTTATATCCCCGGTGCCCGCGGCATTGACGTGCCCCAGCTTCAGCAGAACCCCGCTCGCGCCTACACCGCCGCTCCAGCCGGTGTTGTTGCCTGTCAGGGTGAGAAGCCCGTCATTAAACCCGTTTACGCCCAGTGAACCGCTGCCGCTTATCGTGCCCGACAAGAGCACATCGCTGTGAAGAGCATTGAAATTGTTGTCCGTCCCTATGACGGCAATATCATTCGTAATACCAAAACCGCCATTACCGGCATGGAGATCTCCACTCAAATAGGTCACCGTCTTGCCGGCTGTGCTGTCGACCGTATACGTACCTGTCCCCAGCGCATTGACATTCTGGATGGTGATTCGTCCGCCGTTAAAATTGGTGGTCCCGCCGCTGTAGGTGTTCGCGCCGGTCAATGTCAGCACAATACCGGCACCCGCTTTTTTCGTCAGGCTGCCGCTGCCGCTGATCACACCGTCCAGCTTGATGTTATTAGCGCCGGCGAAGGTCGCATCACCGTCCAGTGTCACATTATTCGCCAGTGTCAAATCGATCCCGCTCTGCAGAATACTGCCGCTTTTCATTGTCAGACCGCCGGTTCCCAGCGCGCTGGCATTGCCGACAATCAGTGTTCCGGCATTATGAACCGTGCCGCCGCTGTAGCTGTTCGCGCCGTTCAGCGTCAAAGTTCCCAGATCATCTTTGGTCAACACATTGGCCGCTCCGCCGGAAACAATGCCGTTCACTGTCAGCGTCCGGCTGTTGCTTACGGACCAGGTCTGAGACGCATTCAACGCTACATTCGGGTTGATGGTAAAGTTGAACCGCGCCTGGGTCAGGTCGATCCCGGCAGAACCCAGAGTAATAGTCGGAGTAATTCCATTAATCGTAATGCCCCTGCCGACAGTAGTCCCCATTCTGATTCCCTGCCAGGAAACATCGGCACCCAAGGCATTTGTCGCGACCGCCGTTCCATAGGCTCTATCCCACACCGCAACGTCAGCGCTCGTCGGAGCTATGCCACCCTCCCAAGCCGGCCCTGACTCAATATTATTTGTATTGACCGTCGCCCTAATGACATCCGCCGCCTGAGCCGCGAAGCACAACCCCGCAGCCATCAGCATTATTCCTAATACTTTTTTCTTCATTGTTTCTCCCTGTTCTAGGTTCAGCCTATCTCACTTTCTTACCGCCCCTCACTCCCGATACAATGGTTTAAAATATTTTTCAGGCCCGCATCATCCACCCGGCGCTCCTGAATTGAAATGCACAATACACGATTAGGATGCCTGCGGAATTGACGATAGGAGAAAAAACATGCACTTTTGAATAATTATGAACCGAATTGGTTTTACCGATGACGACCCGCGATTCAATGCCCGCATCCGTTTGTACGGGGTGGGGCGCGAAGAAGTTATGCCGCCCGGTTTTGTGTCCCGCCGCCGCGGACACCGGGGAGCCCTGTGCGTGCTGTTCCATGATCCGGTTGAGGTCGAGGTCATGGGCGAGTTAATCAAGGTGTTGCCGGAAACTATGATTTTTTGGGACTGGAACCGCCCGCATCATTTCGGCAATGCAGAGCGCTCATGGAGTCACTCCTGGGTAGTGTTCTCAGGTGAAGACTTCGACAAGGATTGGCTGCGTGCCATTTTTGAGCGTCCGCTGCGGTTCGAGGATCCGGCGTATTTGCTGGGCTGCTTCTCGCACCTGCTGAGAGAGTTCGAAAGTTTTGACAAACCCGACCTGCCCGTTCTCTCCGCGAACATCCAGCTGTTATTGCGCGAGATGTGCCGGGAGCACGAACCTGAATATCGCCCGGGAGGTGCAAGAGATCCTGTAAAAGCCGCCCGGCGCTGGATCACGGAGAACCTTCGGCAGAGCCTTCCGGTCAGCGGCGTAGCAAAGCACGCCGGGCTTTCCCCGTCGCGTCTGCAGCAGCTGTTCCGCGCCCGGCTCAACTGCAGCGTGCAGCAGTTCATTGAAAAAGAGCGCCTGCAGGAAGCCCGCTACTGGCTTATGCACACCGGGCTGCGGATCAGCGAGATTGCCGAGCACACCGGCTTCTCCAGCGCGTTCTATTTTACCCGCCGCTTCACCAAAACATTAGGTTTGAGCCCCAGTGAATACAGAAAAGTCCACTACGGCGAGGCCGGAAAGCCCGACGCGCTACCGAAGGAACCCTGAATCTGCTCTCCCCGGATCACTCCGGCATGCCAATGGGCCGATTCCTGTGACTCCGGCAAACAGAAACCGGGTGCCTTGCGTCAGCAGTACGGCGAACACGATCACCTGTACAGAACCGCAATCCGCCAAAACAAAAAATAAGCGGAAATTAAAATACTAAAAAGGCTGTAACCGCGTTATGTTTTAAACTTGTGCCTGCCGAAAAATTGCGAAAAAAAGCTGTTATGCTGAATGCTGGAAACAAATTGCTGAAACTGGCCGGGTTTGGTGCGGCGGTCATTGGTTTTCCAATGCCCGGAAAAGCAGCGGAGATTCAAGGTTCGGAAAAGACACGGCCGAATATCGTTTATATTCTGGCCGACGACCTCGGCTGGGCCGACGTAGGGTTTCACGGACCGGACATCAAGACACCGAATATCGATAAGCTCGCCGCCGAAGGCGTGAAGCTGGAGGCGTTTTACGTGATGCCGGTCTGCACCCCTTCGCGCGCCAGTTTGATGACGGGCCGTTATCCAATCCGCTACGGATTGCAGTATAACGTGCTCCGCCCGGGCGGACAGCACGGTCTGCCGGTCGAAGAGCGCACACTGCCGCAAGCCCTGCGCGAAGCGGGATACGAGACTGCGATTTGCGGCAAATGGCATCTCGGTGTGGCCAAGAAGGAATATCTGCCGATGCAGCGAGGATTCGATCATCAATACGGCTTCTTCATGGGAGCCTTGGATTACTTCACCCACATAGAAGCCAACGGCTTTGACTGGCACCGTGACGAAAAGGTCTGCCGCGATGAAGGATACACGACACACCTGATCGCCAAAGAATCCATCCGGCTCATCGAACAGCGCGACAAGGCCAGGCCGCTCTTTCTTTATGTTGCGTTCAATGCGCCGCACTCGCCTTTCCAATGCCCGCCGGAGTATTCAGCGCCTTATGCGCACCTGCCCGAGCCCCGCCGGACTTACGCCGGCATGGTTGCCGCAATGGATGAAGCGATCGGACAGATCGTTGCCGCCGTTGAACGGCAGGGGCTGCGCAAAAATACGCTCTTCATTTTCTCCAGCGATAACGGCGGTATGCCCAGTAAAGGCGAGCTAATCCAAATCGCCAGCAACGGGCTGCTGCGCGGCGGGAAAAGCACGCTCTATGAAGGCGGCACGCGCGTCCCGGCTTTTGCCACGTGGGATGGTCATATTCCGGCGGGATCCGTCGTCGCTGAACCGCTGCATATGGTGGATTGGTACCCCACCCTGCTGAAGCTGGCCGGTGCGTCACTCGACCAGAAGCTGCCGCCGGACGGACGCGATGCCTGGCCGACTATAGCGCAAGGCAAACCGTCGCCGCATGATGCCATCTTTCTCAACAACGTCGGACGCGAAGGCGCAATCCGGATGGGCAACTGGAAACTGGTCCGCAACGGAAAAGATGTCTTTGATGAAGAAGGTGATTCCGGATCGGGCAAGAAAGCGTCAAAAGAAGATAAAAAGAGCGCACGCGATGCCGCTGATACCTTTGAGCTGTTCAATCTTAAGGAAGATCCGTACGAGAAAAACAATCTGGCCGGTCAATCTCCTGAGAAAGTTCAGGAACTTTGCGCCCGGCTGGATGTCTTCGCCAAAGAAGCGGTTCCGCCGATGATCAACCGCAAACCGCCCGGATTTAAGAACCCGTCCGTGTGGGGAGATTTCGAATAAACAGGAGGCCGTCATGCGGAATATACGACAGAATTTTATAAAACTCGCCGGTCTCAGTGTGGCCGCGCTGGGATTACCAATGGTTGGAAAAACGGCACCGACCGCTCCGGCGAGACCCAATATCATTTTCATCCTCGCCGACGACCTCGGCTTTGAAGATCTGGGCTGTTACGGCGGCGTGACCTACAAAGGTCTGGGCGCGGTGAAAACGCCGAATCTGGATGCTATGGCCAAAGAAGGCATGCTGTTCAGACATGCGTTCGCCTGTGCCGTCTGTTCGCCGTCGCGCTCAGAAGTGCTCACGGGTAAATACAATTTCCGC
This sequence comes from Kiritimatiellales bacterium, assembly GCA_041661845.1. Lineage (GTDB taxonomy): Bacteria > Verrucomicrobiota > Kiritimatiellia > Kiritimatiellales > Tichowtungiaceae > Tichowtungia. The sequence goes on along the minus strand of JBAZTQ010000053.1, from coordinate 8,597 downwards.
ACAGGGTTCCGCCGGATTCTCGGCAAGCCGGGGGTTCCGGATCAACTGGACTTCAAGGTGCACCCCGCCATCGCAGCGCAGATGAAAGCCGCGGGATATGTCACGGCGGCCGTCGGCAAGTGGCACGTCGGCCCGCCATGCACCAAGGGCGATGAGAATGAGGAAATTCCGACGACCTCCGAAGCGGACACGACCTATCCGCATCCGCGCGAATGCGGCTTTGACCGGCAGTGTATTTTCAGCGGCGGCCACTTGAATCAGTATGGCGAACCCAAGGCCGGCAAATACACGCCGGAGATCCTGCAAAACTGGACACTGAATTTTCTCAGCAGCCGCAAAGGCCGTCCGGAACCGTTTTTCATCTACTACGCCTCGCCGATTCCCCACGGCCCGCATTTCCCCACACCGTTGAATCCGGACGGGAAATCCGGCAATCGGCGCGGCGACATTTCGAATTATCCCTATCTGATCGAATATCTGGACAGGCAGGTCGGCGAACTGCTGGCCAAACTGACCGAGCTGGGCCTGCGCGACAATACGCTGGTCATGTTTGCGGGAGATAACGGCAGTTATGGCGTAACCACCCAGATGCGTGATGGGCGTGAAATTCCCGGCGGCAAGAGCAAGCCTTTGGACACCGGCGCGTGGGTGCCGCTGCTGGCCAGCTGGCCCGGCGGAATTAAAGCCGGCAGCGTGTATGAAGGAATGGTGGATTTCACCGACATTCTTCCGACCTGCCTCGAACTGGCCGGCTCGTCCGCTCAGAGCGGAGCAGACGGCGTCAGTTTTGCTCCGCAGCTTCAAGGAAAACCCGGGGCGGCAAGAGAGTGGGCTTTTTCTTTGAGCTGGAACAAGTGGTATGCCCGCGAGACCAAATGGAAGCTTCGCGATACCGGCGATCTCTATGATGTGAGCGACTCGCCGTATGTTGAAGCTTTGGTGGAACCGGAAGATGACACACCGGAGTCGAAGGCGGCGCGCATCCGTCTGCAGGCGGTACTGGATAAACTCAATCCGGGCATAGACCGGTCTTCAATCAAAGAAAAACAAACGGAGACTGAATGATGAATCATAAACTGACCGCAGGAATTTCCGCCGCACTGACAATTGCCACCGGCAGTATTGCCGCAGAAAAAACACCGGCGCGGCCCAATATCGTCGTCATTCTGGCGGATGATCTGGGTTTCGAAGAGCTGGGCTGCTACGGCGGCGCAAAGTATAAAAATCTTGGAGCCGTGAGGACACCGAATCTGGATGCCATGGCCCGGGAAGGCATGCTGTTCAGGTATTGTTTTTCAACCCCGGTCTGCTCGCCTGCGCGCGCTGAACTGCTCACCGGAAAATATAACCACCGCAGCGGCTTCATTGATATCGCCGGACGGAATGGCGCGACGCCCAGTCTTGATACGCAGGCGCACCCCACCGTTGCGATGCAGTTGAAAGCCGCCGGGTATGTCACGGCCGTCGCCGGCAAATGGCATGTCGGTCCGCCGGAAGACATGCATGAAATCCCTCTGACGGCGGAAGCCGATACGGATTATCCGCATCCGCGCGAGTGCGGCTTTGACCGCCAGTGCATCATCGGCGGCGCGCATCTGGAACTCTACGGCGAACCCAAAGCCGGTGCCTACACACCGGACATTCTGCAAGGCTGGGCGCTGCGCTTTCTGGAAAGCCGCAAAGGCAAAGCCGAGCCGTTCTTTCTCTATTACCCTTCGCCGATTCCGCATGTTCCGCTTCTGCCTACGCCGCTGAATCCGGACGGACCTCGCGGGGAAATCAAGGGTAACTTCGGACAGAACCGGGGCGACAACGCGAACTATCCTTATCTCATCGAATATCTGGACAAGCAGGTTGGTGAAGTTCTGAGTAAACTCACAGAACTGGGACTGCGTGAAAACACGCTGGTCGTGTTTACCGGCGACAACGGCACTCATCGCGCCATTACAACCGAAATGCGCGACGGACGCGAAATCAAAGGCGGCAAAGGCATGATGACCGACACCGGCTCCCAGGTGCCGCTGCTGGCCGGCTGGCCGGGCGTGATTCAAGCCGGGTCGCGTTACGAGGGGCTGGTAGACTTCACCGACATCCTGCCGACCTGTCTCGAACTGGCCGGAGCAAAAGCTCCGGGCGGAATCGACGGCATCAGCTTCGCGCCGCAACTTTCCGGCAAGCCGGGCAAGGTACGCGAGTGGACGCACTCGCTGCTCGTAGACAAATATTTCGTGCGGGATGCCAAATGGAAGCTCCGCGAAAACGGACGTCTCTATGACGTAAGTAAATCGCCCCGCGACGAAATACAGGTCAATCCCGAAAACGACACACCGGAATCGAAAGCCGCGCGCATTCGCCTGCAAGCTGTAATGGATAAACTTCATCCGGCAAAAGCCGGCGATACGCAAATGCGGTAAACGTGATGAGATCCGCCGGAATAAATTCGGTTATCACTCTGCCGTCCGCAGTCTCCTGCGCGGCGGAAATTAATTTGCCCGAAGAGTTTCCCGTCGCCATGACCTTCCGGGGCAGCGGCCCATACACGGAACGGCTTTGGAAAACCGCTTGAAAGAAAGCGAGCCGTATCAGGTCATGCACTCCCCGTGAAATACGGAAAACAGCCGGATTATTTCCAAACGATGGCCGGAACAAACGATTCCTTCCGACCTATGCCTCGGAGTGCGTCTTGAACCAGCGAGGAAGCTGTCAGTTTCTGTTGTGCTGCAGTGCGGGAAGAGTCCGGCTTTTTTACTGCAATTTCTTCTCCAGAGTTTCAACGCTTTGACGGATCTGATTAGGCGTTCCAAACAGAATGAAGGTTTCATTCTGCAACGCCTCAAGAACATCCGGCTTCCCGTGCCCCGGAGCCAGCATTCCTGTAAGAAAAAACCGGCTGCGGATATCCACCTGCGATGGTATGACCCGGGAAAACAGGATGACTCCCCTGTTCCGCCGGTCTTCGCTGTAAACCGTTTCGCCGCTGTTTTTATCGAGCCCAAGTATCTGCCGGGCGTTGATTTCACTGTCCGGCGGAGTGTAAAAGCCGATTGCAGGTGACGCGTCCGGGTCGCTTCCTTTCGCAAGGATCAGGAACGGTGAATCCAATGTCGCCGTTTGCGCTTTTCTGCCTTCCGATGAATGCCCCAGCTCAAATTCCTTTTCTTTGCCGCGACCATTAATGGCGTCAACAGACAGGCTCTTCCATCTTCCGTGATCAAACCATATCGGCGTGGTATAGCCGGACGCCGTCAGGAGGCGCATGCCGTAAGCGGTGAAAATGATCTGCGAAAGATCATCATCCGTGGCAGGCTGACTTCCCGACAGAACACGCGAGATATCTTCCACGCGGACGGCTTCATTGATGACCGGTCTGCCGTCCGCCTGCGCTGCCTTTTTGCCGAACTGGCGGATTGCCTTGGGCGGGCGGACATACGTGTACCGGGAATAAAAACGCAACACCGGTATCGTTCCGCCAGCCTGCTGAGTGGCGTCTTCATAACGGCCTTCAAAGTCGAATTCGCTGCGCAATTCATCATCCTGCGTCCACTCCGATTCATCCAGCCCGTCGGTGTCGGCGTTCCCATTGTCCGGATAACTGCCGGCGTCCGGAACCAGATCTTCGTGTTCGGTAAAATCAAAAACCGGATCACCGTACAGCGGCAGGTTGAATGCGGGAATCGTGATGCCGTGTTCAGAGGCAATCAGGCGAACCGGACTGCCGGCGGTATCAGTAAAACCTGCCTGTGTAGGATTATAGCGCCCGCTGTGCAGCTGATCGCGCACCGACCCCTGCCAGCCGCGGCCATACTTGGCCGAAACAATATTCCGGCCGTCTCCGATATCCGCATAATTAAGATAACCGCCGCCCTGGTCGCTGCAACCGATGGTGATCGGGCCGATCTTAAACTTATGCGTCACCGTTGAAGAATCGCTTGTCCGAACCACAGGTTGTCTGTCCCCGGCTTGACTCTGCCCTGCAAAACAAAACAGCAGAGCAGCCAATGTCCCGGACATTAAGCGGAAATTCCGATGTGCCCATGGCTGCTTCATTTTCTTTATCCTTTTCCTGCTTCTCGCCCAGACGTTTACGGCAGGCGGGAAATGAACCGGTACTTGCCGGATTCCAGTTCCAGCACCAACCGGTCTTTTTCCTGACGCAGAATGCGCACGCCAGAGGCTTTCGCGAGCGGTTGACCGCTTTCGTTGGCGGAACCTGCGCCGTCTGCGGGCAACCAGACGGTTGCAGTAGTGTTCGGTGGAATAGAAATCTGCCATTCAAAGTTTCCGCCCGTGTTGCGCCACTTGCTTTTAATCGGGCCGTAAAGAGAGTCGTGTTCGGCCTCAGCCCATTCGAGTTGTGCATAGCCGTGCGGCTTGAGCTCGATGCGCTTGAAGCCCGGCGCGGCGGGGCGGATACCGCCGATGCTTTCGTGAAACCACGCCGCGAAGCCGCTTTGCATCGGGTGGTTCAGCGAACGTCCCGCAATGCGTTCGCCGGGCAGGAGTTCGTCCGACCGTTCCGGCCAGGTTGTGAAATCCTGCGCCAGCATGTAGGCGTAACCCGGCCAGGTTTTATTCGTCATCGCCGAAAAAGCGGCGGCATCATAACCGTTGTCGCACAGTTGCGTGTAGAGAGGCCGTCCGCCGTGGATGCCGACGAAAGCGTGTCCCTCATGTTCCACCACGACTCCGTCGGCCAGAGACTTGGCGACGCTCTTTTGCAGTCCGTCCGGCGACAATTCAAAACGCAATGCTACCGCATCTGCCGTTTGCGAGCCGTAGCCGCCGGTTTTTTCATCGAAGAATTTTTTGTTGAAAGAGGCCTTTACCTCGTCAGCAAGTTTGGAAAAATTTCCGGCATCAGCTGTTTTGCCGAGCTGTCCGGCGAAGTTTTCCATGATGCGCAGCGTACCGTAAAAGAACGCGGTGGATGTAAGCGGCGGCGGACATTCCATCGTTTCGTTGCCGCCGGGCGGACACCAGTCACCGTAGCCGTAAGGCACAGTACCGCTCTCGTCACGCAAATCGCGGACGTATTCGATCCAGCGCTTAAGATGATCGTAGTGGCGCGTAAAGACCGCGGTGTCGCCGTAATAGGTGTAGAGATACCACGGCAGAAGAACATAAGCCGCGCCCCAGTCGGGCCGTGCTTCCAAACAGAGGCGGCGGCCGACGGCGATGTTGCACGGGATGCCCGGCGCGGCTTTCCGTTTCCAATACGTTGTGCCGCCGCGCCCGGATGTCGTCTCAATGTCGTCCACGAACTTCGTCCAGAACTGCGCCATGTCGAAATTAAAGATCGCCGTCTCGCCCATGGCATGTGCATCGCCCAGCCAGCCGCATTTTTCCCGGTGCGGACAGTCTTCCGCCGTGCTGTGCAGATTGTCCTCAATCGTCCAGAGCGACGTACGGTAGATGCGGTTCAACACATCATCCGGACATTGGAACGAGCCGCGCACCGGCACATCGCTGCGCACAAGCACGCCTTCAAGAAAATCATCATCCGGCTTTGACGGCAGACCGGCCACTTCAACGTAGCGGAATCCGTGATAGGTGAAACGCGGCTGCCACGTTTCCGCACCGCCGCCTTTGCAGACATAAACATCTGTCTGCTCGAAACCGGTGGCAAATACGCCGGTGGTGGCGTGATCAAGCGACTTGCCGTCAGGCATTAGAATTTCCGCAAACTTGAGCGTAAGCTGCGTACCGGCGGGCGCATTCACTTTGATCCGCGCCCAGCCGGCGATGTTCCGGCCGAGGTCGAAAATCCACTTTCCGTTTTCGCCGGCAAAAACTCTCTGCGGCTTCAGCGTTTTGATACAGCGGATCGGCGGAATCATCTGCGCCTGCAGCTTCGCGGCGACAGGTGCCGTCTTCACCGCCGACTGCCAGTTTGTGTCCGCAAACCCTGCTTTGCTCCAACCTTTGTACTCCAGCCGTGCGTCATAGGTTTCGCCGCCGTAAACATTGTCGAAAAGCACCGGCCCGGTTCCGGCCTTCCAGGATTCGTCAGTGGCGATAACCTGTGCCGTGCCGTCGGTATAGTCCACGATGATCTTGGCGATCAAAGCCGGCTCGCCATTCGCCAGCTTAGGAGAGTTAAACGCGATATTCTGCCCCATGAATCCGTTGCCGGCCATGACGCCAACCGCATTTGTACCGGCCTTGAGCGCCTTTGTAATGTCGTGCGTCACATAGAGCGCCCGGACGTCGTAGGTCGTTTGGCCCGGATCGAGCACCGCGTCGCCGATGCGCTGGCCGTTGACATAGAGTTCCGAATAACCGACGCCGCAAACATAGGCGCGGGCACGGACGATGCCGGGCTTGAGCGAAAATTCGCGCCGGAACAGCGGCGACGGAAACGACTCGACCATTTTCGGTGTTTGCATTCCTTTGGGTTGTAACGACCGCTTCGTAAGCGGCGAGTTGCGCGTATCTTTTGCCAGCCTGATCCAGTTCGCATCCTGCCAATCCGTCGCCTCCGGCAGACCGATTTCCAAAACAGCAACCGGCGACCAGCCGCTTGCCTGACCGTCTTTATCCCACGCCTGCACTTTCCAGAAACACAGTTGCCGGGCGGCCAGCGGCTTTCCGGCGTAGCGCACATGGATACTTTGGTCTGACTCGACTTTTCCGGAATCCCACAGATCGCCCTGCCCGCGCTGGAGAGTTTCGGCAGAACCGGCGACAAGAATGCGATAGGCGGTCTGCCGCTGTCCGCGTTCCGGCGAATCAAGCTGCCAGCCAAGGCGCGGTGTGAGGACATCTATGCCGAGCGGATTCTCCCGATATTCGCATTGAAGTTTCTGAACCGTAACGTCAGCCGCGCAAGAGAACGCAGACAACAAGACCATCATCCAGCTTGCGCCAATCATTTTGATTCTATTCACAGCATTCTCCCCGTTTTTCCAAGTGGTAAAGAACCCTACTACGTTTGCTTCATTTAAACACAACCGGAATATCCAGTCTTTTGAAATGATCGTCCATTTCATTTTACGGGGTTCGGGAGTATAAATTCACGCTGGCGGTCGAACTCGAAAATACCGGGGCCCTATATGAAAAAGAAAAACGCAGTTGCGATGTTGGCATTCATTCTTTTCGGAGCGGCAGCGGTTGACGCGGCAAACTCCGTCACTCCCGGTTTCGTCCCCCCGCCAGATACCCCGCGAGACCGGCTTTTCAATGACGGCTGGCTTTTTTACCGGGGCGATGCCGCCGGAGCTGAAGTCGCGGCGTTCGACGATTCAGACTGGCGCAAGCTGAGTGTTCCGCATGACTGGAGCATTGAGCCGATTCCGGCCAATCGCGAAACGCTGCCGGTGCTAGAACCGCTTCCCGGCGAGTGGCGTTATACAACCGGAGATGCCGCCGAATATGCCGCCACCGGTTACGATGACGCTGCGTGGAAAACGCTCACCCTGCCTGCGGTAATACCGGAATCGCAGCCCGAAACCTATTACTGGTTCCGCCGCGAAGTTAATGTTCCTCAGGAAATGGCCGGTAAAGACGTCATTTTCAGCCTCGGCTGTATCGACGACTGCGATGAATTTTATGTCAACGGTGAAAAAGTCGGCGATACCGGCGTTATGCCGAAGAATCAGCCGCAGGGAAATTGCAGTCCGGCGTTCGGCGAAACCCGACGCTACACCGTTCCGGCGCGGCTGCTGAAACCCGGCAGGAACCTGGTCGCTATTTGCGTTTACAACAACAAGCGTACCGGAGGGTTTCTTCCTCCCAAAGCAAAAGAAGCCGATTCCGCCGAAACGGTCGGCCCTTTCAGCAGCGAGGCGATCGGCGGAACGCATAGCGGCTTTACGGTCGGCGGAACCGGCTGGTACCGCAAGCACTTCAAGGTCGATGCGGCCGACGCCGGCAAACATCTTGAAATTCTCTTCGGCGGCATTTATATGAACAGCGATGTCTGGATCAACGGACAACACCTCGGATTCCACCCTTACGGCTACACCAGCATCTATTACGACCTGACCCCGCACATCAAACCCGGCGCGGATAATGTGATTGCTGTTCGCGTGCGGAACGAAGGCGTTACCAGCCGCTGGTATCCAGGCAGCGGAATTTACCGCAATGTCTGGCTGACCAAAACCGCGCCAACCCATATCCGCCGCTGGGGTGTGCGCATCCTGACTCCGGAAGCGAACGAACAGGAAGCAAAAGTGGTTCTGAATACCGAGATTGAGGGTGACTTTAAAAACTGCGAGCTGCGGATTCGGCTGGTGGATGAGAAAGGTAAAACCGTTGCCGACGGAAGCACGAAGGTAACCGGCGAAACGACTCCGCTGACCTTGACGGTGCAGAATCCGAAACTCTGGTCAGTGGAGCAACCGAATCTGCACACGGCAAACGTGCAGCTGATCCTCGGCAAAAAGGTGCTCGATGAAGTCGGCGAAACCTTTGGCATCCGAACGGTGGCTTACTCGGTGGACAAAGGACTTCAGATCAATGGTAAGACCACCAATATGTGGGGCGGCTGCGTTCACCATGACAACGGACTGCTGGGCTCGGCGGCCTTCGACCGCGCCGAATACCGCAAGCTGGAGATCATGAAGCAGAACGGCTACAACGCGGTGCGCGCCGCGCAC
>JBAZTQ010000052.1:0-22215 GCA_041661845.1 Kiritimatiellales bacterium | reverse complement strand
ATTGAAGATCCTTCCCGGCTCGAAAAAATGAGCGCACGTTCCGCGGCGCGGGCCGTTCCTCTGAATGCGGCGGCAATCCTTGCCGGTGTGGTGGAAGAATGCGCCCGCAAATAGACAATCTGCTTTCAACATCCCGCCGCATTCACATGATCGGCATCGGCGGAATCGGCATGGCGGGCCTCGCGCTGCTGCTCAAAGAGCGCGGACATCGCGTCACCGGTTGCGACGAACAGGAAAACCGCCAGACCGTCTGGCTGCGTGAAAAGGGAGTCACCGTCTTGATCGGCCCTGATCAGTCTCATCTGTCTGATATTGATTGGGTCATCCGCACCACCGCCGTGCCGGACGATCATCCCGAAGTGGCGAACGCCAAAGTTCCTGTCAGCCGCCGCGGCGAAGTACTGCCGGCGCTTTTGCGCGACCGCATCACCATTGCCGTCAGCGGCACACACGGCAAAACCACTACGACCTCGATGATCGCGCAGATTCTCGGTTGCGGCTACTGCATCGGCGGCGAAGTGCCCGGTTTTGACGGCGTCGCCAAAGACGGCGAAATCATGGTGGTTGAAGCCGACGAAAGCGACGGCACCATCGTTAATTATCATCCCGACATTGCCGTCATCACCAATATTGAATACGACCACATGGAGCACCACGCCAGCGTCGAAGCGTTCGAGGCGTGCTTCAAAACATTCATCGCCAACACGAAAAAGAAAGTTGTCTACTGCGCCGAAGATCCTGCTGCCGCTCGTCTTTGCGCCGGCAGTTCAAAAGCGGTGCCTTATGGAGTGGCAAGTGGCGAGTGGCGAGTGGCGTTGCCGGGCAGACACAACCGGTTGAATGCCTCAGCGGCCATTGAGGTTTCCAGACAATGGAAAACGGAGACGGAAATTTTCCAGGCCTTGGAAAAAATCAGGCCGGTGCGGCGGCGCTTCGAAAAAGTTTTTGAAGGTGAATACACGATCATTTCCGACTACGCGCACCATCCGACAGAAATCCGTACGCTGGTGCAGACCGCACTCGAAACCCTGAAGCCGAAGCGGCTGCTCGGCGTCTTTCAGCCGCACCGCTACACACGCACCAAGGCGCTAATGGCTGATTTCCCGCCGGCGTTCCAAGGCGTGGAAAAACTGTGGCTTCTGCCGGTTTACGCGGCATCGGAAAAGCCGCTTGCCGGCGGCACAACGGAAGACCTTTTTAAAAAGTTTCCGGCAGCCCGGCGGCCGGACGTAAAAATTTTCCACACATTGGAAAAAACATGGCAGGATGTCCAAAGCGAGTTGCGCGCCGGTGATGTACTGCTGATTATCGGCGCGGGCGATATTGAGCAACTGGCGGAATGGGCAAGAAGAAAGGAGGATTGATGGATTTCCGGATTGATGGATTGGCGGGGACTTTATTGTTCCAGTAATCCAATGATCCCGTACTCCAATCATCCAATTCTTATGCGGTTTGTTTTATACAACATCCGGTACGGGACGGGCGGGGGAAAGTTCCATTCTCCGCTGAACGGCTATTTGCGCCGCACCGGTAAGAATTTTGAACGCATCGCGCAGTTTCTGCACGATCTGAATCCCGATGTGGCGGGACTGGTCGAAGTCGATGCCGGGTCATACCGGTCCGGGAAAAATAATCAGGCCGAAATGATCGCCGAACGGCTGGGGCACTACCATGTTTACCGCTCCAAGTACGGCGAAAATTCAATGACGCGCCATTTTCCGGTGCTGAATCAGCAAGGCAATGCGTTTGTAGTGCGCGATGACGGCCATAAGGAGACCTTTCATTATTTCGACCGCGGCGTGAAGCGGCTGGTGATCGAGCTGGAGATGGAGAAAGCCACCTTTTTTCTGATTCATCTGGCGCTCGGTTCGCGACTGCGCCACCGCCAGCTCGGCGATCTCTACGATCTGCTTCAGACCGTCAAAAAACCGCACATCGTCGCCGGTGATTTCAATGCGCTTTGGGGCGAACAGGAAGTCCGGCTTTTTCTGGCGGCCACGGGGCTGAAAAACGCGCACGCCGCCAACTCGCCCACGTTCCCGAGCTGGAACCCGAAGCGCCATCTCGACTTTATTTTGCACAGCCCGGATATCAGTGTTGAGCGTTGCTGGATGCCGAAAGTCGGTTTTTCGGATCACTTGCCGATTGTATGCGATTTCTCAGTTCACTAGGATGCACACCATGAAAAAACCTTTTAAAAATGTAGCCGTCCTCAAGGGCGGCTTTTCTGCAGAGCGCGAGGTATCACTCGAATCCGGCGCGGCGATTGCCAACGGCCTGCGTAAAGCCGGTTACGCCGTGACCGAAATTGACGTCACCACGCCGGACTTCACGGTCCCGAAGGGAATCGACGCGGTATTTATTGCACTGCACGGAACGTTCGGCGAAGACGGCGGCGCTCAGACGCGGCTGACGGAACTGGGCGTTCCGTATGTCGGCGCAGACGCGGCCGCCAGCCGCCGCTCGTTCGACAAGCTGCTCACCGAAAAATGTTTACGCGCAGCGGGCGTGCCGGTTCCGGAGAGCGAAACCCTGCGGCGCGGCAACCAGCGCACGCTTTCACTGCCGGTGGCTGTCAAACCGCCGCGGCAGGGCTCCAGCGTCGGCTGTTCATTGGTTTTCAACGAAGCGGACTGGGCTCCGGCGATGGAAGATGCCTTGAAGTATGACGATGAAATTCTCGTGCAGCGGTTTATTCCGGGGCGCGAATTTACCGTCGGCATTGTAGATGGCGAAGTGCTGCCAATTGTTGAAATCGTGACGGCTGCCGGCTGGTATGACTACACCGCCAAGTACAAAGCGGATACCACCCGCCACGTTATCCCGGCTGAACTCGACGCCGGAACCGCTGCGCGTATGCAGGCCGCGACATTGAAAACCTTCATTGCGCTCGGTGCGCGCGGTTTCGGCCGTGTGGACTTCCGTATGACGCCGGAAGGCGAGCTGTTCGTCCTCGAACTCAACACGATTCCCGGATTCACCTCGCACAGCCTGCTCCCCAAAGCGGCGGCGGCGGCCGGAATAGAGTTTTCGGTGCTTTGTGATCGAATCATGAAAACCGCTTCATTATAAAGGGCAAGCACTGCGACGGAGAACGGCTATGGCGGCGAGAAGACGGAAAAACCCGAAAATTTATTACAGCAAAACCAAAAGCAAAACCTCGAAAAAGATATTCGCCCGCCGGGGGCTGGTAATTCTTTTTCTGACGGCGGCGGCGGCGGCACTGCTGTTCGGGATTTTCACGGGGCTTAAATATACCGGTTCGCTCTTTTTTGACCGCAACGCGAAGTTTGAGCTCAAAGTAATCAACATCACCTCGGACGGACGGCTGCCGCCGGAATTTTTCCGCGAACGCGCCGGACTGCAAACCGGCACCAATCTGTTCGCCGTGGATTTTGACAAATTGCGCCGGAATATCGAGGAAGTGCCGTTGGTTGAGTCGGTCACCATTGAGCGGAAGCTTCCGGATACGCTGAATATCAAAGTGACAGAGCGGGTCGCGATGGCTCAGATCCGCTGGAATCCCCGCGCCTTGCCGTTTTTGGTCGACCGGTACGGCGTGATTCTGCCGATGACGCGCAGCGGGCAGTCGCTTCCGCTGATCGAAGGACTCAAGCTGGAGAAAGTGCGCCCCGGTGACCGCGTGGATAATCCCGGTATCCGCCAGTGCCTGGATATTCTCAGCGCCGTCGATCAGCTCGGGCTTGGATCGCAGGTTGCTTTCGCCAGTTTTGATACCCGCTATACCGATTTTGTGACCGCCATCGTCAACAGTGAAACCACGACCCGTTTCCCCTTGCACTCGGGGCGCGAAAAACTGGTACGGCTGGTCAGCGTTTTACAGCTTTCAAACGAACAGGGTCGCCGTGTAAAAACTATCGATTTAACACCTGACGGACGCAACGTGCCGGTAACATTTTATGATCCGGTGCCGGCAACAGCGGCGACACCGGTACCGGCAAAGGAATAAGGAATTTCTGTATGGCTGCACCCTTCATTACCGCACTGGAAATCGGAACAACGACGATCAAGGTACTGATGGCCGAAGTCCGCGAGGACGGCGGCCTGATGGCGGCCGGACTCGGCGAATGCGAATCGCGCGGCGTGCGCAAAGGCGAGATTGTGGATTTTGAACTGGCGCTTGATGCCGTGCGCCGCACGATGGAGGCCGCTGAAGCCGCGGCGCACAAATCCATCGGCGAGAGCGTCTATCTGGTCGCCTCCGGCGGACGGGCCGAAAGCCTGCTGCACGTCGGCGGAATTCCGGTGCTCAACGAATATGAAGAGCCGGGCGGAGAAATCACGCGTGAAGATATTGATCAGGCGCTCGAAGTGGCCCGTAAAATCCCGCTGCCTGATGATCGCATCCGTCTGCATACGTTGCAGCAGAACTTTGAAGTCGACGGCCGCGGCGGCATCGTCAATCCGGAACGGATGCTGGCGGAAGAGTTGCGCGTCGGTATGCTGCTCATTCACGGCCAGCGCGCCGTGGTTGAAAACTTGAAGAAGATGACCGAAAACGTACCGGTGGTTTGCGCCGATGCGGCCTTCGGCGGCTTCTGTTCCGCGCAGGCAGTGCTTGCGCCGGAGCACAAACGCGCCGGTGTCGTGGTGATTGATCTCGGCGGCGGCACCACCGACTACATTGTTTACAATGCCGGTCTCGTCAAGCTGGCCGGCTCGATCGCGGTAGGCGGAGACCATGTCACGGCGGATATTTGCAGCGGTCTGAATCTTAATCGGCGGCAGGCCGAAGCGCTGAAAAAAGAGTCGGGCAGCGCGCTCATCAACCGGTTGCAGAATGACCAGAATATCTCCATTCCGGCTGAAGGCGGTTTCAGCGGACGGGTTGTACGCGCCGCGACGCTGCACACCATCATCAACGCCCGCATGGAAGAGATTTTCAAACTGATTGCCGAAAAGATCGAAGAGGACGGACTTTCCGGAATGCTCAGCGCCGGCGTTGTGCTGACCGGCGGCGGCTCGGCGATGGAAGGAATCACCGATCTGGCTCAGCAGGTTTTCAATGCGCCCTGTCAGATCGGACGCATTCACGACTGTGTCGGACTTTCCACCAAGCAGGAGGGGGCGCGCTTCGCCGCCGCCATCGGCTGCGTGCGCTATGCCGCCGGTCTGATCAAGCCGGAGCCGCCGGCCCGTGCTGCATGGCGGAAGATGCTTTCCAAACTCTGGGGTGGACATCACGAATAATTTTCAACAGACAATGTTTAATATGCAATTTTCAAGGAAGGTGAATGGCGGCAGAAAAAACATATGACCTTGAAGACCGGTTGATTGATTTCGCAGTGCTGGTGCTTAATCTTTCCGAAAATCTGCCCCGGACCCCGGCGGGAATCCATATTGCCGGCCAGATTTTAAGGTCGGGCACATCGCCGGCAGCTAATTATGGCGAGGCTCAAAGTGCTGAGTCGCGCAAAGATTTTGTTCATAAATTAAAAGTGGCTCTTAAGGAACTGAAGGAGACGCGCATCTGGCTCAAAATCATCGACCGGAAGAATTACAGCCGGCAGTTTTCGCCGGTGCCGGTTCTTGAAGAATGCAAGGAACTCATTTGTATTTTAGGCAAAAGCATCTCTACGGCGGAACGTAATGATTCGCATTAACTTGGGAATTGAATATTGAAAACTGACACATTGAATATTTCACAATCCGGCTCACGCCGGATACTGGTACTCGGACTGGGCGGTGCCGGGTGCAATACCATTGCCCGGATTGCGCCTTGTGCACCTGAAGGAATGGAATTCGCCGTCATGGATTGCGATTTCCAAACATTGGAAACCTGTTCGCATATCGACAACCGTCTGGTTGTCGGCAAAGCGCTCACCGACGGAATGAGCACGGGCGGCGATCTGGAAGTCGGCCGCCGCTGTGCGGAAAACGCTGTTGCCCAGATTGAAACCGTTCTCAGCGGCGTTGATCTGCTCATTGTTATTGCCGGACTCGGCGGCGGCTTCGGAACCGGCGCTTCGCCGGTTATTGCCCGTATCGCCCGGCATCTCGGCGCGACGACATTGTTTTTCACCATTCTGCCGTTTCCGTTCGAAGGACTGGTGGCGCAGGGCAAGGCGCACAGTGCGATTCGCAAGTTGCGCACCTATGCCGACGCCATTGTGCAGATGCCGAACGCGCTTATTCAGCCCGCCGGTGATGCGCTGCTCGAGGACAGTCTGGAGCGGAGCAGCCGTACGCTGGCTGCGGGCGTTGTCGGTATCTGGCGGCTGCTGGCTCATACCGGTGTCTGCAATCTCGATTTCTCATCGCTTCACACCATGCTGAGTTATTGCGATGCCTTCTGCCGTTTCTCCTGTGCTACGGCGACCGGCGAAGGACGGGCCGATGCACTGATCGATTCACTGCGCAATCATCCGCTGGTCAAAGAAGGCGGGGTTTTTGAGAAAGCACCCGGCATGATCATCGGTATCACCGGCGGTGATGACCTGAAGCTTTCTGAAATTCAGCACATTACCGAAGCTCTTGCGCCGCAGGGGCAGGAGTGCTGGCTCAAGATGGGAGTTGCGAATGATCCTGCTTTTGCCGGACGGATATCTGCCATTGTTCTGGCGGCGGAAGCATGGAAAGAACCGCTGGTAGACGACGGGCGCGGCGGGCTCAAGCCGCTTTCCGGCGACGGCAAACAGGGCGAACTGGCCGGTGTGCTCAAGCCGCGGTCGCGCACCTTCGGCGGTGCAGAACGCACTATCTGGAACGGCGAAGACCTCGACGTGCCCACGTATATTCGCCGCAAAATCAAACTTCCGCGCTGATTTTTCCGGCGATTGGAAAACGTATGGATTTCGACTGGCTCATTATCGACGGCTACAACCTGATGCATCAGGACAGTGCGCTGGAAGGCCGACGGAACGATTTGCAGACGGCCCGCCAGCGTCTGGTTCGTAGTATTGAGCGCACCGCAACAGAAATGGCGCCGCGCATCACGGTGGTATTCGACGGCCGCGAAGGCGGCCGCGATGCCGCTTTCGATGCGCCGAACTTCGAAGTGGTTTTTTCGCCGTCCAATCGCACGGCGGACGGTTTGATCGAACAGATGGTGCACGATGCGGAAAATCCGGAGCGGATTCTGGTGGTTACGTCCGACTGGATCGAGCAGCGGCTGGTTTCAGTGTTCGGCGGCTCGGTGATTTCCTGCCGGGAATTTCTGCTGCGCTGCGAAGCACCGGCGGTCGCGCCGGCGAAAATGAAGCCTGCGCGCGGTTCCAAACTGGGTGATTTTTTTCCGGAATAAAAACATGAAAAAGAATGCAAAAAAACAAGCAGCCCGTTCGCCGGTGGTTGCGCTGGTCAGTCTGGGCTGCGCCAAAAACACCGTGGATTCCGAACTTATTCTCGGACGTTTTGTTGAGAGCGGCTGGATGATTGCCGAGGAACCTGCTGACGCCGACATCTGCCTTGTCAATACCTGCGGCTTTATTCAGGATGCGCGCGAAGAAGCGGCGGGCGTATTGCACGAGCTGCGCGGGCTCAAAGAAGGCGGCGGTCCGCGCGCCGTCGTGGCGGTCGGCTGTCTCGTCAAGCGTGTGGCTGACAGTCCCGAACTGGAAAAATTTCTGGAAGCCGCGGATGCACGCGTTTCTTTTCCCGACTACAGCCGCCTGCCGGAAATCTGTGCCGGACTGCTGGGCGAAAAGAGCACGGAATCCGAGCCGGAAGGTTACAGCGATTTTCTGATCCGCCCGCGTCTGCGGATGGGCTCGCCGCACACCGCTTATTTAAAAATTTCCGAAGGCTGTTCCAATCCCTGCACCTTCTGCTCGATTCCGCGGATACGCGGGAAGCAGATCAGCCGCCCGATGGACGATATTATTGCCGAGGCGCGCGCGCTGATTGAGGCGGGTGCGGTTGAAATCAATCTGATTGCGCAGGACACTACCGCGTACGGCAAGGACCGGGACGGCGAACTGCACCTCAAGCCGCTGCTGTGCAGACTGCGCGACGAGATCCGTGAGGATATCTGGTTCCGGCTGATGTATGCCTGTCCGCAGCACCTCACGCGGAACGTGCTGGAAGTGCTGGCTTCAGATCCGCGCTTCTGTCCGTACATTGATATGCCGCTTCAGCATATTTCCGACCGGATGCTCAATGCGATGGGCCGTCAAATCACCCAATTCCAAACATTGGAAAAGCTTGATCTGATCCGCGCCGTCATTCCGGACTGCGCCGTCCGTACGGCGTTCATCACCGGCCATCCCGGCGAAACGGAGGATGATTTCAAGGAACTGCTGGCGTTTGTGAAGGAAGGCCGGTTCACCCACGCCGGGGTTTTCACCTATTCCTCCGAGCCGGGAACGCTTTCGGCTAAAATGCAGGACGGCGTGCCCGAAGCGGTTAAAGAAGAGCGCCGCGCGCTTCTGATGGAAGCCCAGCGTGAAGTTTCCGCTGCGCGCTGCGCGGCGCAGGTTGGGAAAACCGTTGAAGTGATAGTTGACGGTTCCGGTGAAGAAGGGCTGATCGGACGCTCTCAGCGTGAAGCGCCGGAAGTTGACGGTGTCATTTTTCTGCCGGAGTTTGATGCCGTTCCCGGCGACCGCTTTGATGTCCGGATCACCGGCGCACTCGATTACGACCTGATTGCCGAACAGTACTTCCGCCGCAGTAAAGTCTACTGAGGCCGGTCGGTTCCGAAATTGAACGGATCAACCCGCCGCTGCCAGGTGTCGGTTGCCGCGTCGCGGGAAAGCGTGGTTCCAAACGTTGTGACAGCCTGCTTGACGACGTCACGGAAGAAACCGAATTTTTTCGGCACCGCATAGACAATGTCGCCAGCCTGAAGAGGAACGTCCAAGGCGTGGCCGCTGAGGATTTTAAAAACACGCGCTTTTTTCGAGTCGAACTGCGACATATCCATGAGCATGACTTTGGGATTGACGGTATTGCCGCGGATGATGAGAACGTGCCCGTCGCCGGTCTCACGGTTGATACCGCCCGCCTGAATGACGGCATTCATGAGCGTCGTCTGCGAGGAGGCGAACTGAATACCTTGCGGGTTGTGAAAGGCTCCCAGTACGTAAATTTTGCGGTCCAGTGCCGAGGGGATGGTGATGATGTCTCCGCTGCGGATTTCAAGATTCTGGGAAGCGTCGGCTTTGTAGACAAGGCGTTCGAAGTCGACCGGAATGACTTCGCCTCCGCGCACAAGGGTGGCATGGGCGTAGTCGTGTATGTCAGCGCTGACATCGCGGATGACACCGACTTTGGGGCCGCCGGCCTGTGCAATGGCATCCAGGATATACATGCGGCCTTGCAGCGGATAGACCTGCGGCTTGTTCAGCTGTCCGAGCACGGTGAAGGTCTGACTGCTGAAGCGCGCCGGGATGATGCTGAGGATGGAATAATTGAGTTTTTCATTCAGGCGTTTGCGCATATCAGCCGTGAGGTCGTCAATGGTTCGTCCGGCGGCGGGAATGGTGCCGAGGAGCATGTAGGTGATGTTGCCGGACGGGTCGACGGGCAGTACGCGGCGGGTTTCGGCGTCGCCTTCGCCGTAAAGAGTGATTTGAACTACGTCGCCAACGCCGAGCAGATAGGGGCCGTCTTTGGGTTTTGTGAGCAGCTTGGTGTCGGTTTGTTCCTCCGGGCTGACCTGAATCCACACGCCGGGTTTCATTTCCTGCAGCGACAGATCGCCGGCATTGGGCAGTTCGAGCACTTCAGCGGGCTGAAGCTCTTTGTTGTTTTCGAGCGGCGGTTTGTCACGCAGTGCTGTGCAGCCTGCGGTGAGAACCGCAGTCAGCAGAAACGAGAGCGGGAGCAAAATCGGATATTTTATTTTCATGGTGTAGTCACCCTGGGCGTAGTAAATCCGCCGGGGTAAAGGTATTTGCGGTTAAGGTCGCCGGCGAATTCGCCGGCAAAGGTGTTGACGAAGGTGCTGACCATGGCTTTGACGAGAGTACGGGTGAACAGGAATGATTTTTCAGGAACGAATACGATATCACCGGCTTCAAGAAACACATTGTGTTCCTTGCCGCGCATAATGGCGTCCAGATTGACTTTGAACACCTTGGGATCGTTCATGGCGTCGCGCAGAATGACGACCCGTTTGATGTCCGCCGTATCTTCTTTATAACCGCCGGCACCGGCGTCGAGCCCGGAGATAAGCTGGGTGAGCGTCAGACCGGCTGTGAAAGGCTGCGACTGGGACTGGTTTACTTCGCCCATGAGATAGATTTCACGGCCCAGCGCGGAGGCAATGTAGAGAACATCTCCGGGCCGCACATAGATGTCTTCGGAGAAGTCGTCGCTGTTCATGAGGGAGACGAAGTTGACAGGAATTTTTTCCTGCCCGCGAAGCAGCCAGCTGTCTTTGTAGTTATGAATCGGAATCCAGCTGTCGTGATATTTGCCGAGGGCGATGCCCTGTGCTTTGGCGATGGACTGACGGATCGTGGTCGGCGTATCAAGAGGGTAAATACCGCTGGTCTCGACTTTCCCGAAGATGGCAAAGCGGTTGGAAATAAACCGCGCGGGAATGATGGACACCTCCGGGTTATTAAAGAGACGGCCAAGCTTGGATTCCATTTCTTTGGCTACTTCTTCCGCCGTGCGGCCTTCGGCGGGGATGCCGGGCAGGAACATGTAGTAGAGTTTGCCGTCAGGCGCAACCGGCACATTTTCAGCGATCGTATCGCGCTGTCCGAAGACGCCGATTTCCACTTCGTCGCCGATCTGCAGTTTATGGTTCTCCGGGCCGTGCGGAACGAAATATTCCGGCGGAAATTTCGAGCGCCTCTGGGTCGCCGTTATCTGATCCGCATGGTTGGATCGGGCCGAAGTGTCATCCGCCGCCTGCGTCAGACCCGCCAGAAGCAGAAGAACCGCTGTGATGGATAGCTTATTTCTCATCGTCCTCAGTTCCCTTGCCGGGCTTCCCGATCGATCGGTTGTCTGGTTTGCGGAGATAGTCCTTGAATGAGATTTCCTCCGGCTCTTTTTCTGTCTCAGGCTTCAAGGGGTTGAGGCTGCCCGCTTTTTCATTTTCTTCTCCGCCGATGAACTCGGGAAGGTCTTCTTCCGGGAATATGGCGGTTTGTTCGCTGTCCGATCCGGCGGCCGCCGGCGTTTCTTCCGGCGTTTTAACCATGTCCGGCCTGACCGGACGGAGGCGGGCGAACAGATTAAACGCCGGACGGAGGCGGGCGAGCAACTCGTCCATCGGGTTGCGATGCTCGGCAAGGTTGCGAATAATGCGCTGCTGCCGGACATCCTCGAGATAGTAGGGATCGACGCGGTTGAAGATGATGGCCCGCGGCGCGAGTCCGCGGTCCTCGAGAAATTCGAGGCCGGCGTCTACGAGACGGCGGTCGCTGACCGGCGAAGCCAGCACATAGATGATTTCATCCTGAAAGCCGGCGATGGTGCCGGAAAGCGGATGGTCAAGCACGGCAGGAGCTTCGGTAATAATGAGATCGTAGTTCTGCCGGAGCAGATCCCACAGGCGCGGCATGGCGGATCCTTTCGCCAGATCGAGCAGGTCGGCGCGCAACTCCTGTACGCGGATTACATCCACACCATTCATGCCGGTGATCATATCCGCCAGTTCAGCTTCGCCTCGCAGATAGTCCTCGATACCCTTTTGCGGCCAGCCGATTTCGGCGGTGGCGGGCAGGCAGGGATTGGGGAGCGCGTCGAAGCCGACGAAAAGCACTTTGATTTTCAGTGAACTGTAGTAACGCGCCAGATTGAACGCCAGAATGCTCTTGCCTTCACCGGCGAGCGAGCTGAAGAAACCGAGCACTTTGGCGCGATGACCTTGCAGGACGATATTCAGGCGCTCTGAAATTTCGCGCAGCGATGGCAGGAGCAGCTGATAGGTGTCATAGATATTCAGGTTAGGGATTTCAATGATGGAGGCAAGGCACGGCGCATCGTAGGCTTTTTCGAGTTGCTGCTGTGTGCGGATTTTGGCATCAAGCAGCTCAATGATGAGCACCAGCATCAGTCCGATAAAAAAGCCGAAGATTAAACCGACGAGCGGGATTATTTTACCGATCAATGAGGCTGCGGCCGCTTCGGCGGTGGCGGCCGGACTGATGAGTTTGAAGTCCGATAAACCGGCCTGCATTGTGAGGCGGGCCGACTGTTCGCCGGCTTTGAAAGCTTTGAGAGCGGCATCCGCCTGAGTGCGTTTTTCAAGCAGGGCGGCATACTCTTTTTCGAGGCGCGGCAGATCCTGGAATTTCACCTGCAAACCGGTTACATCTTTTTTCAGAGAGGCCATCTGCTGCAAAGCGACATCTTCTTCTGAGCGAAGCTTGAGAAGTTCGCCTTCGAGCTCGCCTTTAAGAGGGTTCTTCACATAGGTGCGTTCACGAGTCTCATCATAGCTTCCGCTCTGGAGCAGCTTGCGCAGTTCTGCGATTTCCCGTTCCTGTCGCAGAATTTTCGGATTGTCGGATGCGTATTGAATCCGGGCCTCCAGCAGGGCGGCTTCGGCATTGGAAATGCGGCGTTTAAGCGGGTTTTCCTCCAGTGCTTCGTTCAGCACCTCGTCCGGCAGCTCTGCGATCATTTTTTCGTAATTTTTAATGCGGACCAGCAGTCCTTCGTGGGCGACCTGCGCGATGCTTAGACGTTCGCCGGCTGCGTTTACTGACGAGAAATAGTTTTGATACTGCGTGTTGAGTTCGAGTAACTGGTTTTTGAGCTGGAACGTTTCGACGGCCTTTACGGCTTCGTTGAAATTCTGTTCAGCGGCTTCACGTTGCGTCTTATACTGTTCATAGGCTGCGGAGGCGATCTGCCGGTAGTACAGGTCGTTGTTTTTGATGATAATGCCGCTCAGTTTGTTGACCGTATCGATTGCGGTCTTTTCATCCGGCATGTCGCTGACACGCAAAGTGACCACATCAGATTTGCTCTGCGAATTGAACGACACCTTTTTCTGAAGGTGCTTTAATCCGGTTGCGTCTTCGAGTTCTTTGATATGCGCGGGCGAAAGAAACATGTCGACCAGAGTGTCCTGCGTGAGCGGACGGAGCATGAAAGTCGATCCGGGAGTGTCGATCTGTTTCTGGGCCGGCTTGGTGTAGATGATGACGGACTCGGCGGACCAGCTGTCGCCGCCCTGCAGGCTGTGCGCCACCGGCAGAAGCAGTATCATCAAGCCGAAGGCGGAAATCAGTACGATCCAGAACTTCCGATAGATGCCGCGCACGATTTTGATCAGGTCGAGGTTGCGGAAGAAATCCTGAAAAGCATTTTCCTTGCGGATCGTGTGTCCGGGACGCGCGTTTTCCGACAGCCCTGATCCCGGTCCTTGCGCTTTGGACGGACGGGCCGTATCACGTGCAAGTGTCGGCGGAATGGTATCGAGTCCGTTGAACTGGTCTTTGATTCGGAAAGGGACATCTTCGTCAAGCTGCGGCGGAACCGGTTTTTCTTTTTCTTCAGGGGTTTTTTCTGCAACCGGTGTGATGATCGTTTTTTCTTCAGCAGGTTTTCCGAAGCGCAGGTCGTCGTTTGGTTTATCTCGCATAGTTCACCCTGTCGTTTCCTCTATATATTCCATCATATCCGCTGCTGTCCGTAACGCCGCGCCTGCTGTTCCGGCGAATTGCCGGCGATCTTTTTATGAAACCGTTTTAATTTCCACCGCAACGCATTAAAAACTCCGCAGGCGGAAGCCATCGCCACAATGGCCGGCTTATTACGCTTTTTAAGGGCGTAAGGCAATAAAGGTATAGCATATCCCTGTTTTTTTGCCCAGTCGAGCAGGTGCATGACCGGATCGAATACGGAAGGTGTTTCCATGTCCAGAGCCGCCAGTATTTCGGGGCCGGTCCGAGGTGAGCCGGACAGGCTTCCGGATTACTGTTGAGCTGTACTTCGCGTACCGGAGGCGGGTTGTCCGCAAACATCAGCCAGGCGCTCAAAGCGAATTCCGCCGGTATGTAATAGGCGGCATCCGTTTTCGACGGATTGACATGATCCAGCACTTTTTCCATGAAGTTCTGCCAGACACGGGCGAAATCCAGATAGTTCCGGTGCAAGATGAGGTTTCCGGAAAGAACCGTGGTCGTGCGTGCCGGCCGTGTTTTTCGGCCGGTATCTTTCTGCCGGCGGGTTAAGAACCGCGCCGGGATGCCGCGCATGGCTTCGCCTGGGCTGTGATAATAGCGGAAAATACGGGCGTCTTCTTTCTTCGAACGCGAGCGGGCGTAGAGCGCAGGAACTTCGGGAGCCAGACAGGGTTCGATAGGGCCGGTTGCGATGCAGTCTCCGTCGAGCAGGGCAACCCAGAGCTCATCACAGTCCTTCGCCGTCAGCAGGGCTTCGCCTTTGAGGATATCGGCAATAATGCGCATGGAGCCCGGCATGTCGCTGCGCGGAATGGAAGAGTCGAAAACAAACACATTTCCAAACTGGGTAAAGAAAGCCTTTTCCGCATCGGTAAGTAAAATGCCGAGAATGTGAACGCGCCGTGCCGGCTCGAAATATTTAAGAGACAGGATCAGCACATAGACAGGGATGACAAAGTTGCTGTCGGCAATGACGGTAACAAGGGTTTTCAGTTTACTCTGCATGACTTAATAACAACGCCTGTTTGGCTTGCATAGTGCTTCTTGCGGCGTGCGGCGTCCAGTAAATAGGCTTTAATGCCCGTTGCCGTCCACCTTCCGGGCACGGCCTTCGCACCGGGCGCGGGTACGATCGCCGGCAATCACCGGATTTTTTGCATGAGCATGCCACGGGCCGGTCAGTTCATCTTCGTAGAAGACTTCCATGTTTTCATTCTGCCCCGTACATGCGAAAAGCCACCAGCGGTCATTATACCGGACAATGGTCGGATGCCGGTAATCGCCTTGAACGAGGTCGGCGACGTGGATCCAATGCGCTGGAAACGGGTCAGCACGATAAAGACGGGATGGGTTTCCGGGATCATGTAATATGTATCCTTCCACTTGAACACAGACGGATACGGGAGGTGAAACGGCTCATCCAGCACGATCTGCCGGTATACCCAGTTGGCGGTGTCCGTGCTGGTTGCCAGTGCGATCTGCCCTGATGGGTTGTAATACTGCCCATCTCAAAGAAAAGATACCATTGCCCGTTTTCCTGTACGGCAAACGGATCGGCCACCATGCGGGCGGCGGTATCAGTGATGTCGCGGGCCCGCAGGATCGGCTTTTCCGGCGTGATCAGTTTAAATAGCTTTTCGCCGCGAACGATACCGATCGACCATAGCTCACTCCGCCAAAAATGACTCGCGCGTATCTGATAGACGTAATGTCCGGCAAAGAAAAAATGATCTGCAGCCATGGCGGCAATGAACAGGAGAACAGCGGAAAACCCGGCGATAAGCGCCTTTTTCATCGGAACTCCGATCAACCGAAGTGCTTTTCGATATCGCGGACAATCATACGGATCATATCGGCATCGACCTGAGTTTTCTTCATCAGGCAGGCACGGTCAACCGCCAGCTTGCAGACGCGGTTGATCTGCCGGGGGCATCCGCCGGAAAACGAAAAGAGCGGATCAATGCTGTTCGGATTGAAAATATCGGTTTTTTCGGCACCGGCGGTTTTCAGGCGGTGTTCCAGATACGGAGCCATTTCCTCGTAACGCAGATTCTTAAGGTAGCAGAACATGCCGAGCCGCTGATATATCTGCGGCAGGGCGCTCAGTTTGGCTTTTAATTCCGGCTGGCCGGAAAGAATAACCGTCAGCACCGACTCCTGCTGATTGTAGTTCGTCAGGCATTTCAGTTCATCGAGGCACACTTCGCTCAGGAACTGTGCTTCATCCAGAATCAGAATCAGGTGCTTGCCGATCGAGCTGACTTTATTATGTATGAGCTGCTCGAATTCCTTCAGCAGATAATATTTATCGTCCGTTAGTGCGGCTTCACCCTTGCCGCGCAGCTGCTGGTTGATTTCCGCCACAATATGCTCAAAGGGCAGATGGGCGGTATGCAGCTTAACAGTGGTGTAAAGGTCTTTGCGCAGGCGGGAAGTCAGTACATTGAGCACCATCGTTTTTCCGCTGCCGATTTCGCCGGTCATGGCTCCCATGCCCATTCCGCGATCCGAAACCAGATAGAGCAGGCGTGCCAGTGCTTCACCGTGCGCTTCGCTTTCATAGAAAAACTGCGCATCGCAGTTCGACTCGAACGGTGGTTGTCTCATTTTCCAGAAGGATAGATATTCCATAAGATTTGCCCGCTTTTGTGGAAAGAGAGTAAAACAAGTCGCCCTCATTATAAAAGAAAAACATACAACTAATTGACTACAATGAATTTGCAAAAATGCGCCGAGACGATAATCGGCGAATAAAAAAACAAATAACGCTCGCGGATAATCTCGCGTTGACCGCCTGTGAAGTGCGTGATAGTTTCTCGCGCTTTAGCAATTGGCGGGGTGTAGCTCAGACTGGTAGAGCGCTACGCTGGGGGTGTAGATGTCGCAGGTTCAAATCCTGTCACCCCGACCATCTGATAAAAAAGACCGGTTTCCAAACTTTGGAAAACCGGTCTTTTTTCTTTCATCGGGAAACGGGCGCTATTTTCCAGTAACCGGAAGTACGGCGCGGGCTCCCGGCTCACCGGTTTTTTGCGTGACGAACGGAAGATCCTGCATGGCTTTTTCCCACGGATTGAAGGCGAGGGGGCCGAAGCCGCTGCCCAGTCCGGGTGCCTGCCGCAATCCCTGATTAAGGTAGGCCTTGGCGACGATGATGCTGTCGAGCGGACGATAACCCAGTGCGCGGGCGGTGGCGATTGCCGCCGAGAGAACACAGCCGGTTCCGTGCGAGTGTTTCGTCTCAACCCGCGGACTGGAAAGCCAGGCGTGGTCTTTGCCGTTGCTCCAGTAATCGCTGGAAAGTTCCATATCGTGCGAGCCGTGGCCGCCTTTGATCAGCACTTCTTTAACGCCCGTGGTCAGCGCCTTTTTGGCGGCGGCTTCAATGTCGGCCGGCGTGGCGATCTCCATGCCGAGCAGGTGCTCCGCCTCGGGGATGTTCGGAGTGATCATATCCACAACGGGAAAAAGTTTTTCGGTGAGCACCGTCCACGCGGACGCTTCGAGCAGAAACGCGCCGCTGGATGAAATCAGCACCGGGTCGCAGATGGTGAACGGCGACTTGGCGTTCTTGAGGAAGGCGGCGATGAGTTCGACCGTAGCGGCCGTGCCGAGCATGCCGAGTTTTACGGCGGCGGGCGGCAGATCCGCTTTGAGCGCTTCAAGCTGCGCGGAAAGCATATCGGGTGCGACCCAGTCCAGACGCCCGGTACCGACAGTATTCTGGGCCGTCAGCGCGGTAATGGCCGAGCAGTCGTGTGCACCGAGCAGATTGATGACTTTGATATCCGCCTGAATACCGGCTCCGCCGCCGGAATCCGCGCCCGCTATGGTCCAGACAATCGGTTTTCTCATGGTGTCGTTTTCCCGTTGGCCGCCGGCGCATTGCTGGCGGCTTTTTCGTTGAACTGATAAATCGTTTCGCCTTCATGGGCGAAGCCGATTTCGTGGGCGATCTGCTGTACAAAATATTTGTCGGAACCGAAGCGCTCCTGCTTGAGGCGCAGCTCTTTGATGGCTTCCTCTTTGTTGCGGATATCGGCTTCCAGCGCGTTCTTGGTTTCCTGGTAAGCGCGGAACTGGGTCATCTTGGGCAGAAAGGCGAAAACAACGCCGGTCAGCGCGAGTCCAATAGCGGCAATCGCGGCATAACGGTAAATAGCATTCCAGTACTTCTGAGGACTCACGGCGGACAGTATAAGGACAAATTATGATTTATGAAGTATGAAGGATGAAATTCTGAGGTTCCGTCCGGCGGGAAAAATTACAAAAAAAACGCCCCGGGAAATCCCGGGGCGCCGGTGTTCGCTGACGGTTGGTCTTAGCAGCCGTAGCGGGCTTCAGTGCCCAGCATTTCTTCGATGCGCAGCAGCTGGTTGTATTTGCTGATACGGTCGGAGCGGCTGAGCGAGCCGGTCTTGATCTGGCCTGCGTTGGTTGCCACCGCGATGTCGGCAATCGTGTTGTCTTCGGTTTCGCCGGAGCGATGCGAGACAACCGCGGTGTAACCGGCTTTGTGGGCCATTTCGATGGCGTCGAGCGTTTCGGTCAGCGTGCCGATCTGGTTGACCTTGATCAGGATCGAGTTGGCGCAACCGGTATCGATACCTTTTTTGAGGTATTCGACATTGGTTACGAACAGATCGTCGCCGACCAGCTGGCACTTGTCACCGAGCTTGTCGGTGAGAATCTTCCAGCCGTTCCAGTCATTCTGGTCCATACCGTCTTCGATCGAGTCGATCGGGTATTTGGCAGCCAGCGAGGCGAGGTAGTCGGCCTGTTCGGCGGAAGTGCGTTTGGCACCGTTGGCGCCTTCGAACTTGGAGTAGTCGTAAACGCCGTCCTTGTAGAACTCGGAAGCGGCGCAGTCGAGGCCGATCATTACATCGACGCCCGGCTTGTAGCCCGCGTCTTTGATCGCCTGCATGATGCTGTCGGCTGCTTCTTCGGTACCGCCGGAGAACGTCGGAGCGAAGCCGCCTTCGTCACCCACTGCGGTGCTCAGACCTTTTTTCTTCAGAATCGCTTTCAGAGCATGGAACACTTCAGCGCCGCAACGCAGACCTTCGCTGAAACACTTCGCGCCGACGGGGCGGATCATGAATTCCTGAAAGGCAATCGGGGCATCGGAGTGCGAGCCGCCGTTGATGATGTTCATCATCGGAACCGGCAGAACTTTGGCGTTGGTGCCGCCGATGTAGCGGTAGAGCGGAACGTTCAGGTAATCAGCGGCAGCGCGGGCCATAGCCAGCGAAACGCCGAGGATGGCGTTGGCGCCGAGGTTGCTCTTGGTCCTGGTGCCGTCGAGGTCGATCATGAAACGGTCAACGCCGACCTGGTCGAGCGCATCCATGCCGATGATGGCCGGAGCGATCTTTTCGTTTACGTTTTCAACGGCTTTGAGAACGCCTTTGCCGAGGTAACGTTTCTTGTCGCCGTCGCGCAGTTCGAGCGCTTCGTTTTCGCCGGTTGAGGCGCCTGACGGAACGGCCGCGCGGCCCATTACGCCGGATTCGAGAATCACATCCACTTCAATGGTCGGGTTGCCGCGTGAGTCGAGAATTTCACGGGCCAATACTTCTACGATAACTGACATTTCTGCTCCTTAGGTTACGGGTTCAAATTCCCTGAAAAATGAGTCCGGAATATAAAGGCCGACCCCGACCCCCGCAACATAAAACTCGGCCAAAAACACCCCCGGGACGGGGCTGCCAAACGCTCCATAACAATGGATGAGCCGGTGCTTTTGCTTGAGCGCTGGCAGGGAAACCTGTTTCCAATGTTCGGAATGTGGATGGGGTGATCGAAGCCTTTGACCGTGCGGATCAGAAAGCGATGCTGTTGCAGGCGTTCACCGCGCAGAAACCTGCCGTGCCGTTTATCGGTGCTTCCGGCATGGCTGGTTTTGGAGCGGAAGAAACCATCGGCGTCAAAAAAATGGGTGCGAATAAAGCCTTCCGCCTCCGGCCCTTTAGAATTTTAAAAGCCTTCTGAATAACGATTTCTTTTCGGGAGGTTGCTCTTTTGCATTCGGAGCGGACTTTCCGTTTTTAGCGGCCTGATGCGCTTCCTGTTTTTTGCTTTTTTTAGCCTCCGCTTTTTCCTTTTCGAGTCTGTTTTTCGCTTCGCGTTGAATCTGCGATTGCGTTTTCTTCGGTACCTGCTTTTGGCTGGAAGGGGCCGCTTTCGGAGGAAGCCTGACCTGTTGCGGCTGCGGTTTTAATTTTACGACTGGTGCCGGGGTCTTTGCTATGACCGGTGCCGGTTTAACCGCTGGCGGAGGTGTTGCAACCGGCGGCTGAGGCGCTTTTACAGGCACAGCAGGTTGGGGCGTAATTTTGGACGAGTTGCTTGAAACCGCCCGGGGCGCCTCAATCACCGCAGGTTTTTTCTCCGGTTTCCCGATTGCGGGCAGGCTGTTTAAAAAGGAGAGATCGTCATCAAACGTGTTGGATTTTGCATCCTTCTTTTCAGGAGGGGTGGCTGCTTTCTCGATCACCGGTGGCGCGCTCGGCCCGCGGTCTTCCTTCGGCTTCTCAATTTCTTTTACGACTGGTGCCGGGGTCTTTTCGATGACTGGTGCGGGCTTAACCGCTGGTGGTACTGGTCGAACCGTTTCTTTTTGATCGGCTTTAGGCGCCGGCGGAGGGGTTGCAACCGGCGGCTGAGGCGCTTGTACAGGCACAGCAGGTTGGGGCGCAATTTTGGACGAGCTGCTTGAAACCGTTTGGGGCTTCTCAATCACCGCCGGTTTTTTCTCCGGTTTTCCGATTGCGGGCAGGCTGTTTAAAAAGGAGAGATCGTCATCAAACGTGTTGGATTTTGCATCCTTCTTTTCAGGAGGGGTGGCTGCTTTCTCGATCACCGGTGGCGCGCTTGGCCCGCGGTCTTCCTTCGGCTTCTCAATTTCTTTTACGACTGGTGCCGGGGTCTTTGCGATGACCGGTGCGGGCTCAACCGATGGTGGTACTGGTCGAACCATTTCTTTTTGATCGGCTTTAGGTGCTGGCGGAGGTGTTGCAACTGGCGGCTGAGGTGCTTGTACAGGCGCAGCAGGTTGGGGCGCAATTTCGGACGAGCTGTTTGCAACCGCCCCGGGCTTCTCAATCACCGCAGGTTTTTTCTCCGGTTTTCCGATTGAAGGCAGGCTGTTTAAAAAGGAGAGATCGTCATCAAGCGTGCTGAATTTTGAATTCTTTTTTTCAGGCGGGTTGGAGGCTCCCTCGACGACAGGTGGCGCGCTTTGCCCGCGATCTTCCGGCCGTTTTTCAATATTTTCTGATTCAATAGTGCTCATTTGCCATCTCGTTTATACGTAAAATTCAACAGTTCTAAAATTTCGGGTGATTAACCGGTTACAAGACATACTTTTTTCTCATCGAAGTTACAGCACTATTTAATGCTTGTGCGGAATTTTTGCGATTCGGAACAGGCGCGGCCACAGTTCGGTCAAGAGCACCGGAGCCCGTCCGCACCCACAGTTAAGAGCGGTTTTCTATGGACGCCCAAGGACAAAAGCCTATAGCCGACCTATCCGTTTTCGCCATCCGCGATATTCGCCACCCAGAAAATGCCCCAAAAAATAGGCCCCGGCAAATAACGGGAAAGTGGCCAACTGCCAGCCGACGCCCAGCGCCATTCGCAGTAAAACAACGAAAGGAATAGCTGCGTGGACTGCAATGAACCACCGTACGGAAAACTTCTTCACTCCGGTACGCCAATACCCAAGTGGCAGATTCATTAATAGGACTAAGCCGGCTAATTCAAAAGTGTGACCCACGAATGCGCTCCCTCATCACTTGAATATATCCTGCCAGTTGCCGGTGGTGGAGGCTTTGGCGTATTCGGTGGAGCGGTTCTCAAAGAAGTTGGTGTGTTCGACGCCGTTGAGCATGTAGTCGAGCCACGGCAGCGGATTTTCCGGCACGGTGTAGATGCTTTTCATGCCGATGCCGATCAGGCGGCGGTTGGCGATGTAGCGGATGTAGGCTTTCACTTCGTCGGGCGTGAGACCTTCGACGGCACCGAGTTCGAACGCAATGTCGATGAAGCGGTCTTCCAGTTCCACGGAGCGCTCGGCGGCGCAGTAGATTTCGTATTTCAGTTTGTCGGTCCAGAGTTCCGGGTGCTCTTTGATGAACGCTTTGAAGAGCAGTGCCATTGATTCAACGTGCAGGCTTTCATCGCGGATACTCCAGGTGACGATCTGCCCCATGCCTTTCATTTTGTTGAAGCGCGGAAAGTTCATCAGGATGGCGAAGCTGCTGAAGAGCTGGATGCCTTCGGTGAAGGCGCTGTACACCGCGAGCGTCTTGGCCATTTCGAACGGCGTCTCCATGTTGAAGTTGAGCAGGTATTCGTGCTTTTCCTTCATTTCGGCAATCGACATGAACGCGGTGTATTCATCGTCGCCGAGGCCGAGCGTTTCCAGCAGCAGCGAGTAAGCGTCCTGATGCACGGCCTCCATCGCGGCGAAGGCGCTGAGCATCATGCGGACTTCCGGCACCTTAAAGGTCGGCAGGAAGAGGGTGGAGTAGCCGCCCGCGACATCGACATCGGCCTGCGTGAAGAATTTGAAAATATTCAGCAGGAGGTTTTTATCCTTCTGCGGAATGTTCTCGTTAAAATCCTTCAGGTCATCGGCCAGATTGATCTCGCT
>JBAZTQ010000051.1:0-22221 GCA_041661845.1 Kiritimatiellales bacterium | reverse complement strand
CCGGTGTCGAACAGGAAGTCAGAGATGATGAAAATCAGGCTGCGCCGCCGCGCGAGGTGGGCCAGTGCATCGAGCGCGGGCTGGAGATTGGTTGCCCGGCCCTGCGGTTCAGCTTTAAGAAGATCATTCAACAGCCGCATGGCATGCAACCGCCCTTTGCGCGGCGGAATGACCTGCTCCACGCGGTCGGAAAAAAGTATCAATCCGGTGCGGTCGTTGTTGCGGGTGGCGGAGAGCGCCAGCAGAGCGGTGATTTCGTGTATCGCATCCCATTTGGTGCGTTCGCCGTGGCCGGTACGGCAGGAGGCGGAAGTATCGACAAGAAACCATACGGCGAGTTCGCGCTCTTCGATGTAGCGTTTAATGTGCGGGTGGCCGGTGCGGGCCGTGACATTCCAGTCGATGGTGCGGACATCATCGCCCGGTTCATACGGGCGGATTTCGTCGAAGTCCATGCCTCGCCCTTTGAAAACGCTGCGGTATTCGCCGGCGAGCAGGTGCTCGACCGGATAGCGGGTTTGCAGCTGGAGCTGCCGCAGGCGTTTGTCCATATCATGCATTACGGAGTGCCTCCTTTAATGCATGAAAATCCGAAAAACCAAGTACGGAAGAAGCCCTGAAAAAAGTAGAACGAGCGTCCCGCTCGTTTAAGCAAACGGGGACGCTTACTCTACATTGGAGAAAATACAGATTTTCATCCGCGATTGGCATTCCTTCATCCTTGGGTCGTCTTTAGTGCTTCGTCATTAGGCAACCGGAACGGCTGCCACGATCCGGTCCAGCAGGGCGTCGGAGTTGAGGCCTTCGGCCTCGGCGCGGTAGCTGATGGCGATGCGGTGGCGGACGACGTCGTGCATGACGGCCTTCACGTCGTCCGGCACAACAAACTGCTCGCCTCGGACCAGCGCATGACCGCGGGCGGCCAGCGCCAGATAGATTGAAGCGCGCGGCGAGGCACCGAACCGGATATACGGTTTCATGTCCGCCAGCCTGCAGGTGGCCGGATCGCGGGTCGCGGCGACCAGGCGCAGAATGTAGCGTTCGATCTTTTCGTCGAGATAGATTTCGTCGACCAGTTTGCGCATTTCCAGAATGTCGGCCAGCGAGGCGACCGGTTTCACCGTGGTCTTCGGCGCGGTTCGCGCCATGCGCTTCAGGATAGCATGCTCGTCGTTCATGCCGGGGTAGCTGACAATCAGCTTGAACATAAAACGGTCGATCTGCGCTTCGGGCAGGGCGTAGGTGCCTTCCTGCTCAATCGGGTTTTGGGTGGCCAGCACCATGAACGGCTCGGGCAGTTTATATGTCTCGTTTCCCAGCGTCACCTGATGTTCCTGCATCGCTTCCAGCAGCGCGCTCTGTACCTTGGCCGGTGAACGGTTGATTTCATCGGCCAGCACCAGATTGGCGAAGATCGGTCCTTTGCGGGTTTCGAAAGTGCCGCTTTCCGGACGGTAAATCTGCGTACCGATCAGGTCGCCGGGCAGCAGGTCGGGGGTGAACTGGATACGGCTGAATTGGGCGTCGAGCGCACCGGCCAGCGAATTGACCATCATCGTCTTGGCGATGCCGGGGACGCCTTCCAGCAGAACGTGGCCGTTGCAGAGCAGGGCGGTAAGCATTTTTTCAATCAGATCCTGCTGGCCGACGATCACCTGCGAAATGGCTCCCCGGATGCGGTTCAACTGTTCACTCAAGGCTGAAATTCGTTGCTGCATGGCTTCTCCTTTAAAGGGACGCAACTGTAACGGCATCCCCGCTTGAATTGAAGGGCGAATTATGGATACTTGCGCCCCTATGAAATATGAAGCATGTATCGGTCTTGAAACCCATGTAATGCAGAAAACGGCCACGAAGATGTTTTGCGGCTGTAAGCACGAGTACGGCGCGGCGCCGAACACCAACGTCTGCCCCGTCTGCCTCGGCTATCCCGGCGCGCTTCCGGTGCTCAACGCCAAAGCCATCGAACTCTGTTGCAAGGCCGGACTTCTGCTCGGCTGCGAAATCAACCCGCACTCCAAGTGGGACCGCAAAAACTATTTTTACCCCGACATGTCCAAAAACTACCAGATCACGCAGGCCGACCGTCCGCTCTGCCTCGGCGGACAGATCGTGACGGAAGTAAACGGTCACCTGAAAACTTTCACTCTCGAGCGCATCCATCAGGAAGAAAACGCCGCCAAAAACACCCACGCCGCCAGCGGCAGTCTGATCGACTATAACCGCGCCGGTACCGCGCTGATGGAAATTGTTTCCACGCCGTGCATGCATTCGGCCGATGACGCCTTCGCCTATATTCAGGCCTTGAAGCTGATCATGGAATACGGCGGCATTTCCGACTGCGACCTCGAAAAAGGGCACATGCGCTCCGACGTCAACGTCAGCGTCCGTCCGGTCGGACAGTCAACACTCGGTGCGAAGGTTGAGATTAAGAACATGAATTCGCCTAGTTTCATCGTTGAAGCCATCAACTTTGAAATCGAGCGCCAGATCGAAGTGATCGAAAACGGCGGAAAAGTCGTTCAGGAAACGCGAGGCTATGACTCCGACCGCGGCGAAACCTTTTCCCAGCGCACCAAAGAAAACGCCCACGACTACCGCTATTTTCCCGAGCCGGATTTGCTTCCGGTCGAAATTTCAGCCGCGCAGATTGACCAGTGGAAATCTGAACTGCCGGAACTGCCGGTTCAGCGCCGCGAACGCTACGTCCGCGAACTCGGACTGCCCGACTACGATGCCAAAGTTCTCACCGCTGAAAAACACATCTCTGATTTCTTCGACACCACCTGTCATAAGACCAAGCAGTACAAGCTGGTTTCAAACTACATGATGGGCAAAGTCGCCAGCCTCGTCACCGAGAAGGGCGTTAGCGTTACCGAAAGCCAGCTGACGCCGGACACGCTGGCGCAGGTCGCCGATCTGGTCGGCGGCGGAAGCATCAGCTCCAATGCCGCCAATGATTTGATCGCAATTCTCTTCGCCGAAGGCGGCGACCCAAAAGCGATTGTCGAAGCCAAAGGGATGGCGCAGGTCAACGACGACAGCGCGCTTGAAAAATGGGCCGAAGAAGCTATCGCCGGAAACGCCAAAGCCGTCGCCGACTACAAAGCGGGCAATCCGGCCTCCGTCAACGCGCTCATGGGCTACGTCATGAAACAGAGCAAAGGTAAAGCCAATCCCCCCGCCGTCATCGCCATGCTGAAGAAGAAGCTGGATGCGTGAGAGTTTTTACCGCCAAGGCGCAGAGCGATTCTAAAGTCTGGAATAAAGAAAACTTGAATGCGAAAACCCCGTTTTTAGGAGCTCGAATTATGGCCGATATTTGGGATAGAAAATACCAAGAGTTCAAAGCACGTTGTGTTTATTGCGGCAAAGATCTCTTTATTGATATGGATGCTTACATGGGAGCTACTCTCGACCATCTCATTCCCTCCAAAGCAAATGGCGAAGATAAAGAGGACAATTTAGTTCTGGCATGTTCAGTCTGCAACAATCTGAAGCATGACTTTGATCCTCGTCAAAAAGGCGGAGTTAATCCGTCTAGAGATGAATTAATAGAACTTGCGCGAACAGAGATTTTCGAACGACGAGCGAAAAAGACAACAGAATTTTTTTCCGACCTAAAGAAATATGAAATAACCCAACAAGGTAGATAGCCGCTCATCACTCGTCGCTCATGCTGTTGCTTGTCCTTCCTGTATCAGACAACCGTGAAGTGAGACACGACTGAATCTGACCTTGCATGTCCCGCTGACATGGACGATCGCACCGGTATTTAGTTTCATCAAAACGTCACGAGGGAAACCGGATACTGGCCCCTGACAATATACGCAGCTGTCCAACTCAATACCCATCGGGTCAATCTTGGTGACTATACCGTACACGCGAACTTGACAACCCTTGTACTTCACTTTAGCAGCAACCTCATTAGCAAGGAACGCTTGGTGCAAGCTCACTGCGGGCATCCAGCCCGCTGAATCAATTTCCTCTTGGAACTGGAGTTTTATCTGGGCTGCGCCGAGACGCTTGCCTGCCCATACGAGGCCACCCAAAGTTACACACACCCCGAAGATAAACTGACTAACTCGGTCTCCAACGTCTGCTTCACACGTTTTATAGACGGGCTCGTATTCTACTTGCGGTTTTTTTTCTATGGCGGCTCTGAGCCATCCTCGCGTTATTATTGCCGTGTCGACCTGCTTCTTCACCTCAAATCCGACGACACCCATGATCATGCTACAAATACCTAAAAAGAGAACAATTACAGAACCCCAACCGATCTTACTCCGTCTCATGCGGTATGCCGCATAAGAAACAGCACAAAGGATAAATATGGTTATTATTCCAGACCACCATTCGACTATTCTCTCGTTCTTTTTCTGCATCTCTATCTGCTGCGCCTGTTCGGTCACCTCTCTTTCCTGTTTTTTGACTTCTCTGGCTCTTTCTGCCAAGACACGTACAGCTTCTTTCTCCTGCTCTGCCCTTTGCAATGCCGCCAGTCTTTCGCCCTCTCTGGTTCTTTCTGCCAATGCGCGAGCAGCTTCTCTCTCCTGCTCTGCCCTTTGCAATGTCGCCGTTTGTTCCCGTTTTACTATTTCTTCCGCCAGAACCCGCTCCACCACTTCTTTTGGCAATGTCACCAGCTGGTTTCTTTTTATTTCCTGATCGATTTTCTGAGTGAGTTTTTTTGCTTCTTCGATTTGCTTAGGGGTCAAATTTTTCTGATAAATCGAAAGAGGTTTTACCGCCGTTTCTTCTCCTTGATCGGCGGCCAAACTCAACCAAGCATATTTCTGCACCTCATCAGAAGGACTCCATGTGCCAACCAAGGCTTGCGCTTTGGCATCACCGTTGAGAGCCTTTTGCACATCTGAAGCCAGCGAATCCTTTCCCCGACCGACAAATTTCTCCTGTTCTGCTTTTCGTAGTACCGCTATCTGGTTTGCTCTTATTTCTTGATCGAGTTTTTTGGCAAGCTGCTCTCCTTCGTTGATTTGTTTTTGGTACATCTCATCTGAACGAAGTAAAAGGGACGGATCTTCTCCCTTTTTGATCTGTAGACTCATATCGATCTGTTGACGCATATTCTTTTGGATTATTGAGCGAAGTTCGAACGCACTTTTTTCTCCTCGCATGGAAGCAATACTAAACCAGGCATATGATTTCACTAAATCAGTACAGCGAAGTCCCATTACAGTTTGAGCTTTTACATCCCCGGTGAGAGCCATTCGCTCGAACGACCGGTCATCTTCCTGCCCGCGACTTACAAACGGCAGGCAAAATGACCCAACAATAAACAACACCAGAAGTCTTTGTAATTTCATAACAACCTCTTTTCGCTTTGCGACACATATATTCAGCGTTTTTTATAAGACAATGGATCGTTAATTGCCTGTTTTTTGATTCAAACACACTTGCGGAACGGGATGTTTTTAACAGGTTGGCGGGCCCTTCGGCAAGCTTCCGCCTTCGGACACTTCGGCGCGACAAGCAGGGTAGACGGGGCGGCCCGCCTTCGCATAGCTACGGCGTGGCAGGCAAGCGCGGCAGCGGCAAAGATTTTAAGGTGGAAGAGGCATCCCTGCCTCTGAGCTCAGCGGCAGGGATGCCGCTTCCACATTTTCAGACCCAATCCTCCAGCGGAAGGGATGTTCTTGGCGTCTTGGCGGTGATCGAATTTTATGGCGGAGAGAACGAGACTTTCCAATGGTCGGAAAAATCAGGTAGAGTCGCCGCCGTCATCAGGGTTTCGGAAAGCCGGAGAATACCAATGAAGCGAACTGTAAAAAACATCACCATGGCGGCGGCGCTGGCGCAGATTGGCGGCGCGGCATTTGCCAAAGACGCTCAGCCGAACATTCTGGTGATTTATACCGACGACCACGGTTATGCCGATTTGAGCTGTCAGGGCGTTTTCACTGATGTGAAGACACCGAATCTGGATCGGCTGGCGCTGGGCGGCGTACGGATGACGGATGGCCACAGCACCGCGCCGCAGTGTGTGCCGTCGCGTTGCGGGCTGATGACCGGGCAGTACCAGAATAAACTCGGCGTGGAGTCGAACGAACAGTTCAAACAGCCCGGCGGTCTGGACGGTTTCAATAAGACGCTGACGATTGCCCAGCGTCTCAAAGCAACCGGTTATGCCACCGGCATGGCGGGGAAGTGGCATCTGGGGCCGGAAAAGGAGATCGTCAGTCACGGATTCGATCAGGTTTTCTATAAGCACAGCAGTAATCCGGGGTACGCCAATTTTAATCTGGAGGGTCGCGATGTTCCCGCCGGTCCGGAAAGCACGGGACTGTATCATCTGGATGCGTGCAGCGCGGCAGCCTGTGCGTTTATCAAGCGGTATCAGGATAAGCCGTTTTTCTTTTATCTGGCTTACCGTGCGCCGCATGTTCCTCAGGATGCGACAGAAAAATATCTGAGCCGGTTTAAGGAGCCGATGCCGGAATGCCGCCGTCAGGCGCTGGCGATGATTTCGGCGGTGGATGACGGCGTCGGGCAGATCATGCAGACGTTGCGCGATCTGAAACTGGAGGAGAAGACGCTGATTTTTGTGATCGGTGACAACGGCGCACCCCTTCAGGCGGATATGCCTGGCGGTAGAGTCAGGTGGGACGGTTCGCTGAACAATCCGATGAACGGAGAAAAAGGGATGCTCACGGAAGGCGGAATGCGCGTGCCGTTTCTCGTGTACTGGAAGAGCGTAATTCCCGGCGGGCAGGTGTACACGAATCCGGTGATTTCGCTGGATGTGGCGGCGTCCGCCGTGGCGCTGGCCGGACTGCCGCATGATCCGGTGCTGGACGGCGTGAATCTGATTCCTTATTTGACCGGACAGAAAACCGGCGCGCCGCATGAGGCGCTTTACTGGCGCTGGAGCGGCCAGTCCGCTATCCGCAAAGGGCCGTGGAAATATATCAAGGCGGAAAACCGGGAATATCTGTTTGATATGACGAATGATTTTGAAGAGAAGCATAACCTGATTGCCCAGCATCCGGAACTGGTCCGTGAACTCCGGACTCAGTTGCAGGCGTGGGGCGAAACGCTTCAGCCGCCGGGACTGGACACGCAAAAAATAAGCACTCAGGCGCAGGAATATTTCGACTATTATCTGGACGGTAAAAGTGTCACTCCGGCACCGGTCACCGGAGGTGCCGGTTTGTTCAAAGCGCGGGACGTTAATCTGGACGGGAAAGTTTCTCCGGAGGAATTTACCGGGAATGCCGCAGGACGCAACGTGCCGGAGCTCAAAAAACGGTTTGAAGCTTTGGACAAAAACGGCAACGGCGTCTGGGAGCGCAGTGAAATCACGAAATGACAAATAAAACCACAGAGCGGATCGGCGTATTCGGCGGGTCGTTTGATCCGGTGCATATCGGGCACCTGACGATTGCGCAGGACGCGGTGGAACAGCTGGAACTCGACCGGCTGATTTTTGTGCCGGCCGCCGTGCCGCCGCATAAGCAGGATAAGGCGCTGGCGGAAGGTCGTCACCGTTTTGAAATGCTCCAGCTGGCGACCGAAAGCAATCTGAGTTTTGAGGTTTCCGATATGGAGCTTCAGCGCGGCGGGGTTTCCTACACCTTCGACACGATAACGCAGATTCAGTTTGAGCATCCCGGCGCGGAGCTGTTTTTCATCGTCGGCCTCGATTCACTGGTCGAACTCCATTGCTGGCGGAATGTGGATAAGCTGCTCGAGCTCTGCACCATCGTGCCGTTTGCGCGCGGCGGCGAAGACCCGGCGCGGGTTGCGGAGCAGATTAAGCTTTCCGAGCCTTGGAAAACCCGGCTGATGGAGCGGCTGATCCGGATTCATGAGGTCGAAATTTCCGCCTCTGAGATCCGGATGAGGCTGGCCGAGGGGCTGAGTATCCGCTACCTTGTGCCGCCGGAAGTGGAAATGTATATTGCGGAACATCACCTCTACGGGTGAATTGAGTTTAGAAGCTGGAGGACAAAGATGAAGAAGGTGACTGAGAAAAAAACGAAGGTCGTGAAGAAGGCTGCCGCCCCGAAAGCGAAAGCGGTAAAAAAAGTTGCGTCGAAGGCTCCAAAAGCCAAAGCCGTGAAGAAAGTTCCGGCCGCACCGAAAGCTAAAGTTGCGGCGAAAATTCCGGCGGCCCCGAAGGCCAAAGCCGTGAAGAAGACCCCAGAGCTTCCTGATGTCGTCCTGAAGTCCGTTAAATTTTTAGACGATAAGAAGGCGGAGAATATTGTGATTCTCGACCTGCGCGAAGTGGCCAACATTTCCGACTATTTCGTCGTCGCCACCGCCGCCAATGCCCCGCATCTCAAATCGCTGAGCGACGGGCTTCAGCGCCTTTTCAAAAATGAGCAGTACGAAGGTTATCGCGCCGCCGGTACCGGCGACAGCGGCTGGGTGATTGCCGACTACGACGGTGTGATGGTTCACGTTTTTAATCTCGAAATGCGCAACCTCTACGATCTCGAAAAACTCTGGAAAGACGCCAAGCGGATTAAACTGTGAAGTCGTATCGCAAAGAACTCTGGTTCAAGGCTCCGCAACGGCGCTCTTTCATCAACATCACTCCTGATGTGAATGAGTGCCTGCGCGAAAGCGGTATCCAGGAAGGACTTTGTCTCGTCAATGCCATGCATATCACCGCCAGCGTTTTCATTAACGACGACGAGGGCGGTCTTCATCAGGACTTTGAAAAGTGGCTCGAAAAGCTGGCTCCGGAAAAACCGCACAGCCAGTACGCCCACAACGGTTTTGAAGATAACGCCGACGCACACCTCAAACGCCAGATCATGGGCCGCGAGGTCGTCTGTGCCGTCACCGGCGGCAAACTCGACTTCGGTCCGTGGGAGCAGATCTTCTACGGCGAGTTCGACGGCCTGCGAGACAAGCGCGTCCTTGTCAAAATCATCGGTGACTGACCACTAATCCGGAATTTCTAAATTAGAGTTCATTCGTGTCCATTAGTGGTTACAATCTTTCGCCATGAGCCGTATCGCCAAAGTCGCTGTCGACCTCTCGCTGGATCGCGAGTTTGACTATCTGATTCCCGAACCGCTCCGGCCGCTGGTCGAAATCGGATCGCGGGTCGAAGTGCCGTTCCGGTCACGGATGGTCAGCGGATTCGTGGTCGGCTTTGCGGATAAGTCGGCTTTCGACGATTTGAAACCGATCGGCAAAGTGCTGGGCGAAAAGTCGCTCATTACCGAATCGGTAATGGAGCTGGCGCGCTGGATGTCGTCCTATTATCTGGCACCTTTTGAAACCTGCGTGCGGACTTTGCTCCCCGCTGTCGTCCGCAACAAAGAAAGCGGCGGAAAGAAGCAGCTGATGGTGGCGTTGAATAATGTGGAAGCGGCATCCCTGCCGCTGGGCTCAGTAGTCGAGGAAATAGCCAGCGGCAAGGATGTCGCTTCCGCCATTAACTACTTCGATCCATCTGAACAAATCGCCGATTTAAAAGGCCTTCTTCCGCACTGGCGACAGGATGGTGCGGCGTATTTTGTGACCTTCCGGCTGGCGGACTCACTTCCAAAAGAAAAGTTACGGCAGTGGGAAGAAGAGCGGTCTTTATGGCGGAAAGAACACCCCGAGCCGTATGATGAAGCAACCCGGCGCGAATACTATCAACTGTTTCCTGATCGCCTGCAAAATTGGCTGGATGCCGGATATGGCAGTTGTCGGCTCGCCGAAAAGGAAGCCAAAGAACTGGTCGAAAACGCGCTGAAGAAATGCGACGGCGAGCGATACAAGCTTCATGAGTTTGTCGTGATGCCGAACCATGTGCATGTGCTGGTTTCCCCTTTGGCTGACAATCTGCTGTCGGATATTCTGCATAGCTGGAAATCCTACACAGCGAGTGAATTGAACCGGCAGAGAGGAGCCAAAGGTGCTGTTTGGCAGAAAGAGTCTTTCGACCACATTGTGCGAAGCGCTGAGCAAATGGCCCGCATCCGTAAGTACATTCAGGATAATCCCGGACAGAGCGGAAGCGGCTTTCAGCCGCTTAGCCCAGCGGCAGGGATGCCGCTTCCACATTTAACTTCGGTTCAGAAAAAAATCATCCAATGTCTGGAAGAGAACGGGCCGATGCTTTTGTCCGAGCTGACGGAAACGGCGGGTGTAACCGCTGCGCCGGTGAAGACACTGGAGAAGAAGGGTCTGGTAACAATTTCGAACGAGTCGGTTTACCGCGATCCGCACGAAGGTGTTGAACTTCTCAAGACCGAGCCGCTGACTCTGATGCCTCAGCAGGCCGATGCGCTGAAACGGATTATTGACGCGATGGACGAGCCGGAGCCTCCGGTGGTTCTGCTTCATGGCGTGACCGGTTCCGGCAAGACCGAGGTTTATTTGCAGGCGATTTCCCATGCGCTGGCGCAGGGGCGCGGAGCGATTGTGCTGGTGCCGGAAATTGCGCTGACGCCGCAGACGGTTGACCGTTTCCGCTCACGCTTTGCCGACAAGCCGGAACGGGTGGCTGTTCTGCACAGCTCGCTTTCCGACGGCGAGCGTTATGACGAGTGGCACCGCATCCGCTCCGGCGAAGCGCAGATTGTCGTCGGCGCTCGCTCGGCGCTGTTTGCTCCGGTTCATAACCTCGGGCTGATCGTGGTGGATGAGGAGCACGAGCCGACCTACAAACAGGACGAAGCGCCGCGCTACAGCGCCCGCGACACCGCCGTCATGCGCGGCCGGATGGAAAAGTGCTCCGTCGTGCTCGGTTCGGCGACGCCTGCGCTCGAATCCTATTCCAACGCCAGAAGCGGCAAGTACCGCTATATTGATATGCCGATCCGTGTGGATGACCGCCGGATGCCGCCGATCCGCATTGTGGATATGCGCATTGCGGCGCAGCAGGAAGGCAAGCCGGTACTGTTTTCGCGCGAGCTGGTGGAGGCGATCCGCACGCGGATTGACCGTGCCGAACAGACGATGATTTTTCTGAACCGCCGCGGTTTTTCGGCTTCGTTGCTCTGTCCAGAGTGCGGCTACGTGGCGGAGTGCGAGCATTGCAGCGTCGGCATGACCTATCATAAGGCGCAGGCCAAA
Organism: Kiritimatiellales bacterium; assembly: GCA_041661845.1. Lineage (GTDB taxonomy): Bacteria > Verrucomicrobiota > Kiritimatiellia > Kiritimatiellales > Tichowtungiaceae > Tichowtungia. The sequence goes on along the minus strand of JBAZTQ010000051.1, from coordinate 11,175 downwards.
CTGGTCTGCCATATCTGCGGCGAAGAAAAGCCGGTGCCGGTGCGCTGTCCGGCCTGTCAGTCGCCGGAGTTCCGCTATGCAGGCGCCGGCACAGAAAAAATTGAAGAGGTGATGCTGAAACTTTTTCCGAAGGCGCGCATTGAGCGGATGGATTCCGATACGATGCGGCGCAAAAACGCGCACCGCGACGTGCTGGCAAAATTCCGCACCGGAAAAATCGATATTCTGATCGGCACACAGATGATCGCCAAGGGACTTGATTTTCCGAACGTGACGCTGGTCGGCGTGGTGAATCCCGACCACGCGCTGCACATGGCCGACTTCCGCGCCGGCGAGCGGGTTTTTCAATTACTGACGCAGGTGGCGGGCCGCGCCGGACGCGGCGAGGCGGCCGGCGAGGTGATTGTACAGACCTACACACCGCATCATCCGGCAATTCAGGCGGCGCGGCGGATGGATTTTGAAGGCTTCTGTGATCAGGAACTGGCTTTCCGCAAAGAACTGGGCTATCCGCCTTATACTCATTTGACCTGCATTACGCTGCGCGGGAAAAATGAGGCCGAAACGGAAGCGGCGGCGGAGAAGCTTTCCCAATGTCTGGAAAAATGCGCGGCCGGCGTGGCTGTACTTTCGCCCGCTGTGCCTGCGCCGATTGCCCGTATGCGCGGAGAATACCGCTGGCAGCTTCTGCTGCGCGCCGCGCGGACGAAGACAATAAATGATTCGATCCGGACCGCTTTCGGAATGATGAAATGGCCGAAAACAGTCAAAGTTACTGTCGATGTCGATGTGACGTCGCTTATGTAGAATGCCGGAATTCCGCCGGCTAAGGTTCCCCGGCGCGGAGAACAGCTTCCGGCATTGATATAAAATATAATATTGATATGATTCTGCACCATGAAGGTGCTTGTTGCAGATGATTCACAACCGATCCGTGAGCGGCTGGTCAGCCGGCTTTCGCGCCTTCCGGACGTTCTGGTGGTTGAGGCGGTGGATACAACCGATGCGCTCCGGCAGATGATAACCTTCAAACCTGATGTGGCGGTGCTGGATATCCGCATGCCGGGCGGCGGCGGCATCAAGGCTCTGACGGAGATTAAAAAGAATTTTTCCGGTACCACGGTCATTGTCATGACCAACTATCCCTATGCGCAATACCGCCGCAAATGCCTCGATGAGGGGGCCGACTTTTTTTTCGACAAGTCATCTGAGTTTGAACTGGTGGCGGAAACAATCCGTCAACTGATGCAGTCTCTGAATGTGGGCGAAGTGGCGCTTCGGACGGCCGCGGCGCAACTGGTTGCGGCGAAAGAGGAGATCGAGAAAAAAGAGCAGCGCCTGCACGACATGGGCATTTTGAGCCTTCTCCATAAACCGTTCGCATCGGACAGTCTGGATCAGGCGTATGCCATGTGGGAGAAGACGTTCGATGCCATGCCGGATATGGTTTCGATTTTCGATGCCGGGCGCCGGGTTGTCCGCGTTAATAAAGCTTTGGCTGACCGGCTCGGCGTTCCGGCGGCGGAACTGACCGGGAAAAAGTGTTATGAGTGTATTCATAATACCGACTGTCCGGTTGAAAAATGTCCGCACGGGCAGATGCAAACCGATGGACAGGAGCATTCAACCGAGTTGTATGAAGAGCGTCTGGGCGGCTGGTTTGATGTCAGCGTTTCGCCGATATATGAAAACGGACAGATGATCGGTGTGATTCACATAGCGCGTGATATTACCGAGAAGAAGAATGCCGAAGCGATGATCCGCCATGCCTGCGATATCGCCGAAACGGCCAATCTGGCCAAAACGCAGTTCATGGCCAATATGAGCCATGAACTGCGCACACCGCTTAATGCCATCATCGGACTCACTGAACTGCTCGAAGATTCGAAGCTGGATGCGGAACAGCTTGATTACATTCGAACCATCAGTGCCAGCGGGGAAGTATTGCTCCGTCTGGTCAGCGATCTCCTTGATCTTTCCAGAATCGAGCTGGGAAAGATTGAAATGAGAAAAGAGACTTTTAACATTCGTGAAGTGATAGGCAAAGGCATTGCGCTGATTTCCCGGCTGGCGGAAAAAAACGGTTTGAAACTGACCTGCATGGTTGAAGAAACAGTTCCGCAGCAAATCACCGGGGATCCTTCCCGCCTGCAGCAGGTGCTGGTGAACCTTCTCAATAATGCACTCAAATTTACGGAAAAAGGATTTGTGCGGCTGACGGTGCGCGGGCGGTTGACACCTGCCGGCAGCCGGATCGTGGAGTTTTTTGTCGAGGACAGCGGTGAGGGCATAGATGCTGTCACCATGAAACGGCTTTTTCAGCCCTTCCAGCAAGGTGACAGCTCCAGCACCCGTGCGCACGGCGGTGTCGGACTGGGACTGGCGATTTCGAAAAATCTGGTGGAAATGATGGGCGGCACCATCCGTGTTGAAAGCCGCCGAGGCGAAGGGGCGCTTTTCAGCTTTTATATTGTTGATCAGGCCGCGCCGTAAAGTCAGGCCGTCTCCTGTTCTATCCATTGCAGAAACGCCGGGGCTCCGCCTTCAATCGGCAGGACAGTGATGCAAGGACACTTGTACGGGTGAAGATGCTTAATTCGCACAACCAGTTCTTCCGTCCGGATGGCCGCTGTTTTAAAAATCAGGATCGCTTCATCTTCGCGGCAGAGTTTGTCATCCCAGTGAAAAATTGAAGTGACGCCGTCCAGAATATTGGCGCACGCCGCCAGTCGTTCCGTCACGGCAGCGGTGGCGATTTTCTCCGCTTCTTCGCGCGACGGCACCGTCACATAAATCAGTTTCGCATTCATTCATTTTTCCAGGCATTGGAGAGAAGCAGCCGTTCCGCTTCCGCCGGACCCCATGAACCGGGCGCGTAGATGACCGGTTCGCTCTTCGCCGCGCCGGCGAGTGCGGTGTCGATCACCTGCCATTCGGCTTCGACTTCGTCGGAGCGGGTGAAAAGGGTGGAGTCACCGCGCAGGGCGTCGAGCAGCAGCCGCTCATAGGCTTCCGGCAGATCTTTGTCCCATTTACCGGAGTAGGAGAAGTCCATGTTCACGCTCTCAACCACCAGCTGCATGCTCGGACGCTTGGCGGAAACCTGCAGGAAGATGCCTTCGTCCGGCTGAATGCGGAAAATCAAGGTGTTGGGTTTTACGCCGGTCAGATCGCAGGTGTCGCCTTTGCAGGCGACGTGCTGGAAGAGCGAGAGCGGCGGCGTTTTGAACTGCACCGCGATTTCCGTCATTTTTTTCGCCAGCCGTTTTCCGGTGCGCAGATAAACCGGCACGCCGGCCCACCGCCAGTTGTTGATTTCCATCCGCAATGCGGCAAAGGTTTCGGTCCGTGATTCCGGATTTACGCGATCCTCGCCGCGAAAAGTTCTGGTGTTCTGATTGCCGCCGTATTGCCCGAAGCAGACCGCCGGATGGTGTTCCGTCGTGTCCGCCAGACGCAGGGCGCGCAGAATTTTCATTTTTTCGTTACGGATAGAACGCGCCTCCAGTCCGTCCGGAGGCTCCATGGTTACCAGACAGAGCAGCTGGAAGAGATGATTGACCACCATATCGCGCAGCGCGCCGTATTCGTCGTAGAACGCGCCGCGGCCGCTTTCCATGCCCACGGTTTCCGCGGCGGTGATCTGAATATGATCCACATAGGTGCGGTTGAATACCGGTTCGAAAATGGCATTGGCAAAGCGGAATGAAAGAATGTTCTGCACCGTCTCTTTGCCGAGGTAGTGGTCAATGCGGTAAATCTGCGGCTCATCCAGATGACTGAGCAGAAGCCGGTTCAGCGCTTTTGCGCTTTGCAGGTCGCGGCCGAACGGTTTCTCCACCACGACCCGTGTCCACGGCCCGGTGTGCGACGGCGTGATCAGCCCGGCGTTTTTCAGACCGGTTACAACGGATTCGATCAAGTCGGGTGTTATGGAGAGGTAGAAAAGACGGTTGGCGGGCAGGGTGCCGTCTGTAAATTTTGCTTGCAGGCCGGCATAGGCCGCCGCATCTCCAAGATCGCCGCGATAATAACTGAGGCGGGCACAGAACGCTTTGAGCGAGGTTTCATCCACCGGTATGCGGCTGTGTTCGCGCAAGGCTTCCTCCATCAGCCTGCAGAACCCCGGAGTGTCATAGTCACGCCGGGCGAAACCCACGATGGCGAAATCGTTTGTCAGCGCGCCTTCTTTAAACAGCGTATAGAGAGCCGGCACCAGCTTGCGGCGGGTCAGGTCTCCCGATGCGCCGAAAATCACAAAGGTCACCGGTTTTTCAATTCGTACTTCAAGAGTAGACATGGAGCCTCCGTTAAGATTGCGGCGAGTATCAGGTATTCATGCCGGTTCATCAAGTCACATGCATCGGCACTTGCGGGCGCGGAGCTTTCCCGCTACCGTCTGAACCCGTACATGAAAATTCTCACCAAATACCTTCTGAAAAGTCTGCTTTTTCCGCTGCTCTACTGCCTGCTCGGATTTACGCTCCTTTTTGTCATTAACGATCTCTTTGACAACTTCAGCGATTTCCTTGACAGCGGATTCCGTCCGCTCGAAATGCTTTATTATTACAGCCAGATTCTGCCGCCCGTCACCGTGATCATCCTGCCTGCCTGCCTGCTGCTCGCCATGCTTTACAGCCTTTCGCAGCTCACCCGGCACAGCGAAATCACCGCCATGCGCGCCGGCGGGGTCAGCATCTACCGCATCGTCATGCCGTTTATAGGCGTCGGCATTTTTGCCAGCCTGCTCACCGCTTTTATCAACGAAAAGGTTGCTCCGACCGCCGCCTGGCGCGCCGAGAAGTTTCTGCAATATCAGAAGGCCGGACGGGATGAAAAAATTTTTTTCGCCCGCACGCTGGCGCTCAAAAACCGCAGTCATGTCTGGATGGTGCAGAAACTCGATACGCGGGATTCTTCCATGTACAACGTCGACCTGTATGAGCTGCGGCCCGACGGCTCCGATGCCGTCAAATACCACGCCGAAAAGGCGCTTTGGCTTGATGGACGCTGGTGGTTTATGAATCTCACCGTTCAACCCTATAAAGAAAACGGCGATCTGGCCGGGCCGCCGGAGACGGTTCTCCAGAAGGAGATGCGCGACCTGCGCGAAACGCCGGAGACCTTCATGGCGGAGATCAAGGATCCGCAGTATCTTTCTTCGCAGGAAATGCGCCATTATCTCCGCTCCAAAAAGGATATTTCCAGCAACACACGGGCCCGCCTGCTGGTTGACTATTACAGCCGTCTGGCGGCGCCTTTCAACTGTCTAATCGTCACCCTGATCGGCGTGCCGATCGGCGCGCACACCGGACGGCGGGGAGCCTTTGCCGGCATCATGATCGCCATGAGTCTCTTTTTCGGGTTCTACATCCTCCAGCTCACAGGCCAGGCGCTCGGCAAACAGGAATTTATTCCCGCCATGCTCGGCGGCTGGCTGCCGATCCTTATTTTCGGTGTGACAAGCCCGCTGTTTATTCACCGGATGAGATGATGTAATGCATAACGAGTAATGCGTAATGAAGAGGGGGCGGTTCAAAATACCCGTTGCAGAATCCGGGTTGCGCATTACGTGTTACGAATGGTTGCCAAATGACAGAAACTCAAGACAGACCTTTAATCGATGTTCGCGGTCTCTCCATCCACTTCGGCCCCGCCGCCGATCCAGTTCGCGCGGTGGACGGAGTGGACTTCCGGATTTTCCGCGGAGAAATCGTTGCGCTGGTCGGCGAGAGCGGCAGCGGCAAGAGCATCAGCGCGCTTTCGCTGGCCCGGCTGATTCCGGAACCTGCCGGCCGGATAGCCGGCGGTTCGGTGATTTTCAAGTCATTGGAAGTTTTCAATCTGAAACGTTCCGAACTTCGGAAACTCCGCGGCGCACGCATCGCCTATATTTTCCAGGAACCCGCTACTTCACTCAATCCGGTCTACACCGTCGGCTGGCAGATCGGCGAAGCCATCCGGCTGCACCGTAAAGGCGTCAAAGTAAAAGCCGAGATTGAAAAACTGCTCGCCGCAGTCGGCCTGCCGGACCCGGCGCGCGCGGCTAAAGCCTATCCGCACGAACTTTCCGGCGGTATGCAGCAGCGCGCTATGATCGCCATGGCGCTCGCCTGCGACCCTGATCTGCTCGTTGCCGACGAACCGACCACCGCACTGGATGTTACCGTCCAGAAACAGATTCTTGATCTGCTCGTTGAACTGCGCGAAAAACGAGGACTTTCCATTCTGCTGATCACGCATAATCTCGGCATTGTCGCTAATGTGGCCGACCGGGTTTATGTGATGAACAACGGGAAAATCGTCGAGTCCGGCGAAACAAAAACGGTTCTGCGCACTCCGCAGCACGAATACACACAGAAATTGCTCAAAGCGGTTCCGCGACTTCATAAAAACTCATGAACGAATTGCTTCAGGTTGAAAAAGTGAGCGTCCGCTACGGTGAACTAGAAGCGGTACGCGGCGTCAGCCTTTCGCTGGCGGCGGGCGAAACGCTCGGTCTGGTCGGCGAAAGCGGCTGCGGCAAAAGCTCGCTGGGCCGCGCTGTTCTGGCTCTGGAACCGGTTGCGGCGGGCAGGGTGGTGTTTGAGGGACGCAGCGTTGCCGGCTTGAAAGGGGCGGCACTTAAACAGTTCCGGCGGCAGGCTCAAATGGTTTTTCAGGATCCGTTCGGGTCGCTCAATCCGCGTATGAGCGTCGGCTCGGCGATTGAAGAAGTTCTTTATGTTCACGGCATCGGGACGTCGCGCGCCGCGCGGCGGAAAAAAATCGTTGCGCTGTTCGAAGATGTCGGACTCAATTCCGACTGGCTGAGCCGTTATCCGCACGAGTTCAGCGGCGGGCAGCGCCAGCGTATCGGTATTGCCCGCGCACTGGCTCTGGAACCCAGACTGCTGGTGGCCGACGAGCCGGTTTCGGCGCTTGATGTTTCGGTGCAGGCGGACATCATTCAGCTGTTGAAGCGGATTCAGCGTGAACGCGGCCTGGCCTATTTGTTTATCGGCCACGATCTGGCCGTGGTGCGCGAAATGAGCAGCCGTATCGCCGTTATGTTCAAAGGCGAAATCGTTGAAACCGGCACATCCGATCAGGTCTGCGACGATCCGCAGCATTCTTATACGCAAAAACTTCTTTCCGCCGTGCCGGATATTGATAAAGCTCCGGCCTGAAATGGAGAAACGGTATGAAGAGCTCGACACCTGTTCGCGATCTGACCGTCACCGCCCGCGAAGGACTTGACGGCAATTGGGGAAAATCCATCGGTGTGATGGCCGCCTATTTGATTCTGCTGGTGGGTGTGCGGCTGGTTCCGTTTGCCGGCAGATTGCTGGAGCTGATTTTTGCGGCGCCGCTGACCGTCGGTATGACTGTTTACTTGCTGGCGACGGTGCGGAAGCAAAGCAATCCCTTCAGTTTGCTGTTTTCCGGCTTTGACCGTTTCGGGACTTCGCTTTGCACTTATCTGTTGATAATGCTGATCATGCTGATCTGGATGATTCCGTTCGGGGTGGTAACCGCAGTATTGTTTTTTGCCTTCCATGTGACATCTCCGCTTATATGGGCGCTTTTGATTTTAACCATGATCGCGGTCATGATTCCAATCCAGATGCGTTACAGTCTGGCGCTGTATGTGGTGGCGGACGATCCATCCGTCCGTGCCCGGCAGGCCGTCCGGCGGGGCATTGAGCTGATGAAAGGCAATTACGGCCGGCTGGGAATGCTTTGGCTCCGGTTTGTCGGCTGGCAGCTGTTCGGCATCCTGACGCTGGGGATCAGTTTTATCTGGCTGGCGCCGTACTTTATGGCATCTATCACCGTCTTTTATGATGATCTGACAACGAATGGGTAAACGGCGGGATTCAAGCTTGCCAAGTACGGGGGCGGACTCTAGCATGTCCGCCTTCGTGTTTTTTGTGGAAAAGTAAGGGAGAAAAGTATGTTTTTACCAACAATCGCTATGGGCCCGGTTCCGGGCGCAAACGGGCAGGCCGGACAAACTTCACCGGGGTTCACGATCGGCTGGATGGTCTTCATGGTCGCTATTTTCTATTTCGTCATGATCCGTCCGCAGCGCCGCCGTGAAAAGGAACGTCAAAGCCTGATTGCCGCCGTTAAAAGCGGGGATCGCGTGCTGCTCACCAGCGGCATCATCGGCGAGATCGCCACGGTAAAAGAAAAAACCTTGATTGTGAGTGTCGCTGAAAAGACGAAAATCGAGGTGCTTAAGAGTGCTGTTTCGCAGGTTTTGGATGAGAAGGGGGAGCTTCCCTCTGAAGTAAGAGCATAACCAGCCGGGAATTCGATCTATGAACAAAAACATAATGTGGAAATGGCTGTTACTGATCGCACTGACCGCATGGTCGCTGGCTTTGGTAACTCCGTTTAAGGAAAAGGTAAAACTCGGGCTCGACCTCAAAGGCGGAACGAGCTTTACCGTGGAAGTGAACCAGAATGAAGTTCGCAAGAATGTACTGGAAAAAGACGGCAAGCTGGAAGGCGCAGCGCTTGAATCTGCTGTTAAAGAAGAAATCAAAAAAACACAGGGTGTAGCGCTGGAAGTTATCCGCAGCCGCGTGGATGGACTCGGCATTGCCGAGCCGGAAATCTATCCTCAGCTTGATGACCGTATCGTTATCCGTCTGCCGGGCGTAGATGCCGGTAAACGTGCAGAGGCCAAAAACTCCATTCTGAGTGTGGCGTTTCTTGAATTCCGTCTGGTTCACGCAGAAAGCGATGTCTGGGTGAATGAGCTGTTTGCTTCCGGTCTGACTCCGTCCGGATTCAGCATAGTGCGCAGCGGTAACGGACTGTTCTATGTCCGTGACCGCAAGGCGGTTGAAGATAAAGCCATGGATCGGGCGTTCTGGGAAGAACTCAAACGTTTTGGTGCCAAACCCCTCGCCGAGTTCATGCTGGAAAAGGAGATTTTGCGGGACGGCTCAACGGTTTACAAGCCGACTTACGTCGAAGTGCGCAAGCAGGGGCTCACCGGTTCAGCGCTCAAAGATGCCCGGGTCGAATTCGACCAGATCAACCGGCCCTATATCTCGCTTTCTTTCAATAAGGCCGGAGCCGAGCGCTTCGGTAAAGTGACCGCCGCCTACGCGCCGCGCGGCGAAAACAATCTGAACAGCGATACCGGACGGCGTCTCGCCATCATTCTGGACGGCAAGCTTTATTCCGCGCCGACCATTCAGGATGCGATTTACAGCGGCAATGCCCAGATCACCGGTTCATTTACTGTTGATGAATGCACCCGGCTGGTCAACGTGCTGCGCGCCGGTGCGCTGCCTGCTCCGGTGACCATTATTGAGGAACGCACTGTTGATCCGTCGCTCGGAAAAGACTCCATCGCCAACGGTGTGCGCGCCTCGATTTACGGTGCAATCGGCGTCTTTCTCTTCATGGGAATTTATTATTTCATGGCCGGCATGGTCGCAAATATTTCGCTGCTGCTGGTAATCATCCTGCTGCCGTTCGGCATGTGGTTTTCATCCGGCATACTCAGCCTGTTCACCGCCGGAGCAGGTGTCGCGGCCGGTCTGCCTGTTTTGACCATGCCCGGTATTGCCGGTATAGCACTCACCATCGGTATGGCGGTTGATGCCAACGTGCTGATTTATGAGCGTATGCGCGAAGAGCTGGAAGCAGGTAAAACACTGCGCAATGCCATCTCTGCCGGTTACGACAAGGCGTTCAGCGCCATCTTTGACTCCAATCTCACCACGTTGCTGACGGCCGTTATTCTGTTCTGGCAGGGTTCCGGTCCGGTGCGCGGCTTCGCCGTCACGCTGACCGCCGGGATTATTGTCAGTATGTTCGTGGTGCTTGTCTTCACCCGCCTGCTGCTCAATCTGATCGCCGACAAGACCAATCTGAAAACCATGAAAATGATGCAGGTTTTCAAAAATCCGAATTTTGACTTCCTTGGCAAACGCGCCTGGGTCATCGGCATTTCGATTGCCGTGATCGTCGGCACCTGGGCGGTTTTCCTTAAAAAGGGACAGGATAATTTCGGGGTGGATTTCACCGGCGGAACTTCGATCACCTTCGCTTTTAATCAGAAACAGGCACCGGATGCCGTGCGGGCTGTTCTGGATAAGGCCGGCGTGAGTGACGCCCGTATTCAGTACCAGAAAGAACTCGATCCGACCGCCCAGAACGCTGAGACACTGGAAGTCAAAGTGAGCGGACAGAACGGCGATGAAGTTGTCCGCACTATTGAATCTGCCTTTGGAAAGTACGGCTATCATAATCTGCAGGCCAATGTCGTCGGACCGCAGATCGGGGCCGAACTGAAGAAAAGCGGTTTGATCGCTCTGACGCTGGCGCTGCTCGGCATCATCATCTACCTGGCCTTCCGGTTTGAGTTCGGTTTTGCAACCGGTGCCGTGGTCGCCGTGGTGCATGACGTGATTATCACGGTCGGCATCTACTGTCTTTTTGGACGCCAGCTCAGTCTGACCACCGTGGCCGCCCTGCTGACAATTATCGGTTATTCGGTCAACGACACCATCGTGGTCTTTGACCGTATCCGTGAAGACCTCCGGGGTTCGCATGGAAAACCGTACGTCGATGTGGCCAATCTCAGCATCAACCGGACGCTGAGCCGCACTTTGCTGACCGGTGTTTCATCGCAGCTGACCATTATCTCCCTGCTGGTTTTCGGCGGCGGCGATATCAGCGATTTCGCGCTGATACTCTTCATCGGTATCGCGGTGGGAACTTTCTCTTCTGTCTACATCGCCACGCCGGTGGCGCTGCTCTGGCACAAAGCGGAAAAAGTCTAAAGATTCGAGTTCCGGAAGGATGGGACAGCGCCCCGAAACGTCGGGGCGCTGTTTTTTTGACAATGTCCAAACAATGGAAAATTAAACCGTGCGATGAAGCGCTGGCGGAGCAGCTTTTCCAAACCTTGGAAAAGCTGCCGAAACCGCTTGCCGCACTGCTTGTTCAGCGCGGCTGCAAAACGGCGGACGACGCCGGGCTGTTTATGAATCCGGCGCTCTCCACCCTGCGTGATCCGTTTGAACTTCCGGATATGGACAAAGCCGCCGCGCGTATCCGCCGCGCGCTCGCCGCCGGAGAAAAAATCACCGTTTTCGGCGACTACGATGTGGACGGTGTTTGCAGCACAGTTTTAATGGTGCGCGTTCTGCGCGAACTCGGCGGAAA
>JBAZTQ010000050.1:0-23343 GCA_041661845.1 Kiritimatiellales bacterium | reverse complement strand
GAAGGCGCTGAGCATCATGCGGACTTCCGGCACCTTAAAGGTCGGCAGGAAGAGGGTGGAGTAGCCGCCCGCGACATCGACATCGGCCTGCGTGAAGAATTTGAAAATATTCAGCAGGAGGTTTTTGTCCTTCTGCGGAATGTTCTCGTTAAAATCCTTCAGGTCATCGGCCAGATTGATCTCGCTCGGCATCCAGTGCATCTGCTGCTGCATCTTGTAGGCTTCAAACGCCCAGTCGTATTCAAACGGTTTGTAATAAGTTCTCTCTTCTAAAAGCGGCATGGGTCAACTCCGTTGAAATGTCGAATAATGAACAAGGAACTCCGAATGCAGAAGTGCAGACAGGATATGTTCAGTTTCGACGGTTACTTCATAATTCAATATTCCTTGTTCGATATTCGAAATTCCCTAGCCCTCACACGAAAGGCAGGTGCTTTCCTTGGCGTAGTCGAGAATGTACTCCCTCGGCTTCTGCTCCGACACGACATCGGCGCGTTTGATCGCTTCGCTGCGGACGTAGTAGAGACTCTTCAGTCCTTTTTTCCAAGCCAGCATGTGGGTGTTATGCAGTTCCTGTTTGCTGACCAGTGCGGGGAAGAAAAGATTTACGCTTTGCGACTGGCAGACGTACTGCTGGCGGTCGGCGGCAAAATCGATCACCCAGCGCTGGTCAATTTCCAGCGCCGTCTTGAACACGTCGCGCTCCCATTCGCTCAGGAAGTCGAGGTGCTGCGCGCTGCCGCCTTGCGTGATGACGGATTTCCAAACCTCGGAATTATTCTGTCCGTGGCGTTCTAGCGCTTCTTCCAGATATTTATTTTTCATCAGCGCCGAGCCGCTTTTGGTTTTCTGCGTGAAGGCGTTGGCGCGGAACGGTTCAATCGACGGACTGGTATTGCCGCAGATGATCGAACTGCTGGCGTTGGGCGCGATCGAAAGCAAGTGGGCGTTGCGCACGCCGTAGCCCGTTGCATCAGGACACTCGCCGCGCTCGGCGGCGAGCTGCTTGGTCGCCGCGACAGCCTGTTCTTTGATGTGTTTGAACATCTGCATGTTGAGACCTTTGGCAATGGCGCTTTCGAACGGAATGCTGTGCGCCTGCAAGTAGGCGTGGAAGCCCATCGCGCCGAGTCCGATGCTCCGTTCGCGCTGCGCCGAAAAGCGGGCCCGGCTGATTTCGTCCGGCGCGTTCTGAACGAACGACTCGATCACGTTATCGAGGAAGCGGATCAGGTCGGCGATAAACTGCGGATGATCTTTCCACTCGTCGTAGGTTTCCAGATTGACCGAACTGAGACAGCAGACCGCCGTACGTTCCTCGTTGGTCGGCAGCGTAATTTCACTGCACAAATTCGACTGATGAACTTTCAGGCCAAGCTTTTTCTGGAATTCGGGCAAGGCGTCGTTGACGGCTTTGTCGAACAGGATGTAGGGCTCGCCGGTTTCAATGCGGTTCTGAATCAGCTTCACCCAGATCGTTTTGGCAGAAACAGTTTTCTTCACCTCTTTGGTGTGAGGGTCGATCAGTTTAAAGCTGTCGTCGAAGCCGGGAATACGCGTTGCCTGATCAATCAGGTTCATGAACTCTTCGGTTAGCACCACGCCGTGGTGCAGATTGGTCGACTTGCGGTTGACGTCGCCGCCGGTCGGCTTGCGCACGTCGAGGAACTCTTCGATTTCCGGATGATTGACCGGCAGGTAGGCGGCGTACGAGCCGCGCCGCGTTACGCCCTGACTGAATGCCAGCATTTCGGCGTCGACGACTTTCAGAAAAGGAATCACGCCGGTCGATTCGGAACCGTGCGACGTTTTGGAGCCGCAGGCGCGTACGTCGCCCCAGTAGCCGCCGACGCCGCCGCCGAACGACGAGAGCCATGCGGTTTCAGTGTAGTGACCGGTAATGCCGCCGCGGCTGTCCGGCACATAGTTCAGAAAGCAGGAGATCGGCAGGCCGCGGTTGGTGCCGCCGTTGGTCAGAATCGGCGTGGAAAACATAAACCAGAGCATACTGGCATAGTCATAGATCCGCTGGGCCATGGCATCGTCGTCCGAAAAAGCGGCGGCGGCGCGGGCAAATGCCTCCTGCGGGCTTTTTTCGCCGGGGAGCATATAGCGGTCTTCAAGGGTTTTACGTCCGAATTCAGTCATCAGACTGTCGCGGGAAGAGTCAATTTTTACGTTCATCAGTGCCTCGTGTTGTCATCGATTTATTAAACCTACCGGAATGGTCATATTAATCGCGAGTGACCGTCCGCTCGGCAAGCTAAAAAACACAATATGTGGTGTGGCTGTGATAAATGCGGCACAAAATGCAGGTGTTTAGGTCGCGGCGCAAATGGTCGGGTTTTCCGGTGGAACGCGACCGCCGGGCGCGTTTTAAGCATGATTAGAGATCGTGCTCCACCAATAAACAATCGGCATGAAAACGAATCTCCTGATTCGACTCTTTGATGTCACTTGCTATTGTCACTCTGAGAATAGGGTTTGATAGTCTGACATTCAGGACAGGGTATGAAACTTTTTGATGCCCATTGCCACTTGCAGGACGAAGCGTTGCTCCTAGATATTAAAAATGTCATGAAGCGTGCGGAGTCGGCGGGCATTGCGCGGATGGCTTGTTGCGGTACCAGTTCCAAGGATTGGAATGAAGTCCTCCAATTGGCGGCAGAATATCCGCAGGTGATTCCAATGATTGGAATTCATCCGTGGTCTGTAAAAGGTAGGGACGGCTCGCCGAGCCGTCCGGACGGTGCGGCTCGCCCGGCGGTCGAGCCCTACCTTTGGAAAGAAGAGTTCCAAACCTTGGAAAAACTTTTGCGGGAACATCCGGAAGCAGGAATCGGTGAAACAGGGTTGGATTGGCAGGAGCGATTCACGAACCGTGCGGAACAGGAGGCAAGTTTTGCGGCGCACCTTGATCTGGCGCGCGCGCTGAATCGTCCGGTGGCGGTTCACTGCGTCCAGGCCTGGGGACGGCTGATCGAAATTCTGCGCGGGCATCCCGCGCCGCGTGTCCTGCTGCATGCGTTCGGCGGCGCGGCGGAACTGATTCCGGAGCTGGTTGAACTGAATTGCCGGTTTTCATTCTGCGGATCGGTGACCAATCCGAACGCCAAGCGGGTCAGAGCGGTGGCGGTTGCCGTACCGGAAGACCGTCTGTTGATCGAAACCGATTCGCCCGATTTTACGCCGTCAGGCTGTTCGCCACCCAATGAACCGGCCAATCTGGTGACGGTTGCCCGCGCGGTGGCGGAGTTGCGCGGCGGTTCGGTTGAAGATTTAGCGGCACTGACGTTCGCCAATGCCGGGCACTTTTTCACATCTGTCTAGTTGCAGACGGTTGCGGATTTCGCATATAGTGCGCCCTCTTAATCTGGAGGTCGCTTGCATGAGCCATGAAATCATGACGATTGAAGAAGTTGCTGAATACCTGCGCGTATCGGAACGAACAGTTTATGACTGGGCGCAAAAAGGGCAGTTGCCCGGCGGCAAACTCGGCACGACCTGGCGCTTTAAACGCAGCGATATTGAAGTGTGGGTGAACCGCCGCATCGGCAATTCCGCCGCGCCGGTTTCTTCCGCCGCGCCGGGTGCCGGACTGCTGCACCGGATTCTCTCGCCTGAACGCGTTGTTTTTTTCGATGCCAATCAAAAAACCGCCGCGCTGAAAACGCTGTGTGCCGTGCTGGGAACTTCTCCGCTGATTCATAACGAGGCCGAACTTGATGAGGCTGTATTCCGGCGCGAGGAACTGATGAGTACCGGAATCGGTTCCGGTGTCGGCGTGCCGCATGTACGGCTCGATTCCGTGGACGATCTGATTATGGCACTCGGCATCGCGCGTAAACCGCTGGACGACTATACTTCGCTCGACGAGATTCCGGTTCAGATTGTTTGCATGGTGGCGGCCGGCAGTACGCAGCATCCGCAATACATCCGCGCGCTTTCAGCGATCAGTTCGCGGCTTAAAGATGAAACGGTGCGCAAGGCCATGATTGAGGCGAAAGATGCCGTTTCGGTATACCGTATTTTCACCGGCGGCGAACCCGGCTGATGCGGCATGGTTTTGTCAGTAACGGTTGAAGCTTTTCACGGATCACGCCGGCCGGTTGCGCATCAGAACAAACAAAACGCCCATCGCCACCGCTTCCGGACTGTTCAGCACCGTCGCTGCCATAATCGCGACGTGTTCATTAAATGCGGCGGGTAACTGCGGAGAAAGCTTGAGTTCCCGGAGGTGGTCGCAATTTGCGGCCGCCTCAGTCTCCGTGAGACGAAATACAAAATTTTCCGGGAATGGGTTCGCGTACAGAATCAAATACGCCTTGCTCAAGCTCTTCGGAATACCGAAGAAGCTCGACCTACAACAACCGTGCAGGACGACCTTCCCGCGAACCCCAATCGAAAATCATCAATCGGCGATCGACAATTCCTGCCATCCAGGCTGAGTGAGGAGATGTTCGAGGAGAACAGCGCAGGCGACGGCGTCGTAAAGCGCGTCGTGGGCTTCGCCGCGCGGGCAGAGTTCGCGAACGCGGGTTTCAAGTTTCAGTCCGGCGATCAAATCTTCGAGTTTGTGTGACGGCGCTTCCGGCCACGCCTGCCGCGTCAGCGACAGCGTATCCAACCAAGGTCCGAAATGGTGCATCGGTGCCATCTGCCGCAGAAATTTCTTTTCGGTAGCGACGTTGTGCGCGGCGAGCGGACGTCCGGTCACCCATCCTTCCAGTTTTTTCCACACCTTGGAAATCTCATCAGAGGCGGCAATCTCTTCGCGCAGTTTATGGTGCTTGCCCGGCGCGTAGGCATTGAACGGACGGTTGATATCCACACGGATGAGGCTTTCGAAAATCTGTTGCGGATCGACGCGGCCGTTTTCCAATACGACCGCCGCGACCTGCCACGGCTCGGTATCGAACCCCGGCACGGAGCCGGTGGTTTCGAAATCGAGAACAGTCAGCGTTGTTTCGCGAATGAGCATGAGATCAATCCAGCCATTGGATAATAGTTTTACCGTCGTGACCATGAATGGCTTTGACTTCGTCAATATTGTCGAACACGGTGACAGAGCGGTAGCGGGAGAGCCAGGCGAGCGCACATTTGCCGTTGTCAAAGAGAACGCCTTCGGCGATGTACCCGGTTCCGGAAACTCCGGTCTCGTCTTCGCGGCGGTCCAGTACAAAACGTTTCACGGCATTCCTTTCGGTTCGGTGCGGCCAACTAAAACAAAAAAGCCCGCTGATGAACAGCGGGCTTTTCTCCAAGGTTTGGAAACCCGGACTTAGCGCGAGTAGAACTCGACGACCAGCGAGGCTTCGCACTGCACCGGCACTTCGCCGTGTTCCGGCAGGCGGCTCAGGCAGGCGGTGAGCTTCTTGTCGTCCACCGTCAGATACGGCGGTGTGGTGGCAATCGTCTGTGCGGCCGGGAAGATTTCCAGCTCGCGGCTGCCTTCACGAACCGTGATGACATCGCCGACGCGCATCTGGTAGGAAGGAATATTGACCTTCTTGCCGTTGATGAGGAAGTGGGCGTGACCGACCAGCTGGCGGGCCTGATAGATGGTGCGGGCGAAACCGGCGCGCAGTACAACGGCGTCGAAACGGGTTTCGAGCAGCTGCAGCATGATGTCGGCGGTGTTGCCGACTTTGCGCGAAGCTTTGGCGTAGTAGCCGCGCAGCTGGCGTTCGGCCAGATTGTACTGATAGCGCAGGCGCTGTTTTTCGATGAGCTGTTTGCCGTAGTCGGTCAGTTTGCTGCGGCGGCGTGACGGGCCGTGCTGTCCCGGGGGATGCGGGCGGCGTTCAAGGAATTTTTCACATTTCGGCGAAAGGGCGATGCCCAGACGGCGTGCTTTCTTTACTTTTGGTCCATTATACTTCATTTATCTCTCCGGTTTCCGGTTTCTGTTTCCTGCTGTTCCGCCCAATTAAGCCCGTTTTCGGGGCCGCCTGTTTCGAAAAACTCATTTCAGGCGATCACTTTTGTGATAATCCTCCGGCGGAACAAGGGGCGCATTAAAGCGATGCGGCACTGTGAAGTCAACCTCTAGAAACGTTTTTTTGCCTTGCCTTGAAAGCCGAACTTCCCATCATGGTGCGCTTATTTTCAAAACTCGGAACTGAAGGGATTTATACGATGAAAGAAGTGAAGAAAGTTGCCATCCTCACCGCAGGCGGTCTGGCCCCCTGCCTCTCCTCCGCTATCGGCGGGCTGATCGAGCAATACAGCAAGGCCGCCCCGAAGGTAAAAATCATTTGCTACACCAGCGGCTATAAAGGTCTGCTGCTTGGCGAATCTATCACGGTCACCCCGGCTATCCGCACCAAAGCCGCCATCCTGCACAAGCACGGCGGCAGCCCGATCGGCAACAGCCGCGTGAAACTCACCAACGTCAAGGACTGCGTGAAGCGCGGTTTGGTCAAAGAAGGTGAAAATCCGCTGGAAGTCGCGGCGCGTCAGCTCGTCAAAGACGGCGTCGACGTTCTCCACACGATCGGCGGCGATGACACCAACACTACCGCCGCCGATTTGGCCGCTTACCTTAAGGACAACAGCTACGACCTGACCGTGGTCGGCATGCCGAAGACCATCGATAACGACGTCTTCCCGATCCGCCAGAGCCTCGGTGCCTGGACCGCCGCCGAAGAAGGCGCCAAGTTTTTTGAAAACGTGGTGTCGGAGCATAACGCCAATCCGCGCATGCTGATCATTCATGAAGTCATGGGCCGCAACTGCGGCTGGCTGACCGCTTACACCGCGCAGGTGTACCGCGACCGTCTGGCCAAAATGCAATTTGTTCCGGGCCTCGGCCTGAGCAAAATGCGCAAAGATGTTCACGCGATTTTCATTCCGGAAATGGCTGTCGACATCAAAGCCGAGGCTTCCCGTCTGAAAAAAGTCATGGATGAAAACGACTGCGTAAATATTTTTATTTCCGAAGGCGCCGGTCTGGAAGCCATCGTCGCGCAGATGACCGCCGCCGGCGAAGAAGTGCCGCGCGACGCTTTCGGTCACGTCAAGCTCGACGCCGTCAACCCCGGCAAATGGTTCGGCAAGCAGTTCGCCGAAATGCTCAATGCTGAAAAAGTGCTGGTGCAGAAAAGCGGCTATTTCGCCCGCGCCGCCGCCGCCAACAAGGAAGATCTCAAACTGATCAAGCGCTGCGCCAACAAAGCCGTCGAGTGCGCGCTCAAACGCGTCAGCGGTGTCGTCGGCGAGGACGAAGATCAGGGCGATACGCTGCGCGCCATCGAGTTCCCGCGCATCAAAGGCGGCAAGCCGTTTGATATCGGCGTCAAGTGGTTCGGCAAGCTGCTCGCGGCCATCGGCCAGACCCAAGGCCCGAAGGTTTCCGTCAAACACTAATGGTTGCAAGGGCGGCCTTCGGGCCGTCCTTTTCTTTGTCAGGCCGATTTATGAAAACAGAGCCGTTCAAAATCTGCACGTCCTGTTCCAAAGCCTGGAAAACGCTTGAAGATTTTCTGTCTGATCCGGAAGTGTCATTGACGGGCTATCAGGTTTATTTTGAAGACCTCGGTGGCGGTCTGCTCTGTTTTACCCACCTGCATGAAAACTGCTTCACCATGCTTGCCCTTCCTGCCAAGGAGTTCACCAAACTGAGTTCCCGCCCGTTTCTGACCTCACATGGCAAACAGCCGGCCTGCTGCCCGGGGCTTTGCATGCGGCAGGGCGCGCTGGAACCCTGTCCGGTTGAATGCGAATGCGTCTGGGTGCGTGAAGTCATGCAGGTCATCCGCGACTGGAAAAAACAGTCCGCTTAAATCACCGGCATCCCGTCGGCGGCCGCTTCCGGCAAAGTTTCCCGCCGTTCAATCAGTTCGATCAGCTGCCAGCGTTTGGAACGAAAGCGCGCCACCATGCCGAGCGCCAGCAGGCAGATATAGACCAGCGCCCAGGCCCAGGCCGCCAGCACACCCCGTTTCAGCACCAGCACGAGCAGCAGTTCGCCCGCTGCAAAGAAAAACCACGCCATTGCGGTTTCGTACCACATTACAAAATGCGTGTCGCCCGCGCCGCGCAGCGCGCCGGAAAGAATCAGATTGGTGGCGTCCATCAGTCCCCAGCAGGCGGCAAATAAAAGCAGGGTACGGGCGAGTCCTGAAATTTCGGCGAACGGAATATCGCCGCGCGCAAAAAGATGAATGTAAACTTCGGGCATCAGCACGAAGCTGAGCGCCGCGCAAACGGTATAGATCCAGCCGACATGCACTGCGCGCCAGCCGACAACCGATGCGCCGTCCAGATCGCCCCGTCCGATATGCTGACCCACCAGCGTGCCGGCCGCCTGCCCGATTCCGATCGAAGGCATGAAAGCAATCATATTGACGCTCAGCGCGATATTGGCCGCCATAAAAGCTGTTTCGCCGAGCCGCCCGATCAGCAGAACAAACAGTGAAAACGCGCCGATATCCAGCGTCATGTGAATGCCGGACGGAACACCGAACCGGAGCAGGCGGCGGAAAAGCGGCGCGTCGAAATAGAAGAGACGGCGCGTATCGTAAAGCCGGTTGTTTTTGGGCGAAAAGTAAATTGCCAGCATGATCACCGGCGAAACGAACCCGGAAATCACCGAGGCCAGCGCCGCGCCCGCCACGCCCATTTCCGGGAACGGCCCGACACCGAAAATCAGCAGCCGGTTAAGCAGCAGGTTCAATGCGGTGCCGGTGATGGCGCAGAGCATCACCACTTTGGTCAGTCCGCGCCCGGAGAAAAAACTGCTGATGGCTGAAGAAAGAGGAAACTGCACGCCGCCCAGCATCAGAATCGAAAAATAGGTTTTTTCAGCCGCCAGTACATCCGGCGCGTGTCCGCTGACAGACAGCATCCAGAGCCCCGCCGGAATCAGCAGCAGGATCAGGGGAAAAGAAAAAAGTGCCAGCAGGACGGCCTGCGCCACGGAACGGCTGCAGCTGTGCAGATCGCCGTTGCCGTAATACTGCGCCACCAGACTGTTGGCGAAGGCCGCTGTTGACATGAAGCCGCACACCAGCGTGAAAAAAAGAATACCCGCCGGCACGGCCGCCTGAAGTGTTGCCGGGCTGTACCAGGCCAGAAACATGCGGGCGCAGAAGTTCTGCACCATAAACGATGTCGAGGTGATGATCAGCGGCACGGCGATGCACAGCAGTGCACGGTATGAGGATGAAGATGGACGGGCTGGGTTCATTAAGCGGCTCAGTGTTTCCAAACGCAGGAAAAATTGCGAGCCGTCTTTTCCCGTTTTCCGGAAAACGGCGGCGCGCTCTCAGGCTCCCATCATCTGACGGCGGAAGGAAATATCCGGAACGTCTTCGTCCGCCGCCGCGGATTCACGGACAGCATCCATCAGCCGGCTGGCGCGCTCGGTCAGTTCGGGAATGATGATATCGGGCGAACCTTCGAATAATTCGAAACAGGCAAAGGTTGCGGCCTCAATCCGGCTGCTCAGTCCGTTTAAAGCTTTGGCATACAAACTGGCATGGGAGAGCTTGCCGTCGAATACCAGAAAAACGCGGGTGAAATGACCGCATTTGAGTTCATTGACCAGTGAACGCAGGAAGACGTTGAAGCTGTCGCCGTTTTCGCCCATGAAACGGTCGGTGATGATGTCGTTCGTGCAGAAAGTACAGACCGCCACCTTTTCGTTCCGGATCACAAATACGCCATCCACCAGCTCGTCGCCGCCGGTCCGGTATTGGCCTTCGCCGATTTTACGGGCAATGACGCCGGGGTAGTTTGCCACGCCGAGCAGCACAATGTCCTTGAACTCGCCGTACTTTTTGTCGGCCTTTTCGCGCATTTCATCGGTGACCGGAACTGAAATTTTCAGTTCCGGCGCAGGAATAACGGCAACAGGTTCCGGTTCTACTCGAAAAGTTTTCCCGGCGATAACGGCCTTCACTTTGGGCTGGTCATTCTTTTCCTGCTGCTCAACCGCAATCCCGGCTTCGGCCAGTGCTTCCGTGACATCGGCGCGCAGAACATCACGCGGCGGCCGACTTTCCTGAATTTCCTGAGCGAGCATTTCAAAATTGTCGCAGATCGTGCCGGCAATTTTTTCACCGACGCGTCCGGCGGACGACTCCATGCGGCCGATGGCGGCTAAGCTCTGCGCGATCATCGCGGCCTGCATGGCACTCATCTCCTCCGATTTTTTTACGATGGTCCGCTCGGCTGTGCGGCTGAAAAAAATGGCGGTTATTGCCAGAACAATCGCGGAAACGGAGAGCCCCGCGGTAAAGAAAAAACTGAGCAGACTGACCGTGGAGATGGTTTCGACGCCGCCCTGCATGGCGCGCAATACCGGGATGGCAAACGCCGCGCCGAGAACCGCCGAACCAATGATAATGCCGAGGATTTTAACTTTCGTTTTTTCGCCCGAGTCCATGAAAGTCTCCGTTTGACAACCTGCAAATCCTGCTGTGTTGCGGCATTATATGAAGCGACCCTGCTAAACCAAGAGATTTACGCAGGATATTGTGTTTGCCGTGACCCGGCTAAATGACGATATGAATGGAACGAAACGGGTATGAGTTATCCGGTGGTTTGCAATCGGGATCATGTTATCCCGACCTGTGAAAAATTCAGCGGACAAATTCAAGGCGCTGTCCGGCGACAGCGCTGTTTATTTTCCCGTTCTGCCAGACGATCCGGCCGGCGACGATGGTGGCATCGACGGATGAACGGAATGTAACGCCTTCGAACGGCGACCAGCCGCATTTGTAGAGGATGTTTTCTTTGGTGACCGTCTGCGGGCGGTTCAAGTCCACGAGCACGAGGTCAGCCCAGTAACCTTCACGAATAAAGCCGCGCTCTTTGACGTTAAAGATGCGCGCCGGATTATGGGCGATCTTGGCGGCGATGGTTTCCAGTGAAAGCACTCCGCTGTGGAAATGCTCAAGGACGGCGGGCAGGGCGGACTGGATGACCGGTATGCCGGACGGAGCCGTCCAGTAGGTTCCCTGCTTTTCTTCCAGCGTATGCGGCGCGTGGTCGGTGCCGATGGTGTCGATCCGGTCGGTGAGCAGTCCGCGCAGCAGCGCGGCGCGGTCGGAGGCGCGTTTGATGGCCGGATTGCATTTGACGAACGCGCCTTTGGTTGCGTAAGCGGTATCGTCGAAGTGGAGATGATGGATGCAGGCTTCGGCGGTGATTTTCCGGACGCTTTCGTCGCGCTCTACAAAAAATTCATTTTCACGCGGACTGCTGAC
Organism: Kiritimatiellales bacterium; assembly: GCA_041661845.1. Lineage (GTDB taxonomy): Bacteria > Verrucomicrobiota > Kiritimatiellia > Kiritimatiellales > Tichowtungiaceae > Tichowtungia. Next base: position 12,130 of record JBAZTQ010000050.1, on the reverse strand, counting down.
ACGGATCACGCCGCCGTCGAAGAGTTCCAGTTCGCGGGCGGTGCTGATATGCAGAACGTGCAGCCGTGTGCCGTGTTTGCGCGCCAGATCGACAGCGAGCTGCGACGAGCGGAAGCAGGCTTCTTCGCTGCGGATGTGCGGGTGCGCGGCAAAAGGTGTTTTGTCGCCGTAGCGTTCGCGGAAAATCTGTTCGTGTTTCTGGATGATACCGGCGTCTTCGCAGTGCGCGGTAAGGTTGACCGGACATTCGCGGAAAAGGTCTTCCAAGGTTTGGAGCCGGTCAACCAGCATGTCACCGGTCGACGAACCCATATAAACTTTTACGCCGCAGACAGTTTTCGGATCGACGGCTTTGATCTGGTCGAGGTTGCTGAGCGATGCGCCGAGATAGAAGGAATAGTTGACGGCCATTTTTTGCGCGGCGATGGCGAACTTTTCTTGCAGCCGTTCATTGGTGACAGCCGGCGGGCTGGTGTTCGGCATTTCCATGACGGAAGTGACGCCTCCGGCGGCGGCGGCGCGCGATTCGCTCTGCATATCGCCTTTATGGGTCAGGCCCGGTTCGCGGAAATGGACGTGGCAGTCGATCATGCCGGGCAGGAGGGCTTTGCCTTCGGCGTCGATGACGATATCGGCGTCGGCGGAAATTGCTCGGTCAATCCGGTCGATGCGTCCGTGGCGAACCAGAACATCGGCGGCGCGCACCGATCCCTCGTTTACCACATCAGCGTTCTTTATGAGGATGCTTTGCATAGGAGTTTTTTCCGCCAGAGGATAATAACTGCGGCCAAAATCATAAAGGACGAATAGAGCTGACCTTTGGTGAGCCAGCCGAAGTAGATGGTGCTGTCGGGCTCGCGGAAAAATTCGGAGACGATGCGCGCGACGGCATAGAGGATGAGGAATGTTGCGCTCAGGAAACCCTCGCGTTTGCCCCGGATTGTGCGGCGGATGAGCCAAAGCGCCGTGAAGAGAATGAGCCCTTCGCCGAATGCTTCGTAAATCTGTGACGGATGGCGCGGAACCGGCGGCACGTCTTCCGCCAGCGGGAAGATGACGGCCCACGGGACATCGGTCGCACGGCCCCAGAGTTCGCCGTTGATGAAGTTGGCGATACGTCCGAAGAAAAGACCGACCGGGGCGACGAGCGCCAGACCGTCGGTGATATTCCAGAAGGGGTATTTCTTTTTCCATGCGGTCCAGAGCACCACCAGAAACACGCCGAGCATCCCGCCGTGGCTGGCCATGCCGCCCTCCCAGACACGGAAGAGAAACAACGGGTCGCGGATGAAGATGTCCCACGCATAAAAGAGGACGTAGCCGAGCCGTCCGCCGAGAAAGACGCCGTAGATCGCAATGTGAATGATGAAGCTGCCGAGTTCCTGCGGCGGTACGGCGAATTCGCCGCGTTTGGACATCCGGAGCAGCAGCAGGTAGCCGCCGAGGAAGCCGAGCAGGTAAGCGAGTCCGTACCAGCGCACAGCCAGCGGGCCCCAGATATGGAAAAGAACCGGATTGAGATGGTGAACGTAGGTTCCGAGTATTGGAAGGAGCAGTTTCATCAGTAGTTCAAGCCTCGCCAGTGGAGTTTCCGGCTCAGGACGGAGAAGTAACTGTAGCCGGGCAGGTGCAGAAAGGTGACAGGTTTTCCGCTGCGGGTGATCCGTACGTCATCGCCGGTGTCGAGTTCTTCGACATCCTGTCCGTCAGCGGAAAGAATCAGTTTTTTGTGCGTATGCTGCACGGCGATTTCGATGACGTGTGAGTCCGGCAGAACCAGCGGCCGGTTGCTGAGCGTGTGCGGGCAGATGACGCTGACGCCGAAAACACGGGCGCCAGGCTGGATGACCGGGCCGCCGGAAGACAGGAAGTGGCCGGTACTTCCGGTAGGCGTGGCGACGATTATTCCGTCGCAGGCAAAAGAGGTGATCGGTTCGCCGCTGACGGAGAGTCCGAGCGTGATGATATGCGAGGAGCCGCCGAAGCCGATGACGGCGTCGTTTAAGATCCGGTAGCCGGCGTCCGGTCTGCCTTTGCGCAGAACCGTACAGTCGGCCGCCGTGCGGATCTCGCGCCGGCATTTTCCGGCGGCCAGCGCATCGAGCGCTTTTTCGAGTGTGTCTTCACCGACGCCGGTGAGGAAACCGAGGCTGCCGAGGTTGATTCCAAGGATTGGAACATCGGCGCCATTCAGAATTTTGGCGCAGAAAAGAACGGTGCCGTCGCCGCCGAGCGCCAGCAGAACATCGACGGTTGTTGCAAACTGATCAAATTCGATGACGGTTGCAGCAGGCAGATAAGCGGCGGTCTGTCCGTCGGCAAACAGTTCTATTCCGAGTGCTTCGGCCCGCCGGGCAAGACGCTCGAAGATGTCGGCGGCGTGCGGCCGTTTAGGGTTTGCAATGACACCGGCTTTTTTCATACGGCGATTGTTGCCGCAACCGGTCAGGCGCACAAGATTTATTCAGGGGGAAATGGACGTGGCAAATGAGTTCGAAAACCATTGTTACCGCCTGTGATCACAATTTTGTGCGGGGCACTTTTCTTCTGCTGCTCTCTCTGCGGCGCAGCGGAGTCCGGCTGCCGGTGCATGTGGTGACACACAATCTCGGCGAAGCGGATCACGCTTTGCTGCGCCAGATTGACGGCGTAACTCTTTTTGCGGCATCGGACGAAGCGAACCGCCGCAATATCGTTTATCAGAAAACCGCCGCCATCCTGACGGCGGAGACTGATCTGATCATGTGGATTGATTCGGACTGTATTGTCACCGGCGACATCACGCCGCTGATTGAAGCGTCCGGCGAGGGATTGCAGATCCGGATGCGCCCGGAGCCGGGAATCGCCTATCTCTTCAGAAAGCGCTATACCGCCGGCGAAAAACGCGGAACGCTTCCGCGCAAGGTTCTCGAAATCCGGCGCGACGATATCGGCGAACGTCAGGCGCCGGCGATCAATACATCCTGCAACGCCCGCTGTTTCACCGTACACCGCAAGCACCTCGATTATATCGCCGCTGGAACCGGCATATCTGAAGGTGATTCCTGCTGATGCCGGCGGCGGCGTGGTAAACGACCGCAGCTTCGCCTGTTTTCTGCTCGATGAAGCGGTCATGAGTTCCATGCTGGCCTTTTCCGCCGGGCCGCCGCCGCTCCGCCGCTATTTGATGGAGGACGATCCGGCCTGTGCTGTGATTCGTTTTGGCGGACAGCCCAAACCGTGGAGACGCTGGCTGTTGCGCAATATGGAATATTTTGACGAGGTAACCGGTTTGCTGGAGTGGGCCGAAGAGCAAGGCTGGAAGCCTGCTGTGACGCCCGCGCAGCCGCACCGGAAAAACAAAATACGCTATTGGATCTGTGCATTTTTCTTTGAGATGCAACGCTATTTCAGGCGGAGTGCCTGCGAATTAAGGCGGAAATTTTCTTGATACGGTCTCCCGGAATTTTGCGGGACGGTATTTCAGTGCTGACGTCGAGAATTTTACTCTTCGATAGAAAGAGCTTTTTTCAGACGGCAACAGGCGATGTCCAATCGTTGCAGGAGGTCTCTGCGAACTTTGCGGCTGCTGTTTTCAAAATCTTTCCGCCCGGTAAGAAGGCGGTTTATTTCGCCGATGAGCCGTTCAAAATCACAGGATTCCACACCGCCGACAGTCGTTAATCCGAAGGGTTTCAGGAAGTTGTCAACTTTGCTGCCCCGGCTGATTCCGATGATCGGAACATGAACGATGGATGCCAAAATCAGGAGGTGCAGGCGGCTGCTGGCTATCACATCAAGTTGCGATGCGATCGCGAGAATTTCTGATGGTTCGTATTGACCTTCGATTACGACGGCACGATCCGGATGTTTCATCTGGCTTCTGAGGCCGGCCATCAGAACCGAATCGGTAAGCGGGTTCATCGGAACAAAAACAATTCGAGCGGAATTATCTTCGACCAGTTGATTGAAACAGTCGACAAGCTCGTCAGTTGCGGTGATTTTACGCTGGGCGGAAATACAGAAACCGATTTTTTTGTATCGGGACGCGAGTACTGCGCGCACTTCGTCAGCAAGAGCGGCGGTTTCAAGATCCGCCGGCTCAAGGAGCAGGGCTGAATCCGCACCGACAGTTACATTGGCGATATCACCGCAGCGCAGGACTTCATTACGGCTTTCGGGGTCGCGCAGCACCACCATATCCGCAAGGGACAATACCTGCGCGATTCTTTTTTTTGTCCGCGAAACCTTGAGGTTTTCCGCGTACCGGACAAAGTCGAGTTTATGAAACAGGCAGTGCGTTGCTGCGCGAAGCACCTTCTGTTTGAGACCTGGCAGCAGAGTGTAGAAAAACGGATTAAGTTCGTCGTTCATTCCGACTCCCCAGACAATGGTTTTCTTTCCGGCCTGCTGGGCAATGCGCAGCATTTTTACAGGGATTTCCGGGTAGTCTGAAAGGCCGGTGGCTCCGGACCAGATGAAAACATCATGCGTTTGCAGTGTCTGCTGCATGAGTGAAAGGCTGAAAGGCGGCTCAAAGCCGAAGAGCTGGACGGTGTTTACACCCAGTTTAGCCGCAGTTGCCGGGCCGTTATCGGTGCTGACCGTGATTTGCGCTTCCGGACAGACGCTCCGGACAATTTTTACAATGCATTCGAGAATGGCTTCGTCGCCGACATTGTTGCGTCCGAAAGGAACGCCTCCGAGAAGGATTTTAAGCGGTTTTTTCATGATCATTTTAAATCAGGTTGACCAAGGCCCATTTAGCGCCTTTTTCCCAATGATAGACGGGTTTCCCATGCCGGTTCAGAATGTACAGGTTTTTCCCGGTTTCAATATATTCACCACGTCCTCCCGGAATGCGGACCGGCAGCCGGATATCTGCCGGAGAAAAACTGTCCGGGGTTCCTGAATGATGCCGGGATAAAAAGCAGTAGATTTTATCCTGCCAGCCGCAGCAGGGCAGAATATCCCGCCAGTCGGGAATCTGTATTTTTCCTGAAGAATTCCCGAAACCGACAGCTGTTGGAAAAGCACCGTTTGCCATCTGTTTTCCGTTCAGCAGTTTTTGAAGAGCCGCTGAATCATCCGGCATAGACAGACCGGCGTGGTCAAAAGAATTTACGACGTCCGCCGCCGCCCCCAGGATAACCGGAAATTGCTGCGGCGGTCTCCCTTCAGACAGGACGAATGCAAAACCACCGTCCGGACGGATGTTCCGCCGCACAAAGCCGGCAAGGGCTTCGGCCGCCCGGCGGTATTTCTCCTGCCCGGTTGTCTGCGCTGTTTTTATGAGGGCAGGCGCACAGCGTGCCGCCATTGCGGGAGAGAATGCGCTGCCGCGCCGGCTTGTGAGAGGAATCCCGCCGGAAAAAGCCCCGGCAGTGCATTGTACGGCGAGCAGTGAGTCCGCAGCTCCGGTTATGTAATATTCGAGCCGCTTCCAGTCGCCGCCCAGTTCCGCATACTCGATCAGCAGTTCGACGGCTGCTGCAACGGAGTGAGGGGTGAAATACTCAAAGCTGCTTTGGAGCCAGTCATTAAAGGTATGCAGCAGCCGGTTCCAGAGTTCGTTGAGCAGCCGGGTTTCTGCAAAGAGCTCGACGGCTTTGTCGAAACCGGACGGTACCGTGCGTCCGTTTTCGATCAGCAGTTTCCGGGCGCGGCAGGCGGCGGCCAGCATAGCGGGCTCGTGCGGCATGCCGCCTTCGTACGGATTGAGATCGAACCATGAGTTGCGGAATGTGCCGTTAATCAGTTGCGCGGAAGTGATTGCCAGCAGATCGCGTTCGATCCGGTCGAGGTAATCAGCCCGTCTGGTGGAACGGTAGCGTGCGGCGTAGCCGTCGAGCAGTCCTTCGTAGCGCCAGTCAAAAGCCGCTCCGCAATAGTCGATGGAGATTCCCTGAGATCCCACCGATGGGCCGCCGTAGCCGCTGCCGGTACGCATGGTTTCGATCCAGCATTCGAGGCCGGCAATGGAGTTTTCGTTATGATTTAGAGAGTTCATAGGCCAGAGAGCTGGAGAAATATCGTGAAATGCCGCGGACTGTGAATTTCTGTCCGTTGATACCGGACAGGCTGTCGGCCTGATTATGCAGGCGGAATTTCCGGCAGATATTTTCGAGTACGGATATGACTTTCCGCTCAACCGGTTGCAAGCCGGTCATACTGCCGATCCGGAATCCGGCGGTGCGGAACCCGGTTTCGATTTCGCGCGGTTCATATTTTCTTTCCGGTCCGCGGTTCCAGTTCCGTCCGAGGGCGTACTCATGGTTCCTCATGCGTTTATACCGGTAGATGTGCGGGTATAACCGGTTGGAAACAACAACCAGTGCTTTGCCGCCCGGCTTCAGCACTCTGTACATTTCGCGCAGCAGCGGAGCCGGATCCTGGAAATGTTCCAGCCGTTCGTAGCAGGTTATGACATCAGCACGGTTATCCGGCAGAGGAATGCGCAGAATGTCAGGATTTTGATTCGTGAGCTCTTTCAGGTTTTCCGGACGGCGGATCAGCGTCTGGAAATAGGCGTTCATATATTCCAGTGTGCCGGGTGTCAGTTCGTAGGTGTAGAGCGTTCCAATGTCATCTCCGCAGGTGTTGATCATTTGCAAGGCAAGAGCCCCGTTGAGTGAAAGAACATCCAGCACAACCGGCTTTTTACATTCTGCACACAGCGTTCCGATACGGCCGGTCATATAACGGTATTTGTCTGAAAAGCGGGCGTCCGGGTCGGCGTGCAAGGTCAGTCCGTCAATATGAACACCCTTGTACCAGATAAGCTTCTCGCGGAAGTCGGCCAGCTGGCGGAGATCCCAAAGGTGGGGACGGATATCCGCATGGAAGTGCGGACGTTTCAGGTCGCACTGTTCATGACTGAGGATTTCATCAACCGGCCGCCGGGGCGGGCAGGGCGGGTTGTCCGCTTTATGCCCGAGGCAAATGACGCCGACATTCGTGAGAAAAGGCGGTGCGTTCAGCGCCCTGGCAATCCCTGACGGGTTGCGGATGCCGCCTAAATAGATCGCTCCGACACCTTCTTCTTCTGCCGCCATCAGCATGGCATAGAGCGCCATGCCGGCTGTTATAAAGGGGGTTTTGCAGGGGTTCCGGTTTTCCAGCGAGCAGTCATAGAACACGGCGAGCAGCACCGGCGCATCGTAAAGATACGACTGTTCAGCATGGCTGAGCCTGCTCATCCGGATTTTTGTTTCAGAATCTGTGACCGCAACGCAATGCCAGAGCTGGCGGTTACACGCTGTCGGCGCTTCGGTGGCGGCGGCAACAATACGGCGGATGATTTCCGGAGATACCGGGGCATCCTTGAAAATACGGGTACTGCGGCGGCTTCGGGCAAGATCATGAAATGTTGCGTTATTCAACCGTGTTTCTCCTTTGCACGCCTGTATCTATACTGATTCCGCGAAAGTAAACATAAAGGCCGATCAATTCAACGGTAAATACAGAAGGACAATCCGCTTTATCCGCCGGTTGTTTGTTGTTACAACAACACGGTCGGTGAACCGTCGTACGTAACGCGATTCAAAAGAAATGATTTCTCAGTATGAAGCCAGACAGTCAGGATTCTGCCGAAAATCCGGAGCGCACTTTTTTCAGCCGTGAAGCCGTTGTCGGTATGCCTTGGATGGTGGCGACCAAGTTGATTCTTTTTTTTGTCTACTTTGCGATTTCCGTGCTGACGGTGAGAATGCTGGGGAAAGAACAGTACGGCATATTCAGCATCTGCACCAATATCGCCGGGTTGATCGGCGTATTTTGCTGTCTGGGCTTCAGTGCTGCCTATTTTCGGTTTGTTCCCGAGCTGATTGTGAAGCAGAACAAAGCGGGACTTAAACGGCTGATTTCCCGCTCTGCATGGCTTCAGGGAGGGGCCGTTGTGCTGTCTCTGATTCTGGTTCTTGTCGGCAAACCCTGGTTTGATGTCTGGTTCAAAATCGATTTCCGGAACTATCTGGTGCTGACCGTTTTACTGGTGGGTATCTCGTTGATCAAAGATTCTGTGGCGGCCATCGAAACCTCGTTTTTCCACACCCGGAGGGTATCGCTGCTCTCCTTTTTCCAGTCTGTACTCTGGCTTATCTTTCTGGTTGGCGGCCTGCGGTTCTGGCCGGGAGTCGGATCTGCAATTAATGCCCAAACCCTGTCGTATGGACTGGTGTATATTTTCGGTGTGTTCCTGATGATACGGCACATTAACGGATTGAGCTGGCGCTCGCCTCCGTACGGTATTGGTAAGCGTCGCACACTTAAATATTCCGGTGTTATATATCTCAACAGCATTATCCGCCTGCTGATGCTTCAGTATACCGAAGTCATCTTTCTCGGACGTATGCGCCCGCCCGGCGAAGTTGGCGCTTATTCTCTTGGTTACTCGCTTCCGCCGCAGGTCATCTTCTTCATTCCGGCCGCTTTGCAAATGCTTTTTACAGCCGGCTTCTCCGATGCCTACAGCCGTGATCCAAACTGCCTCAACCGTCTGATTGCGGCCTTTTATAAAATGCAGATTCTCTTCACCGTTCCGCTGGCTGTTTTCGGTGCATTTTTTACCCCGTTTGCCGTTCCGGCGTTATTCGGTGATGAAATGACTCAGGCCGGCACGGTTGCCTCAGCTTTTTGTATCATACATCTCTTCCCGATGATATCCACGCCGCTTTCTATGGCCATTCAGGCCAAAGAAAAAGTGCACCGCATGCTGCCTCTCATGTTTTTTCAAATCTCGGTCAATCTCATTCTCGACTGGCTGCTGATCATATATCTCGATTGGGGCATATGGGGCGGCATAACAGCGGTTGCAGCAACATTCATCATTACCATTCCGTTCCGCTTGAGTGTTGTCCGTAAAATTATCGGCGGCATTTATTTCCCGACGGGTTATCTGGTCCGGATCACTTTTCCGCTTATACTGCTTTCTGCTGTGCTCTATTACCTTTCAGAACGCTTCGGGCTGTTGTCGCTGTTTGCCGATAAACAGCTTAATTTGATAGTGCTCTTTGTATTGGGGGGGATTTATCTATTGCTGGGGATGCTGTTCATCCGCATTTTCCATCTGATCCGCCATGAAGACATTGCCGACTTCCGCGCCCTCAACATCAAAAAGCTCAACTTTGTTTTTGATCTGCTCTCTCCTCGCGAAAAATAGAGCGGGTTCCAAACATTGGAACCCGAGCGGTTTTACACTTTCCGCCTGTGGCGGATTTGTGGAGTGCGGCGGCTTGCCGCCGCTTTTAAAGCGCTGTCGAGCCAGCGCACTCCATAGTCTGGGCAGGCCGGAAGCCTGCGATACGTATCGCAGCCGTCTTGGCTGCCTTGGAAAAACGGCCGCCGCTTGCTGAATTTACTCTGGAGCCATTGCGGTTTTTCCTAAACCTGTCATTTCCGGCTTTGCCGGACGGGGAATCGTGGCTATCTTCAAGGCCTATGTTGGCAAAACGAATCATACCTTGTCTGGATGTAACCGGCGGCCGCGTCGTCAAAGGCGTTAAATTCGTCGAACTGCGCGATGCCGGTGATCCGGTGGAATGCGCCAAAGCTTACGAAGCGCAGGGCGCGGACGAACTGACCTTCCTCGACATCACCGCCTCCAGCGACGGGCGCGACACCATGGTCGATATCGTCCGCCGCGTTGCCGAACAGGTTTTTATGCCGCTGACCGTCGGCGGAGGCATCCGCACGCCCGCCGACGTCCGCCGTATGCTCAACGCCGGAGCCGATAAAGTTTCTTTCAACACCGCCGCGATTAACGATCCGGATATTCTCAACACCTGCTCCGAACAGTTTGGCAGCCAATGCACCGTGCTGGCGATCGACGCGCGGCGCAATGGCGACGGCACCTGGGGCGTATTCACACACGGCGGCCGCAATCCGACCAAACTGGATGCGATTCAATGGGCGATTGAAGGCACACAGCGCGGCGCGGGCGAAATCCTGCTGACCAGCATGGACGCCGACGGCACGAAGAACGGCTACGACCTTGAACTCACCCGCGCCATTTCCGAAGCGGTCGGCGTACCCGTCATCGCCTCCGGCGGCGCCGGAACCTTGGATCATCTCGTCGAAGCCGTCACCGTTGGTAAAGCCGACGCCGTACTCGCCGCCTCCATCTTCCACTTCGGCGAATTCACCATCCGCGAAGTCAAAGAATACATGCGCTCAAAGGGCGTGACGGTGAGGCTGTAATGCGATGTTGAGCACAAGGCTCAAGGCAAACTTGCTTGCCTGCATTGAGATTTTCTGCCCAACGCCGTTGGCTTCTATTTCTTGTAGTAATCCATCAAATCGTAGAGCTTTCGACAGTATGGGATGAAAAGATGTAGGAGCACGTAGCACTGCTCTCTGCTCACAATCTTTCCTGTGGGGTGTCCGGCATCATTTCGGAAAGTACGAATGACGGACTGGATACCTGCGAAGTGGGTATCCATGTCTTCCTTCAACTCTGGGGGAAAGTTGTTGAGATTCTGGGTCAGGATACACCTGAATTTGTTAATCTTCTGGAGAATGGTCCTCTGTTCAAAGACGGTCTTGAACATTTGGCTGTGTGTTGGGTTGTTCGCTATTGCATCGAGCATTAGCAGGAAGGTGTGCTCGGTGGCGACGCCCAGCATTACGGTTGCAGACAGCAGACACCCAGTCTGAAAGGCTTGCATGGCTTCTTGCAGGTATACAAGGGTTGTGTTGTTGAGTTTCGGAATGGCCTCACTAATTACTTTCTTGTAGCTCGACACGTCGTGAAAGAAGTATGTGTCATTGCGCTCGATAAGGCGTCTGCCGAACTGGGAAACGCAGAAGAAGGGGAAATTCGGATGAGCCTCATCAAAACCGAGCGTGATGATGCCTTGGCGAAAGAAGTCCCAGAAGACTTCCCTCAGGGTCTCCGCTTCCTGCCCGCGAAGTTCATATCCGCCGGGAACCGCTCCAATACTAACGTGGTCACCATCGCGGCGGCAGAGAACCTCAGCTACACCTAAGGCGAGTTCCGCATACTGGCTACACGTCCATGATACTCGCTCTCGCTTCGCCAAAATGTCCAAGCCTGCAGATCGTATTTCCTCATATGAGTGTTCTCTCATGCATTTCTCCTGTGATGCCAACATTTAAGAGTAGGCGTCGGCATTAGCCGTAAGCTCAACCCATTGGTTGGGTTTCTGAATCAGAATTACCTGTTCGCGCTTTTGATTCCTTAATCTCTTGCCATACTCCCTTACATTGTTGGACACCCAACGCAATGGAGGACAATAACCACACTATAATTGAATATTTAAGTGATGTTTCGTGGGAAGATTTTACTATTTTAATGAAGAAGAGGTAGGCTCCTCCCCCAATTGTGGCTCCGAACCAAAATGAACTGATAAACCACCATACGAGTTTTGAAAAAACCGTAAAACGTTGAGCAGGTGTCATGTAATCCCATTCACAATGACCACTACTGATTTTTGTTTTACACTTTGGGCAAGAAAAAATTAACTCAGAACCTATCATCGTATCGCCGTCTCCCGGTCCTCGTGTGAAATTGAGAATTTTTCCGCACGATGGACATTTTGAAATCGTTATTCTCATTTATTTGTTCTGCCTGTAGTTAAGTTTCTAACACTGGTATTGAGCGGGTTTAAGTTTGTTGTTTGGGTGATGCCTTTTTTAATCTGCCGGAGGCTAGGGCTGTTCTGAGGGGCGCACAAGCCAAAATAACAACTTCATAAGACGGTATGTTGCATATCCTAATGATGTCTTATCCGCGACAGTTGTAGATGCGGGCGGTGGCCGCGTCTTCCTGTGCAGGTGGAACACGACATCCTCGTCGTATTCTGGAGGGGCGCGCTCTGTCGCGACCGGTTCCGACGGAGCGGAACCCTCCGGAACGGCAAAAGGTGGAGCGGGCACTCCGTGCACGCTTTCTAAACGCGCCGGGACGGCGCGTTCCACCTTGAACGGAAGAGGCTGTGTAATTGCCAATCTGACAGGACAGGGAATGCTGGTTGGGTGCCATTAGTGTCCGCTTGATTTCTTAGCGTCCTCCCAAGTTGGCCATTTCACTTTCTCTAGTGTAATGACTCTTAATTAATATTGAAAAACGATGTGGAACCTGTCAGTCTCTTCACATGGCAAGACCAATTGAAATCATTGAAATAGACAGCGG
>JBAZTQ010000049.1:0-23347 GCA_041661845.1 Kiritimatiellales bacterium | reverse complement strand
GGCAAAACGGCGGAACAGGTGGCGAAGATTGTCGAGCGGATGAACCAAGGCGCGCACAATATTCTGGCGACGCGGGCCGATGCCGAAATGTTTGCTGCGGTTAAAATACTGGTGCCGGAAGCGGAATACCATGAAATCGCCAAGCTGATTATCGTGCGCAAAGAAAAACGAACGCCCGATCCCGACCGGTTCATTCTGGTGGTAACCGCCGGAACCAGCGACATTCCCGTCGCCGAAGAAGCCGCGCTGACGGCGGAGCTGATGGGCCACCGCGTTGAGCGTGTGTTCGATGTCGGCGTCGCCGGAATTCATCGCCTCTTTGCGCAGGAAGAAAAAATCCGCGCGGCCAATGTAATCGTGGTTGCCGCCGGAATGGAAGGTGCGCTGGCCAGTGTCGTCGGCGGACTGGTGAATAAGCCGGTGATTGCGCTACCGACGAGCGTCGGCTACGGCGCGAGCTTCGAAGGACTGGCGGCTCTGCTCGGCATGCTCAACAGTTGCGCCGCGGGTATCGCGGTGGTGAATATCGACAACGGCTTCGGCGCGGGCCGCCTCGCCGGAATGATCAATTCAATGAGGTGATTTCATGAAGACGATTTATCTAAGCGGATTCTCCGGTGTCAGCGGCAATATGTTTGTCGGCGCGCTGCTCGACGCGGGGTTGCCGGAAAAAACGCTACGCGAGATGGTAAGAGCCCTGCCCGTCTCCGGCTATCAGCTGAAAATAGAAAAAGTCGTGAAGCACGGCATCAGCGCTACGCATTTTGATGTGGAACTCGATCACGCCGGACACCAGCCGCACCGCCATCTCGCCGATGTTGTGAAAATTATCGAAGCCGCCAGACTCAGTGATTCGGTGAAGGCGCGCAGTATCGCCGTCTTTACCAAGCTCGCGGAAACCGAGGCGAAAGTTCACGGCACGACGGAGGAGAAAATTCATTTTCACGAAGTCGGCGGCATAGACGCCATCATTGATATCGTTGGAACGGTATTCGGACTCGAAGAGCTCGGCATCGAAAAAGTTTATGCCGGTTCGTTGAGAACCGGTTGCGGATTTATTAAATGCGCACACGGCGCAATGCCGATTCCGGCACCGGCGACGGCGGAACTTTTAACCGGCATTCCGTATACACACGGCGAGATCGAAAAAGAACTGCTCACGCCGACCGGCGCCGCGTTGCTCGCCACACTTTGCGACCGCTTCGGCGATCGGCCTGCCGGTTTTGTTTCCGAGAAAATTGCGTACGGCGCCGGCGGCTGGGATCTCGACATTCCGAATGTTCTGCGCGCAGAGGTTGGGCAGCTTGTAGGACAGGCTTCTCTGTATCCAGAGAGCCTGTGCCCGCAGGAATCCACACGCTCCCGAATACGGGAAGCGCGTCCTACAATCAATGAACTGCTCGTGATGGAAACGAATATCGACGACTGCAATCCGCAGATTTTCGATTATGTGATAGAGCGGCTTTTCAAAGCCGGCGCGCTCGATGTCTGGTTGACGCCGATTCAGATGAAAAAAAACCGCCCGGCGGTGACACTTTCCGTGCTCACACCCGCCGCGCTTCAGGCGGCGGTCGAAGAAATCATTTTCACGGAGACTACGACGATCGGGATTCGCCGCTATCCGGTGCAGCGCACCGCCGCCGAGCGGCGCGAAGAAACCGTCCGCACGCCGTGGGGATCGGTGCGGGTGAAGGTAAGTTCCATCAATGGCAAAGTTTGTTCCGTAACACCGGAATATGACGACTGCCGCAAACTCACTGAAACGCATAACGTTCCGCTCAAAGACGTTTTGGCCGCCGCACGAAAAACACCGTAACCCGCACGGGGCAACCCGTTATTCGTCGTCGGCAGTGGAGCGCTTCATCCGTTTGCGCTCGTTATCGGTGAGATAACGTTTACGCAGACGGACGTGGTTCGGGGTCACTTCGACCAGCTCGTCGTCTTTGATGTATTCCAGCGCTTCTTCGAGGCTCTGTTTCTGCGCCGGTGCAATTTTCATGGCACGGTCGGAACCGGAGGCGCGCATGTTGGTGAGCTGTTTGGCTTTCTGAACGTTGACGAGCAGATCTTTGTCGAGACAGTGTTCACCGACGATCATACCTTCGTAGCATTCTTCGCCCGGATCAATGAAAAAGATGCCGCGCTGCTGCAGGCCGTCGATCGCAAACGCAACCGAAGATCCGTTGCCCATGCTGATCAGAACCCCGTTGTTGCGGTGGTTGATTTCACCGGTATACGGTGCGTAATGCAGGAAGCGGTGATTAATGATCCCCTCGCCCGCCGTGGCGGTCATCATCTTGCTGCGCAGACCGATCAGTCCGCGCGTGGGAATGTGGAAGGTCATGTTTTTGCGCAGCCCGAGCTGATCCATGCGGATCATTTCGCCGCGGCGCTGGCCGATCAGTTCGATGGCTTTGCCGGCGTACTCATCCGGAACGTCCACGGTCAGAATTTCAATAGGCTCTTCTTTGACACCGTGATGGGTGCGGAAAATAACACGCGGCTGAGCAACGGTCAGCTCGAAGCCTTCACGGCGCATGGTTTCGATGAGAATGGAAAGATGCAGTACACCGCGGCCGCTGACGATAAAGGCGTCGCCGCCGGTTTCTTCGACGCGCAGCGCTACGTCACGCTCGGTTTCTTTGAGCAGACGATCGCGGATGTGGCGGCTGGTGACGTATTTGCCGTCTTTGCCGAAAAACGGTGAATCGTTAACGCGGAAGGCCATCGAAAGGGTCGGTTCGTCGAGCGCAATCAGCGGCAACGCTTCGGGATGTTCGACGTGAGCGATGGTGTCGCCGATGTCGATGTCTACGATACCGGAAATGGCGCAGAGGTCGCCGCACGGAATGCTGTTGGTCTTAACGCGGCCGAGCCCTTCGAAAGTTTGCAGCTCTTTGAGCTGAACATTCCGTACGGAGCCGTCCCGCTTGATGATGCAAACGGGAGTTTTCAAATCGAGTGTGCCGCGGTAGACGCGGCCGATGCCGATGCGGCCGACGTAATCCGAATAGTCGAGGGTTGTGGCCTGCATCTGAACCGGGCCTTCTTTGACCGGCGGGCCGGGAATATATTTCACGATAGCGTCCATCAGCGGTTTGATGGATTCGCGCGGGTCGTTCAGATCGGTGACGGCCCAGCCGTCGCGCCCGCTGGCGTAGATCACCGGGAAATCGAGCTGGTCATCATTCGCTTCGAGTTCGGCGAATAAATCGAAAACCATGTTATGAACTTCATCACAGCGCGCGTCCGGCTTATCCACCTTGTTGATAACTACAACCGGTTTCAAATTCAGCTCGAGCGCTTTATCGAGCACAAAGCGGGTCTGCGGCATCGGACCTTCGGCGGCGTCCACCAGAAGAAGTACGCCGTCGGCGAGATTGAGCACGCGCTCGACCTGTCCGCCGAAGTCGCTGTGGCCGGGGGTGTCGATCACGTTGATCTTCACGCCGTTATACACGATGCTGATGTTTTTGGAGAGAATGGTGATGCCGCGTTCGCGTTCGAGGTCGTTGCTGTCGAGCAGACAGGTCTGGAACGCTTCATTGTCGCGCAGAATATGGGCTTGTTTAATAATTTGGTCGACCAGCGTTGTTTTACCGTGGTCGACGTGCGCGATGATCGCGACATTGCGTATTTTCTCGTTCTTCATAGGGGCTCCGGACATAAGGGCGGACAATTTACGCGCCTGCCGGGAAAAAGCAACCCCGCCGGTGTTAAATCTGCGTGTTCAGCGGGATTCCTGATATTGGAAAGACGCGGTTTAGAAAAGATGGCAGGAGGGCCCGCCGTTCTTTTCGAAGTAGCGCTGATGGTATTCCTCAGCGCGGTAGAACGGTTCGGCGGGCAGAATCTGCGTGGCGACCGGCTTTTTATATTTCCCGCTTTTTTCAAGCGCGGCTCTGGAGGTCTCGGCGGCGGCTTTTTGTTCCGGCGAGTGATAAAAGATGGCGGAGCGGTATTGCGTACCGACATCCGGTCCCTGCCGATTAACCAGCGTCGGATCGTGCATCCGCCAGAAGAGCTCCAGCAGTTTTTCATAAGAAACTTTCGCCGGATCGAAGGTGACTTCAATCGCTTCCGCGTGGCCGGTGGTGTCGGTGCAGACTTCCTGATAGGTCGGATCGGCTGTTTTTCCGCCGGTGTAACCGACCTGTGTATCCACCACACCGGCCACTTGCCGGAGTGCAGATTCAACGCCCCAGAAACATCCGGCGGCGAAAGTAGCTTTTTCGGTTTTCACAACGACCTCCTCCGCCGGAGTATATCCGGCGGCTGCGGCGAGCAATATGCTGAACAGCAGGAGTTTCATGCAGATCTACTTCAGTGCAGCGAGCGCGGCGTCGTAGTTCGGCTCCTGCGCAATTTCCGGCACTTGTTCGGTGTAAATCACTTTACCGCTTTCGTTAATGACAACCATGGCGCGCGAAAGCAGTCCGGTCAGCGGGCCTTCGGCAATTGTTACGCCGTAATGCTCGCCGAAAGCAGAACGAAATGCCGACGCCGTGACGACGTTTTTGATGCCTTCAGCTCCGCAAAACCGGCTCTGGGCGAACGGAAGATCCATCGAAACGCAGAGCACAGCAGTATTTGTCAGTGCGGCGGCCTTTTCATTGAATTTGCGGACAGACATGGCGCAGACGCCCGTATCGATGCTCGGGAAAATATTCAGCACAAGGCGCTTTCCTTTATAATCAGCCAGTACGGTCTCTGAAAGATCCTGCTTAACCAGTGTGAAATCCGGCGCGGCGCTTCCTTTGACGGGAAGTTCACCTGCGGTTTGTATCGGCGAGCCTTTGAAGGTAATTTTTGCCATGAGTTTCTCCTTTGTTTAGATCAACCACTAATGTGGATTTATACAAAGAGGGTTGCTTTTGCAAGCCGCAACCCGTTCAATGTGCGCCGTATTAAAGGATTATGAAATGACCACACCCGTACCGCAAAGAATTATCGCCATCGTCGGACGTCCAAACATTGGAAAATCGGCGCTGTTTAACCGCATTGTCGGACGGCGCGTCTCGATTGTACATGAAGAGCGCGGCGTAACGCGCGACCGTGTGGTCTGCGAAGCAGTTTGGAACGAACAGTATTTCGACCTGATCGACACCGGCGGGCTGGGAACTATGGATTCCGGCTCGGCACACGATATTATCGTAGACAGCACCAACAAACAGGTCGCGGTAGCCATTGAAGACGCGGCGGCCATTCTTTTTGTGGTAGATATAACCACGGGTATCGTTCCCATGGACGAAGAGGTTGCCCGGCTTCTTCACCGCGCCAACCGTCCGGTGTTTGTCGTTGCAAACAAAGCAGATGCGCCGGCTCGTGACGAACAGGCGAACGAGTTTGAAAAACTTGGCTTCCCGGTTTACCCGGTTTCCGCACTCCATAACCGCGGCGTTGATTCTGTATTACAGGCAGCTTTGGCAAAACTTCCTGCGGCACCGCCGAGAGAAAAGCGCACGCCGCTTCGCGTAGCGGTAGTCGGCCGTCCGAATTCCGGTAAATCATCATACATCAACAGGTTGCTGAATAGCGAGCGCGTGATTGTTTCCGATATTCCCGGTACCACGCGCGACAGTATCGAGATTCCGTTCGCCATCGGCAGCGGTCCGCACGCGCGACATTATTTACTGATTGATACCGCCGGCATCAACCGGCGCAACCGCCTTTCAGGAGCTGTCGAGCATTACAGCAACCTGCGCGCCGAAGAGAGCATAGAAAGCGCGGATGTGGTCGTTCTGCTGATGGACGCCACCGAGGGACCGAAGCTTCAGGACAAAAAACTGGCGGCAAAAATCATCGAAGCGCAAAAAGGATGTATTCTGGCGGTAAATAAATGGGATATTGCTGAAGGGGAAGACGTTACGCAAACAAAATATGAGCCGGCGCTGCGTCAGGAAATGCCGTTTCTCGACTTTGCCCCTCTGCTCTTTCTTTCCGCAAAATCGGGCTACAACATTCGCCGCAGCGTGGAACTGATCGACTATATTTCCGATCAGGTTCAACTGAAGCTTTCCACCGGTGTACTCAACCGGATTCTTCAAGACGCCGTGCAGAAAAACCCGCCGCCAAGTGTCAATGGGCGCCCGCTGAAGATTTATTATGCAACTCAAGCGGGCGTAAAACCTGTTAGAGTTAAACTGTTCGTTAACAACACGTTGCGAGCAACTTCGTCATATAAACGGTATCTTGACCACGAAATCCGCAAGGCCTTCGGACTCGAAGGCGCGCCGATCGATCTCAAATTTGTTCCCCGTCCCCGCCCGGACTTGGAGGAGAAGAAGCGTCAGCGCAATAGTTAGTTTCACGCGGCATCACGGCTGTCGTCCGGCCTTCAACCACACCAATAATATTGAGATATCAGCCGGATTGACGCCGGAGATGCGCGAGGCCTGACCGAGATTTTCGGGTCTTATTTTTTTGAGCTTCTCGCGGGATTCAAAGCGGAGTGCGGAGATAGTATCGTAATCCATGCCGGCGGGAATCCGTTGTTTTTCCAAAGTTTGGAAGTCCATGATGCGGCCCTGCTCGCGTTTGATATACCCGACGTACTTGATAGCGATTTCGACCTGCTCGATCACTTCTGACGGCAAATCCGGCTTTTCGCCGGGCAGTCCGGCGTAATGGCTGTCCTGACGGCAGAGAAGCTGTGCCAGCGAAGCTCCGGCATGGAATTTTTTCCTTAACCGCCCGATTTCCAGAGCAATTTGCGTCTGCATCTGCACGGTTTCTTTCAGATCGGTCTTGGAAACAATACCCAGTTCTTTTGCGCGCTCATGCAGCCGGAACCAGACATTGTCCTGCCGGAGCGTCAGCCGGTGCTCAGCGCGCGAAGTAAACATCCGGTACGGTTCGTCAGTACCTTTCAAAACCAGATCGTCAATCAAAACGCCGATATAGGCCTCATCGCGGCCCAAAATAAACTCAGGGAGCCTCAAAGCCTTGCGGGCCGCATTAACTCCGGCGACAAATCCCTGTCCGGCGGCTTCTTCATAGCCGGTAGTTCCGTTAATTTGGCCTGCAAAATAGAGGTTTTCGACCTTTTTTGTCTCCAAGGTATGAAACAGCTGGGTCGGCGGCGCATAGTCATACTCAATGGCGTAGGCCGGACGGATAAACACCGCATTTTCCAATCCATGGATAGAATGGATCATTTCCAGCTGAATATCCTCCGGAAGACTGTTGGACGTCCCGTTGGGATAAATCCGGACATTATTGCGGCCTTCCGGCTCAATAAAGATGTGATGCGAGGTTCGCTGCGGGAACTTAACGATCTTATCTTCTATGGACGGACAGTAGCGGACGCCGGTTCCTTCGATCATTCCGCCGTAAAGAGAGCTCTTTCTGAGGTTATCAGAGATAATTTGGTGGGTTTTTTCGTTGGTATGGGTCAGCCAGCAAGGGATCTGGTCGGTTCCGGGTGTCCACGGACGCAGGGCTGTTCCACGTGGAACGGCTTCAGGGCATTCGCCGGACTGTTCCACGTGGAACGTCTGATAATCGCGCCGGGCCGCACGGGAAAAGAATGGAGGCGGTTCGTCGCCGGATTGAATCGCCATTTTCGAATAATCGATGCTGTCCTTGTGAATTCGCGGCGGCGTGCCGGTTTTCATGCGGCCCAGCTCAAATCCAAGGTTTTTCAGTGACATAGAGATATCATCGACTGACCGTTCGCCCCAGCGGCCTTCATGAATGACGGTTTGCCCGATCATCACACGTCCGCGCATAAAAGTTCCGGAAGTCAGCACAACCGACTTGCCGGAAATCTTTTCGCCGGACTCCAGAATAACACCGTGCACCCGTCCGCTTTCAGTCCAAATTCCCGCGACAACCGCCTCGGCAACGTCCAGTTCTTTTTGCGCCGCCAGCAAGGCCTGCATACGGGCAGGATAAAGCTCTTTGTCACATTGTGCGCGAAAGGCCTGAACCGCCGGACCCTTACGAGTGTTGAGTGTCCTGAACTGTATCCCGGTGTAATCGGTGTTGCGCGCCTGTTCTCCGCCTAATGCGTCTAACTCACACGTAATATGAGACTTGGCAATTCCACCGATCGACGGATTGCAGGACATCCGGCCGATAAATCTCTTGTCGATACTTAAAAGAATGGTGTTTGCACCTAGCCGCGCCGACGCCAGTGCGGCTTCGCATCCGGCGTGTCCGCCGCCGATCACAATCACATCGTAAGAGCTGTTTCTCATAGATGCTGAATGATGGGACGGCGGGAAAATAAAACCAGATTTTTCTTCGGCAACCGGCGAGACAACTTTGCTATTCTGCGGATATGAAACACAACCTGTTCGACCAAATACCCGTCGGCACGGCGCAGGAGATTTTTACTGAACTGGTGTCGTCCTTGAATGTGCGCGTGGAACGGATTGTCTCTTTCGGTCAGGCTTCGCCGGACGGGTTTTGGTATGAACAGACGGAAAACGAATGGGTGCTGTTGTTGGAAGGCTCCGCACAACTGCGGTTCGAGGACAAACTGGTTGATCTGACTCCCGGTGATTACCTGAACATTCCGCCCGGAGCGCGGCATCGCGTAGAAAAGACCGATGAAAACAGGCGAACTGTCTGGTTGGCCGTTTTTTATAAGTGACAGCAGTGCAAGCTGTAGCAAGGAGTCTGATTGAGGTCAGGCTTGTGCCGATTTGTCGGTATGCGCTTTGATTTTCAGCTCAATATCGTGCTCGTAAAGGGCGGTAAACACTTCTTCGAGGTCGCCTTCCATCACACGGTCGAGCTTGTAAAGCGTCAGATTAATGCGGTGATCCGTCAGACGGTTTTGCGGATAATTATAAGTACGGATTTTTTCACTGCGGTCGCCGGAACCGACCTGCGAACGCCGTGCGGCCGATTGTTCTGCCTCGATCTGCTGTTGCCGGGCTTCATAAAGTTTAGAACGTAAAACCCGCATGGCCTTGGCTTTATTTTTATGCTGTGAACGCTCGTCCTGACACTGCACCACGACACCGGTCGGAATATGAGTGATACGGATAGCCGAATCGGTGGTGTTAACGTGCTGTCCGCCCGATCCGCTGGAGCGGTAGGTGTCGATTCTCAAATCTTCATTTCTGATTTCAATGTCCACTTCCTCGGCTTCGGCGAGCACGGCGACGGTGGCGGCGGAAGTGTGAATGCGGCCCTGGGTTTCGGTTGCGGGAACGCGCTGTACGCGATGGGTGCCGCTTTCATACTTCAGTTTTTTGTAAACCATTTCGCCTTCTACCGAAAAAACAATTTCCTTGTATCCGCCGGTTTCGGAAGGACTTACATCCATAACTGAAAGTCGGAGTCCATGATTTTCAGCATACCGGCTGTACATGCGGTAGAGGTCGCCGACGAACAGAGCGGCCTCATCGCCGCCGGTGCCGGCGCGGATTTCCATAATGACGTTTTTTGAGTCAGATGGATTGGGCGGGAGCAGGGCTACTTTTACCGCAATTTCGGCCGCAGGCAGTTTGGCTTCCACTTCGGCCAGTTCTGCTTCGGCCATTTCGCGCAGTTCGGCATCCGTGACCGCATCGGCGAGCATCGTGCGGCTTTCGGCGGCGGCATCCAGCAGCTTCAGAAAATTACCGGCGGCATCGGCGACTTTTTTTTGATGCGAATAATCGTGCATCAAAGCCTGCATTTTCTGGGGATTGGCGGCAACGCCGGGCGCGGACATTTCCGTTTCGAGGCCGGAGATGCGTCGGCGAAGGTTTTCCAGATAAGCTTTATTGATCATGGCAGGACACAAAAAGGCCGGGCTCCGCAAACAGAGTCCGGCCAGAACCTCGCATCGTTACTTGCCGTAGCGCTTGCGGAAGCGGTCAACACGACCTTCTGTATCCACTAACTTCGCCGATCCCGTGAAGAACGGATGGCAGGCGGAGCAGAGAGTTACGTGCATCTTTTTAACGGTCGAACGGGTTTTCACCAAGCTGCCGCAAGCGCACGAGATTTCTGCATCAGTATATTCGGGATGAATGTCTTTTTTCATTTTTTACCTAATCCTTGCTAAAAGAGCGGGCCTTTTAATCATAACGGGCTCTGCGGCGCAAGTCATTTTTACCGGCATGTGTAATAGGTTTCGCCGCCGCGCACCTCTGTTTGCAGCCGGGGATCGTCGAGTAGAGGGATAATCGCGGCCGCTTCGACGCCGAAATTTTCTGCCAGCTGACCTGCGGTGGCGGGATGGCGGCGGATCAGGCCAATCAGTTTTTCGATGTTTAGTTCGGTGGCGGAACCTGCATCTACAGAGAACGATGCGATCACTTCGGCGCGCGGCGTAAACAGATCGCAAAACGCCTGCAATTTTTCTTTAGTAACAGGAAGCGCCATGGTTTCGGCCGGCGGACGCACTGCTGTATTCAGATGTATTTTATCCGGATGGATTCCGGCGGCGACCTCGGCGATTTTCTTCACCTGCGCTGAATCAGCATTAATGCCTTCCAGCAGAAAAACTTCTACCCACAATTTTCCGCGGAAAATATTTCGAAAGTCGCGTTGTCCAGAAATCAACTGATCGAACGTCAGGCCGGGAGCGGGGCGGTTAATTTTCTGAAACGATACATCATCCCACGCGCTCAAACTCACCTTGACGATGTCGGCTTTCAAAAGTTCGTCGCGCACGGCAATCCGGTGGAGCAGGGTGCCGTTCGAAAGAACAATCACCGGAATCGACGTATGCGTCTTGATGAAATCGATCAGCTCGCCGAGCCGCGAATAGAGCGTCGGTTCGCCCGAACCCGCGAATGCAATGCAATCTGCCGCGTCTTCTTCTTTTAGCCACCGCGCGAGCTCTTCGCAAACCTCCTCGAACGGCACAAACTCGCCACGCTCCGTAATGAGACGCGTTGTGCAGCCGCACTGGCAGAAAACGCAGTCGAACGAGCAGGTCTTAAAAGGTGTCACGTCGATGCCGAGAGACCGCCCGAGGCGCCGTGACGGCACCGGCCCGAAAAGATATTTATACGAAGAAGCCATAATTTATTCCACAGGATCAGGGATTGAGGTTTCTCGTCCGGTGCGCCGTTCGGGGCAGATTCCGGTAATTTCCGGAACGGTTCCGCCGGAACGGATTACGTTAATCCAATCGCCGATTTTAAGATCCATCGCCCGAATATGTTCCAAATTGTGAAGCGTGGCACTCTGAACCGTTGCGCCTTGCATTTCAACCGGCTCAAACCGGGCGACCGGCGTCAGTTTTCCAGTGACCCCGCGCGACCAATCGACGCGCAACAATCTGGTTTGAACCGGCGTTTCTTCATATTTCCGGGCAATAGCACTGCGCGGATGATGCGCGGTAGCGCCGAGCCGGTCGCGAACCGCCAAGTCGTTTACTTTGATAACAATCCCGTCGGTCACGAACGGAAACGCCGCACGCCGCCGGTTTAAATTTTCTACTGCCGCAAGTATTTCCATCGCCGGAACAGTAGCACTTTCGACGACTGGAAGCCCTGCTTTTTTTAACAGAGCAAGTGCTTCGCCGTGTGTGGCCGGCATACGATCCGTTGCCAGCAACTCGAAACATTGAAATTCCAAAGAACGGCGGGCGATTTCGGCATAGTCGGTAAGCATCAGTGTTCCGGAAGCGATATTGCGCGGGCTTTCCAGCGATTCCCGGCCGTTTTCGGCCCGCCGGCGATTCAGCTTTTCAAAAGCGGGCAGGGGGAGCAGCGCTTCACCGCGCACGTCAAGCTGCGCCGGGACGTTGGTGAGCGCGGCGGGCACCGCGCCGGAAGCGAGCAGGGCTGGCGTGATATCCATACCGGTTTTTCCGTCACCACGGGTAAGCGCCTGCACCAGCAGGCCGTTTCTGTAGCGCAGAACCACCGTCAGACCGTCGATTTTCGGTTCGATGCAATAAAGCAGGTTCGTTCCGGTCTGCTGAAGAAAGCGGCTGACCGCCCCGTCCGAATAGACTTTATCCAGACTCAGCACCGGCGCGTCGTGTGCCGCGCGGCGGACAGATTCTTTGACCGGCGCACCGACCGGATTTGCGGCGGACAGTTCAGGATAATCGGCCTGCAGTTGATCGTACTGCCTCCGCAAGGCGTCATAAACCGCGTCACTCATAACGGATTGGTGTTTATTACAATAAGCATCATCGGCTTGCCGCAAAACGGTTTGCAATGCGTGTAGCTGTTGTTCGACGGCTGGCGGCGCGGCAAGACAGGGCAGCTGGATCGCGATCAAAAGAAGAAATATTTTACGCAACATAGCGATCTCCTTTTTAAAGTTATGCGGTTTTAGAACTTATAAACTGTTTTTAAGGCCAGGCCCGTTTAAAAGCGACTCATTTTTCGTGTGCATTCACGTCCGTTCGCGGTTAAAAACTCTCCATGAGCAAAATCGGCATCATAGATTACGGTATGGGCAATCTGGGAAGTGTTTCCAATGCCTGTAAATTTCTCGGGCTGGATGCCGAAATCATTTCCACAGCAGGCCGGATGGATTCATGCCGCGCCGTCATTCTTCCCGGAGTAGGGGCGTTCGGCGATTGCATGGCGCACCTCACTGAACACGGTTTCGTCTCGCCGATTCAAAAATGGATCGCATCCGGCAAACCGTTTATGGGCATCTGTCTTGGACTTCAGGCGCTTTTACAGACCTCGGAAGAAACACCCGGCGTCGAAGGACTCGGTATTTTCAAAGGAAGCGTAAAGCGGTTTGATTTCAGCGGGGCAGACCCTCTTGTCTGCCCGCCGAAGGAGCAGACAGGAGTGTCTGCTCCACTTAAAATCCCGCAGATCGGCTGGAACGCCGTGAACCAGAAAAAACCGGGCGGTCCGATGTTCGCGGGCATTGATGACGGCGCGTACTTTTATTTTGTCCACTCCTTCTACGTTGCGCCGGAAGATCAAAGCATCGTCGCGGGTGAAACCGACTACGGAACCAACTACTGTTCCGCGGTCTGGAAAGACAACGTCTTTGCTGTTCAGTTCCATCCCGAAAAAAGCCAGGCCGCGGGACTCCAAATGCTCAAAAACTTCGGCGCGCAGTAATGAAGAAGCCTGTTCGCTTAATTTGCATGCTCCTTGTAATGCCGTTCGTAGCGTACACCGGGGCGGAAGAAAAGAGTCTTGTCGCCGGCAGAGACGAGCAGGGTGTACAGATTCGAATTTTGTCCGTCGACGGTAAAGCCGCCAAAGGCGGGCCGGTCCGGCTGCCGTCCGGAACGCACAGACTGGCGGTTTCCTGCATCAAGACGGAATCCTACGGAGTGCTGAGCGTGGACACCATTCTCGTTCTGACCGTCAAACCGAACTGCGACTATGAGCTTCAAGGGCTTTTCGAGGGAAAAAACGCAAAAGTGGCTGTCAAAGAAAAGGCTGTGCAATAACGTAAAACGAGAAAATTTGTCCAGCGGCCTGCAAATGCTCAAAAACTCAGATGTTGGCTGCAACCGAAAATACAAAGTAAATTGTGACCTCTTTTGAGAAGAGCCAGAACGGGCGCATCGAATGGCGACCCCTAACATTCGTGCCGCCGTAGGCTGCAAGACGCTGGGCCGGCGGACGCGGTTCAGCGTTGGATGCGGCGGTCGGCATCAGGCAGAACCTCCTTGTTGCTTGGAACTGAACGGTGCGGCACCAACCAAGCACAGCGGTTTCGGGAGAGTCCTGAACATCGTAGCCTCGAATTCAGCCACAGACGCATACACGAGGAACTGTACTCGTTCCTCGTGACGTCTTCCGGAGTTTTCTATGGCCGCGAGTTTTATACTTTCAAGCTATCAAGCTCAGTTTGGTTTCACCATCAAACAAACAGAGGTAGCTTTCAGTTTTGACAGATTTATTTTTCCCAAGGAACCAGAGGCAGACGGGTATCTGCGTGCTATAGAAGAGCTGGCCGAGGAAGGCGACCATGTAGTCCGCGAGTTCGGCGTGGAGGTCGCGGCGGAAGGTGTCGGCGCGCCCGAGGCCGAAGTCGGCCCCGAAGCCGAGACTGGCGGTGGTTTTCGCATTGCTACCCGTTTTCTTCGCTGCCATGAGCCCCAGCCCCCGGTTTTGATTATTGAATTTTATAAAACAACGTAGTCCGGCGGGTATTTTCAGCCAATGGCCAAGCATGGGTTCAGCAGAAAGTCCGGGTTGCAACATTTAATTGCCGAAGCAACAGCAGGGTTATACCCTATAGAGCGAAGTCACCTCGTGACCTGCACTCGCAATCCAAACAAAAGGAGACGGCGCAATGATCACACCGGAACTGCTCGGCAAAATGGATGCCTACTGGCGGGCGGCAAACTATCTCTCGGTAGGACAGATTTATCTCTGCGACAATCCGCTGCTGAAGAAGCCGCTCACGCTGGAACACATCAAGCCTCGCCTGCTCGGTCACTGGGGCACGACGCCGGGACTGAACTTCATCTATGTTCACCTGAACCGCGTCATCAAAGAAAACGATCTGAACGTGATCAATATCACCGGACCGGGACACGGCGGGCCGGGGCTGGTGGCGAATGCTTATCTCGAAGGAACCTACAGCGAGGTGTACACCGGCATCTCGCAGGACGAGGACGGACTGAAGTTGCTGTTCAAGCAGTTTTCTTTTCCCGGCGGTATTCCGAGCCATGTGGCGCCGGAAACACCGGGTTCGATTCACGAAGGCGGCGAGTTAGGTTATTCTCTGTCGCACGCTTTCGGCGCGGCCTTCGATAATCCCGATCTGCTCGTGGCGTGCGTTGTCGGCGACGGCGAAGCGGAGACCGGTCCGCTCGCGACCGGCTGGCACTCGAATAAATTTCTCAATCCGGTTCACGATGGCGCGGTGCTGCCTATCCTGCATTTGAACGGCTGCAAGATTGCCGGCCCGACCGTGCTGGCCCGTATTCCCCATGAAGAACTGGAAGCGCTGTTCTGCGGCTACGGGTACAAACCGTATTTTGTCGAAGGCGATGACCCGATGGAAATGCACCGGCTCATGGCCGCCACGCTGGATACGGTGATCGCCGGAATTAAGCGCATTCAAAAGGAGGCCCGGACGCACGGATTCAAAGAACGTCCGCGCTGGCCGATGATTATTCTGCGCTCACCCAAAGGCTGGACCGGGCCTGAAAGTGTTGACGGCAAAAAGACCGAAGGCACGTTCCGCTCGCATCAGGTGCCGATGGGCGACATGAGTCATCCGGGACATGTGAAAATTCTGGAAACGTGGCTGAAGAGTTACCGTCCGCAGGAGCTCTTCGATGAAACCGGCAGGCTGCGTTCTGAGCTGGCCGCACTCGCGCCGGAAGGCGCGCGCCGCATGAGCGCCAACCCGCACGCCAACGGCGGGCTGCTGCTGCGCGATTTGCGTCTGCCGGATTTCCGTGAGTACGCTGTTCCGGTGACGGAGCCCGGCGCGATAGACGCCGAAGCTACGCGCATTCAGGGCCGGTTCATCCGCGATGTGATCAAACATAATGCGGAGAACTTCCGCGTGTTCAGCCCGGACGAAACGTCCTCCAACCGCTGGGGCGATGTGTTTGAAGTGACGAACCGGTGTTCGACCGCCGGAATTATTCCCGGCGACGATCACGTCGCCCCCGACGGCCGCGTGATGGAAATGCTGAGCGAGCACCAGTGCGAAGGCTGGCTCGAAGGATATCTGCTGACGGGCCGGCACGGATTTTTTTCCTGCTACGAAGCGTTCATCCACATCATTGATTCGATGTTCAATCAGCACGCCAAGTGGCTCAAGGTGGTGAATCACATTCCGTGGCGCAGGCCGATTGCTTCGCTGAATTATCTGCTGTCGTCGCATGTCTGGCGGCAGGATCATAACGGGTTCAGCCATCAGGATCCCGGCTTTATCGACCACGCGGTGAACAAAAAGGCGGAGGTCATCCGCGTGTATCTGCCGCCGGATGCGAACACGCTGCTCTCCGTGACGGATCACTGTCTGCGCAGCCGCAATTATGTGAACGTGATCGTAGCCGGCAAACAGCCGGCGCCGCAGTGGCTCGATATGGACGCCGCCGTTAAACACTGCACCGCCGGCATCAGCATCTGGCCGTGGGCCGGCAATGATCAGGGCGGCACACCGGATGCCGTCATGGCCTGCTGCGGCGATGTTCCGACGCTCGAAACCCTGGCTGCCGCCGGGCTGTTGCGGCAGTTCTTTCCCGAATTGAAAATACGGGTCATCAACGTGGTGGACTTGATGAAGCTTCAGCCGCCAAGCGAGCATCCGCACGGATTGAATGACAAAGATTTCGACCTGCTCTTCACGACTGACAGGCCGGTCATCTTTGCCTATCACGGATATCCGTGGCTTATTCACCGCCTGACGTACCGCCGCACCAACCACAAGAATTTTCATGTGCGCGGTTACAAAGAGGAAGGCACCACCACGACGCCGTTCGACATGGTGGTAATGAACGATCTGGACCGGTTCCATCTCGCCGGCGACGTGATCGACCGTCTTCCGCAATTGGGCGCGCGGGCCGCCTATGCCAAACAGACCCTTCGCGATAAACTCATCGGACACAAGCAGTACATTGCGCAGCACGGCGAAGATCTTCCGGAAATCAGAAATTGGAAATGGGGCGCGGCTGTAAAGCAGACCGGCGCATATTAAAAACGGAGACCGAGCATGAAAAAATTATTGGCAATTGT
The DNA here is from genome assembly GCA_041661845.1 of Kiritimatiellales bacterium. Taxonomy (GTDB): domain Bacteria; phylum Verrucomicrobiota; class Kiritimatiellia; order Kiritimatiellales; family Tichowtungiaceae; genus Tichowtungia. The sequence continues at coordinate 6,761 of JBAZTQ010000049.1, read as the reverse complement.
AATCAGTGCGATGGTCGCGGGCGGCGCGATGGCGGAACCCAAGCCGTTCAATCTCAGTCTTGTTCCGGATACCGCTGTCTATAACCGGACCGAAAGAATCGAGGGTTTGACTCTCAGTATCTGGGGCGAAAATCCGCAGACGGCGCTGGCCGTCGGTATTGTAAACGGATCCACCGGCGCCAGCGCCGGTCTGAGTCTGGGTGTTCTGAACTACGCGGGCAGCTACAGGGGCGTTCAGTGGGGACTGGTTAATTATACGGAACAGAACCTCTCCGGCTGGCAGGGAGGATTTGGTTTCGGTATCGCCGTCAGCGCCTTGAACTATACCGGCGGAGACCTGCTGGGGTTGCAGACCGGCGTGGTGAACTATGCCGGCAGGCTGTCGGGACTCCAGATCGGCCTCGTCAACTATGCCGCAACGGTTGATGACGGAGTGCAAATCGGATTGGTGAACATCATGCCGCAGAACGAATGGTTCACCGGGCTGCCCGATGCGCTGGCTCCCGGAATGATCCTCGTCAACTGGCGCTTCTAAAACTAAACGAGGGCCTTTCATTGTCCTGAATCCAGTTTTCCAGCCGCAGGCTGGGATTCACATCCTCGGGCAGAACAAACGGATGTCCGCAGGCCAGCTTGATGTACGCGGCGCCGGCAATCATCGCGGCGTTATCGGTGCAGAATTCCGGTGAAGCAAGCTTCAGCGGCACACCGCATTTTTCTGAAAGCCGGCCGAGTTTTTCGCGCAGTACTTTATTGAGCGATACGCCGCCGGCGCAGGCGAACGAAGCGCAGTCGTACTGTTCCAGCGCCCGCTCAATGCGTACAGCGAGCGCATCGGCGACGGCTTCCTGATAACTGGCGATCAAATCTCTTTTGGCGGATTCGTCTTTCAGTGATTCGGGATGACTCTGCACGTGATAGAGCAGGGCGGTTTTAAGTCCGCTGAAGCTGAAACAGAGCTTGCGGTCGAACGTGTATTTCCATTCGCCGCCGGCGTTATCGAGTCCGCGCGGAAAGCGCACCGCCCGCGGGTTGCCGCCCGCGGCGGTTTTCTGAATGATCGGTCCGCCGGGATAACCGAGGCCGAGCAGCATCGCGCCCTTGTCGAGCGCTTCGCCCGCCGCGTCGTCGATGGTCTGGCCGATGATTTCGTAGCAGCCCGGCGCTTTCATATAAACCAGTTTGGTATCGCCGCCGGAAACGAGCAGCACCATCATCGGAAAAGCGCCGGTGAGTACCGGTGGATTTTCGCTCAGGAAAACGGAGTAGATGTGGCCTTCGTGATGATGCACTCCGGTGAGCGGAATGTTGAGCCGCTGGCTGAGCGCCCGTGCGGCGGAATAGCCGATCAGCAGCGAACTGGAGAGGCCGGGGCCGTACGTCACCGCAATCCCGTCGATCTGTTCAAACGTGCAGCCGGCACCTTGTATGGCTTCTTCAATGATGCCGGGCAGTTTCCGGACGTGGTCGCGCGAGGCGATTTCCGGCACGACACCGCCGTACGGCGCATGCTTGGCGATCTGTGAATAGATGATGTTTGAACGCACCGCTCCGTTCACCAGTACGGCGGCGGCGGTTTCATCACACGACGTTTCTATGCCGAGAAAAATCATTTCATCCATGCCTGCTGGATCATCATTCCCTTGAGCGTGCCGATGGCGTAGTCGAGCTGGATGTCGCGGAGTTCCGGTTCGGCCGGCAGTTCGACGTCTGTTTCGCCGGCTTTTTCGGCCTGTTTCATGCGGATTTTGAAAAGGTCTTCCGGATTCATCACGACTTTCACATCCGGTTCAATGCCGTGATCCTGAATGACGCGTTCGCTGGGCGTATAGTAGAGCGCCGTGGTCAGCTTGATCGCCGCGCCGTCTTCCAGCGGCAGGACGCTTTGTACGCAGCCCTTGCCGAAAGTTTTTTCGCCGACCAGCACCGCCCGTTTATGATCCTGCAGTGCGCCGGAGACGATTTCCGAAGCGCTGGCGCTGCCGCCGTTGACCAGAAGAACAATCGGGAAATCGGTGTAATGGGTATGGCCGGACGATTTAAAGGTCTGATGTTCCATCTCCTTGGTGCGGCCTTTGGTGAAAACAATCAGGTCGCCGTGCGGCAGAAAGAGTTCCGCCACACCGGCGGCGGCGGTCAGCAGTCCGCCGGGATTGCCGCGCAGGTCGAGCACCAGCGCCTTCATTTTCTGATCGGCCAGTTTTTTCAGTTCCTTTTTCAAATCACCGGCCGTCGGTTCGCTGAACTGGGTGATGCGGATGTAGCCGATGCTGTCTTCGATCAGCTTCGCATCCTTCACGCTGGCCACTTCAATGTTCTCCCGCTTAATGGCGTACTCCTTCACGGCATGTGTCGAAGGCCGGACTGACTTCAGCTTCACCTCGGTTCCCGCTTCGCCGCGCATCTTTTTCACAGCGTCGGAAAGCGACATCTCCCGCGTCTCTTTGCCGTCGATCTCAATAATAATATCGCCGGAAAGAATTCCGGCGCGGAACGCCGGCGTATCTTCCATCGGCGCAACGACGGTCAGCAGCCCCTCCTTCATGCTGACGGTCAGTCCGACGCCGCTGAAGTGTCCGGACGTATCGTCTTTCATGTCGTCATAGGAATCTTTGTCCATGAACTGGCTGTAGGGATCAAGATCCTGCAGCATACCGGTCATGGCGTGGCGCACCAGCGAATCGTAGCCGGCCTGATTGGTTTCCACATAACTGCGGTGCACTTCTTCCAGCACCTTGGTAAACAGCGTAATCGCATCGTAGGCGTTGGTATAAGACTCCGCCGCGCGCGGCGCGGCGGTAAAAGCGAAAAGCACGGACGCAAGAATGACAATTTTGAGTTTCATAAAAAATCCCCTGAAAAATTTCCGCGAGACTAGCCGATTTGTTCCGAACATTGGAACTCTTTCTGCGGTCGGCCTGAATTCAGGCTATTCACGCGGTTTTGTCTGCCCCGCCTCCGCCTGGATGTCTGCGCTCCAGCGGTTATAGGCGTCCTGAAGTGTCTTCAGGCGTTCGGGCTGCTCCCTGCTGAGATCGCGGGTTTCACCGCTGTCTTTCTGCAGGTCAAACAGTCCTTCGCCGGACTGGAGCAGCTCCATGGCGCCCGGTTTGCCTTTCGCCCCTGTGGAGGGTTTGCGGGCCGGTATGCTTACCCATTTCAAATTATTCATGCGGACGGCGCGCTCGGAACCGAACTCAAAGAATAAAACATCGTGCCGCCGGGCCTCCGTCCGGCCATCCAGAACCGGCATGAGATCAAACCCGTCGAGAGGTTTGCCGGCCTTCGGATCGGCCCCGGCCGCGCTGACCGCCGTAGCGGCAATGTCCATGGAGCTGACCATACCGTCAATGATCCGGCCGCCCGCCGGCAGGCGGCCTTTCCACTGGATGAAAAACGGTACGCGTACGCCGCCTTCCCAGACTTCCAGCTTCGAACCGCGCAGCGGTGTGTTCAGCGAACCGTTACTTCCCGCATGGCCGGGCAGCGGGCCGCCGTTGTCGCTGAGGAAAAAAATCAGCGTGTTTTCTTCGGCTCCGGCCTCGCGTACGGCGGCCAGCACACGGCCTACGCCGTCATCGAGGCAGGAAACGATCGCGGCATAACTGCGCCGCTGCGGGTCGCTGATGCCGGCAAACTGCTGCAGCTTGTCTTCCCGCGCATTCATCGGCGTGTGAGCGGCATTGAAAGCGAGATAGGTGAACCACGGCGTGCCGGTTTTCTGCTGACGCATGATGAATTCCGCCGCCCGGTTGGCGAGCGCGTCGGTCAGGTAGCCGTCCAGTTTGCCGGGTTCCCGCCCGTCCATGATCGGGCCCCACTGCCTGTCCCCCGCTTTGAAATAGCTGTGCATGCCGGCGAGGAAGCCGTAAAACTCATCAAAACCGCGGCTCTGCGGCTGGAATTTTTCCTGCTCTCCGAGATGCCATTTCCCGAGGGCGATGCTGGTGTAACCGGCTTCATGCAGGCGGTCGGCCAGCGTTGTTTCAGTCAGCGCCAGACCGTTTTCCGTTCCGGCGCCCATGCCGCCGGCGGTCAGCGAGTTGCCGCGCTGCGGATAGCGTCCTGTCATAAGCGCCATGCGGGAAGGGACGCAATGAGGTGCCGGAACATACGCTTCGGTGAAGCGCACGCCGTTGGAAGCGATGGAGTCGATGTTCGGTGTCGGAATATCTTTGCAGCCCTGTACGCCGAGGTCGGCATAACCGAGGTCATCGGCGACGATGAGCAGGATGTTGGGTTTTCCCGGCGGGGCCGCCGCGGAACAGAGCGGAGCCCAGAGCAGAGCGATTCGTGCCAGAACAGATAATCTCATGACAATTTCTTTTTTACGGGATCTGAATAATTTTTTCACCGTTCGGCGGAGGAGGCAGAGTGCCGTCGCCGGTGAGGAAGCCGAGTTTCACAAGGAACCGGTCGGCCTGAGCCAGCGTTACATCCTGCCACGGCGGCTTGTTGAAGAAGCCGTGACCCTGACCTTCGGCAATCCAGAGTTCCGCCGTGGTATTGCCCTTGGCTTTAAGCTGCTGCAGCGCGGCGTCGGAGCCGGGCTTCCAGCCCCGGTCCTGATCTCCAAAGAAGAAAATGGCGGGCGGGAAATTACCGTTGAGATGCTGCAGCGCATAAACCTCCGGATCGCTGCTGTCACCGGCCTTCAAAGCAGGATTAAACAGAAGATAAGCCGCCACACGGGTATCAAATTCCTTGGGATCGCCTGGATCGTTCAGCCCCGGATTGGTCGTAGCCAGTATCGCGACATGCCCGCCGGCCGAACCGCCGCCGGTGATAATGCGTTGCGGATCAATCCCGAGCTCCGCCGCGTGCTGCTTCATCCAGCGGATGGCACTCTTTGCGTCGGTGATGCAAACCCGCTTGTACGACTCGCCTTCGGGAAGTTTGCTCTGCTCGGGTTTAGAAAGCATCCGGTAGTTGACCGTGGCGGCCACCAGTCCGCGGCTGGCGAAATACTTGCAGGCGTAACGGAACTGATCAAGGTTGCCGCCGGTCCAGCTTCCGCCGTGGAACAGGATGACGCCGGGTACCTTGCTTTTTGCCGCGTCCCATCCGGCGGGAAAATAGACTTCCAGTTCCTGCGGTTTGCCGCCCGACTGCTTATAGACAAACGTTTTTCCCGGCTCCACAGATACCTGCGCGGTGTCATCGGGAGCATTGCCGGGGTTCGCCGCTTTCTTCGGGGCGGCGGTCGCCGTCAGCAGCGGCGCGGCGATCATCAAAGCTAGAAGCAGTGATCTTGGTGTTTGCATGGCTTTAGTCTCCTTGGAATTTTTCCGGAACGTTAGGATATTAAACGGCGGCTTGCCAGATTTGTTGCAGCGCACGGATGACTTTTTCCGGCTCCGGGCTCTGCATAATGGCGCGCACGGCGCAGAAGTTGACCGCGCCGGCCTTCAGCACTCCGGCGAGGTTGGTTTCGTCGAGTCCGCCGAGCGCCACGCAGGTGAGCGGCGAGTTTTTGATGATTTTTCCGGCGCGCTCGATGCCGAGGGCCGGATCAGCAATCGCCTTGGTCGGCGTCGGGAAAACCGGGCCGACGCCGATGTAATCAGGATTAAGTGCCCGCGCCGCCAGCGCCTGCTCCCCGCTGTGCGTGGAGAGACCGAAGATTTTTCCGGGCGCGCTCCAGAGCTGGCGCGCTTCGTCGAGCGGCATATCGCCCTGACCGAGATGAACGCCGTCGGCATCAGCGGCCCGCGCCAACTCGACGTCATCGTTCACGATAAAAAGCGTCTGAGTTCCTGCCGTCACGGCGCGAACTTTGCGCGCCTCGGCCAGAATGGCGGCACGCGGCGCATTTTTCATCCGCAGCTGAACGTAGCGCAGTCCGCAGTTCACCGCCGCCTGCGCGCAGGCTTCGTATCCGGTGACCGGATCGGTCATCACCATGTAGAGTCCGAAACTTTCTTTCATCAAATTCTCCGGCGGACTTTTTCCTCTTTTCAAACGGATTGGGCGAGCCTATCTTCCGCGCTGTTTACGAAAGGTTCTATGAAGCTGATTCCCATTGCTCCCGCGCTCCAGTCCGCGTTTCTGCTGGCGCTTTCCAACATCTTCATGACGTTTGCCTGGTACGCGCACCTGCGGGATCTCGCCGGGCGAAAATGGATTATCGCCGCGCTGGTCAGCTGGGGCATCGCGCTGTTTGAATATCTTCTTCAGGTTCCCGCCAACCGGATCGGCTACACCCAGCTTTCGCTTCCGCAGCTGAAAATCATGCAGGAAGTCATCGCGCTGTCGGTATTCGTTCCGTTTTCCATCTTCTACATGCAGCAGCCGCTCAAACTGGATTATCTCTGGGCCGGACTCTGCATTCTCGGCGCGGTCTACTTCATGTTCCGGCCGTGAGGCGGGTGCCGACCGACATGCTTATTGTCGAAAGGAATCCTCAAATTCTACTGGGAAATCAAAAGGGGACAGGGTGTTTTTGATAAGATATTTTATGGCTTCGATCTGAAGAGCACTGTCGTCAGGGAGGGCTGCGTGAAAAACCTGTGTATATCCGGTGACGCGCCAAGGAGTCCGAAACAACTCGTATGTAAGAACTCCCTTTTTGAATTTCTTTACGGCAAGCCAATCCTGAAGCTGAGCGATCCGCTTCTTCGATACAATGACTTTTTCTTTGCCCGCACAGGCGGGCTTATCCTGTGAATAGGACGGTTGCGTTGAAAAAGGGAGAACATTGTCTACACGGATTGTGTCGAGTCGCACATAAGCCATCCCGCTAATACCAAAGTCACGGAAGA
>JBAZTQ010000048.1:0-23644 GCA_041661845.1 Kiritimatiellales bacterium | reverse complement strand
AGAGAATAAGGAGCGTTATGCTGAATAAACGACAAGATGTTATGAAACTGGCCGGACTGGGTGCGGCGGCCTTGGCTTTTCCGATGATCGGAAAAGCGGCAGCAAATCCTAACATCGTAATCGTGCTGGCTGACGATTTCGGGTTCGGCGATGCGGCGTGCTTTGATCCGCAGTTCAGTAAAATCCCGACGCCCAATATCGACCGGCTGGCCAATGAAGGAATGCGCTTTACGACGGCCCACACCTCGTCGGCGGTTTGCACGCCGACACGCTACTGCCTGCTGACCGGGCGTTACAACTGGCGCAGCCGGTTGCAGGGAGGCGTACTCAAACCGTTCGATGAGCCGCTGATCGCATCCAACCGCCTGACGATTGCCGGGATGCTTAAACAGCAGGGATATCACACCGCCTGTATCGGCAAATGGCATCTGGGCTGGAGCTGGCCGGAAAACGGTCAAGAAGTGGTTTTCGATCAGCCGATTGCCGAGGGGCCAACGACGCGCGGCTTCGATTATTATTTCGGCACCGATGTGCCCAACTATCCGCCGTACACGTTTATCGAAAACGATCGCGTCACGGCCCCGCCAACTGAAAAGATACCGCGCGCTATGGCCGCCGCAGCCGGTGTTAATGTCAACGGCGCGATGGCTCCGGGCTGGAAATTTGAAAACATCCTGCCGACACTGGCGGGGAAAGCGGTGGAATACATTGGTCAGCGGGCCAAAATAAAACAGCCGTTCTTTTTGTATTTTCCGCTGACAACTCCGCATCAGCCTTTCACGCCGTCGGAGCGCTTCAAAGGCAAGAGCGGCATCAGTGCCGTCGGCGACCTGATTATGGAAACCGACTGGGCGCTGGGCGAAGTGATGGCTGCGTTGGAAAAAAACTGGCTGGCGGGAAATACGCTGGTTATTTTCAGTTCGGACAACGGGCACAACGGCTCAACGGTTGCCCCGTTTCAAAAAGCCGGACATCGTGTCAGCGGTCCGTTCCGCGGTTATAAAGCCGGTATCTGGGACGGCGGACATCATGTACCGTTCGTGGTTCGCTGGCCCGGTGAGGTTAAGCCCGGCAGTCAGTGCGGACAGTTGATCAGTCTGGTTGATGTCATGGCGACCTGCGCCGAAATTGCCGGCGCGCAGTTGCCGGTCAATGCCGCCGAGGACAGCTTCAATTTTCTGCCGCTGCTCAAAGGCGCGGATCAACCTGTTCGCGAAGGGATAATCACGCATTCCTCCGCAGGCGTGTTTGCCATTCAGCGCGGCGAGTGGAAGCTGATTGCCGGGCCGGTGCCCGGCCTTTACAACATGGCGGAAGATGAAGGCGAAACCAAAAATCTCGCCGCGCAGCATCCGGAGCTCGTGACCGAATTGACGGTGTTGCTGAAAAAGCAGATAGACGACGGACGCAGTACGCCGGGCCCGAAGCAGACCAACGATGTACCGGTGGAGCTGAATAAGAAAAACGGCGGCAAACAGGAAGAGCCTGCGGCATGAAGACACGAAATGATTTATTGAAGCTGACCGGACTCGGTGTTGCAGCGTTAGGGTTTCCGATGCTTGGCAAAGCGCAGGTACCGGATGAACGCCCGAACATATTGATTTTTTTGGCCGATGACTGGGGCTGGCCGTCTTCGCCGCTTTACGGCGATCAGGTGGTGAAGACACCGGCACTGGAGCGCATTGCGAAAGATGGCGTGCTTTTCAACCGTGCGTATTGCAGCGCGCCGTCATGTGCACCATCGCGTGCGGCGCTGCTTACCGGGCAGGATTTCTGGCGGCTGGAAGAAGGTGCCAACCTGCTGGGCACACTGCCGGCAAAATTTTCTGTTTATCCCGCGCTGCTGGCGAAGGCCGGCTATGTGACCGGTTCACGCTCCAAAGGCTGGGGTCCGGGCAATCTTGAAGCCGGCGGAAGAACTGAGGAGCCTTGCGGACGACCTATGGGCAAAGGCGACGGCGATTTTGCGGGATTCCTTCAGAGAATGCCTGTTGATAAGCCGTTTTGTTTCTGGTTCGGAAGTTACGATCCTCATCGCGGCTACAAGAAAGGTTCCGGTATAGCCGCTGGACTCAATCCGGACGATGTACAAGTGCCGGGGTTTCTGCCGGACACTCCCGAAGTCCGCAGCGACCTTTGCGATTACTACCTCAAGGTGCAGAAATTCAACGACGATGTCATGCAGGTGATTGCCGAGCTGAAAAAATCGGGGCGCTACGATAATACGTTGATTATCATCACCGGAGATAACGGGATGCCGTTTCCGCACGCCAAGACGCAGATCTATGAGTACGGCGTGCATGTGCCGCTGGCCGTTTGCTGGCCGGAACGTGTGCCGGGCGGACGTACGGTGGATGATTTCGTTTCTTTCACGGATTTCGCTCCAACGATTCTCGAAGCCGCCGGACTTCCTGTGCCGGCGGAAATGACCGGGAAAAGTCTTCTGCCGCTGCTGCTCTCCGGCAAATCGGGACAGGTCGAACCGCAACGCGATGCGGTTGCCGTTGGACTCGAACGGCACGTGGGAAGCTACCCGATGCGCGCCATCCGCACGAAGGAGTTCTCCTATATCCGGAATTTCGCCACGGACCGCTACCCGGACAACTACGGCAAAGGCGGACCCTCCATGGAATACATGATCGAGCACAAAGACGACAGCGCGCAGATGAGGCGCCTTTACGAGGCATCGTTCGGTCAGCGCTCCGCCGAGGAACTCTACGACATGCAGAAAGATCCCGATGAGCTGGTTAATCTGGCGGATGATCCGAAATATACGGCCATTAAAAAACAACTGGCGGACCGGCTCATGACTTATCTGAAAAAGACGGAAGATCCGCGCGCGTTCGGCCGCGGCGAAGTGTTCGATAATTACCCGACGTGGGTTAAAGACCGCGAGCTGCCGCCGGTTTCCAGACAGAAAATGCCCAACGGAGGGATGGTAAACCGGCTATAACGAAGGAGGGAAGATTTGATCATACTGAATACACAACGGGATTTTATGCAACTGGCCGGCCTCGGCCTGGCAGCGCTGAGTTTTCCGGCGGCTGGACAAGCGGCAGCCCGGCAGCCGAATGTTGTTTTTATCCTGAGCGACGATCATGCGCCGCAGGCCATCGGAGCTTATGGCCTGTGGCTGTCGGCATTTTGCCGGGAGCAGAACATCACGCCGAACATCGACCGGCTGGCGGAGCAGGGAATGCTTTTCCAGAACAGTTTTTGCGGCAACTCGATCTGCTCTCCGAGCCGGGCCGCCATTCTGACCGGACTGCACGGCCACGCCAGCGGTGTGCGCTGTCTGAATCAGGAAGTAACGCCCGGCATCTGGAAATTTCCGAAAGCTTTCCGCGCCGCCGGTTACCAGAGCGCAATTGTTGGCAAATGGCATCTGGGCAAGACCTCTCCGGAAACCGATTACTGGTGCCTTCTGCCCGGACAAGGCAATTACATGAATCCCCGGTTCGACACCGCCGCCGGCCCGATAAGCCGGACGGGCTATGTCGCAGATGTCATCACCGACCTTTCGCTGGAATGGCTGGACAAGCGTGATCCCGAAAAACCGTTCCTGCTGATGCTGAACCAGAAGCCGCCGCACCGGGAATGGACTCCGCCGGAACGCTACGCCGCGCTGCTCGACGGCGTGAAAGTGCCGGAACCCGTCACACTGTTTGACGACTACGCCAATCGCGCCTCGCCGCTCAAGAGTCAAAAATTGACTGTCGCCAAGGATATGAGTCTTCCCGGCGACGTAAAGATCTGGCCGGCAAAACCGATCGGGCAGATTCCGGAGATGTATCGCGCACGGAATGAAGAATTCCGCCGGCTTAATCCGCAGGGGCAGGAACTGGTGCGCTGGAAATACCAGACGTATGTGAAGGACTACCTGCGCTGCGTAAAGTCGGTGGACGACAGCGTCGGCAGAGTGATGAACTATCTGGAGAAGCATAATCTGGCGGATAACACCGTGGTGATCTATTCCTCCGATCAGGGCTTTTATCTCGGCGAACACGGCTGGTTCGACAAGCGCTGGATCTTCGAAGAATCAATCCACATGCCGTTCATCATCCGCTGGCCCGGCACCGTCAAGCCGGGCAGCCGTCCCGATGCCATGATCCAGAACATCGATTACGCGCCGACGCTCGTTGAGATCGCCGGAGGCGAAGTTCCTTCCGGCCTGCACGGTCGCTCCTTCCTGCCCGTTCTGCGCGGTGAAACGCCGCCGGACTGGCGCACGAGCGTTTATTACCGCTACTACGACCATGGGTGGGGCGTGGCCCAGCACAACGGTGTGAGGACAAAGGATTATACGCTGGTACATTATTTTGAAGCGGATGAGTGGGATCTGTTCGACCTGAAAAAAGACCCGACGCAAATGCGCAGTGTCTACGCCAATCCGGAATACGCCGATGTCGTGAAGAATTTGAAAACGGAAATCGAAAAGCTGCGCCGGCAGTACGGCGAGCAGGATGCCATGCCCTATGCGGCAAAAAGAGCGGCGCAAAAAGAAGAGTGATGCAATTTATTAAACGGGGGAACAGACGAATGAAAGAGCGACTATTGGCCATACTTTGTATAACGGCGACTTTGATTACCGGCGCGCTTTACGCCGCCGATGCGCCGCGCGAACAATTCAAATTTCTCCGCCTCGGCGAAGTGCAGCCGCGCGGCTGGCTGCTCGAACAGATCCGCATGGATGCGACCAACGGTTACGGCCCGGTGCTGGGTCAGCTGACAGACCGGCTGGAGCCGGCCATTTTTGACAGCGCCAAAAAAACAGATCTCGTTAAGCCGAAGATCGGAGCACCCTGGTGGAACGGCGAAACGACCGGAAACTGGCTCGACGGCCTGATCCGTATCGCCTATCTCTCCGGCGATGCGGCGGCCAAAAAGCAGGTCGATGAACTCGTCACGCAGATTCTTGCCATGCAGGACACGGACGGTTATCTGGGCATCTATCCCAAGGCCTATCGATTCAAATCGCCTATCTCGGGGGACAACGGTGAGTTCTGGACGCAGGCCTGTCTTTTCCGCGGCCTGCTGGCGTACTATGAATTCACCGGCCGGGCGGATGTGCTCGCCGCCGTTGAGCGCGCGGCCAAGCTGATGATGTCGCAATACGGCCCGGACAAACCCTATTGGCCGGAAAAGATCGGCCGCGGCGGCCCCGGGCACAATCCTATGTTCGTGGACATTTGCGAGTGGCTGTACCGGCTCACTGGCGGCCAGAGTTATGTCACGTTCGCCAAATTCATTTACGACGGCTACTGCGAGCCGGCAGAAGTCAAAGAATACGATGTGCAGCTGAGGTATCTCTCCGACCCGAATAAACCTTTTCACGGACACGGCGCACACGTCATGGAACACCTGCGCATTCCGCTCTTTCTCGCCTATACGACCGGCGATGCCAAATACAAAGCCGCCGCAGAAAACATTTTCCCGAAATCGGTGAAGCATCTCGTCGCGGGCGGCTCATGCATCAGCGATGAAGACATTCTTGAGCGGCCCGGCAGTCCGTATATCGGTTGCGAATACTGCACTTCGCTGGAGTTTCTCAGTACGCTTCAATCCGATGTAGAAAAAACGGGACAGGGGAAAATGGCCGATGCGATTGAAGTGATGGCGTTCAACTCCGCTCAGGGAGCACGGCAGCGCGACGGCAAAGCCATCCAGTACTGCACTGTGGATAATCAATACGAGGCCACCGCCAAAACACGCGGCGGACGCATGAAACTGTCGCCTACCCACGAAGACGTTGCCGTCTGCTGTCCGGTTACGGCAATGAAGTTCTTTCCGTATTTCGTCAACGAACTGTGGATGAAGACATCGGACGGCGGCGGTCTGGTGGCGGTGGGCTACGCCCCGAACGAACTCCAGACAAAGATCAGGGACGTGAAAATTAAGATCACGTCTGACACCGGCTATCCGTTTGAAGATGAAGTGCGGATGACAATTACGCCGGAGAAACCGGTTGCTTGCAGTATCCGCCTGCGCATTCCAGGCTGGGCGGGCAGCATGAGCGTCAATGCACCCGGCGCGAAAACGGCGGATGATGGCGACTGGCGCGTGCTCACTAAAGAATGGAAAGCGGGTGACCGGATTACAGTTACATTCAAGCCGGATATCGAGCTCAAGAAGATGGCGAACGGCGAAGTGTACTGGAAGCGCGGCCCGCTGGTTTATGCACTGCCGATCGCCGCCGACATCAAACAGATCAAGAGCTATCCCGTGGCCGGATTCGGCGATTATGACTATATGCCCAAGGCCGGTGCGTTTTGGGATTATGCCGTTGAAGAAAACAGCGCGCCGTTTCAGTTTATTAAAACCGCTGTACAGGGCAATCCGTGGATCACCGCACCTTTCCGTCTGACCGGAAATCTGATCAACCGGAAAACCGGACAGAGCGAGCCGGTGGAACTGCAGCCGATGGGTGTGAATATGCTCCGGCGCGTCGCCTTCCCGGAAGCGAAAGGCGTCCGCGCACTCGAAGCGCAGGCGCAGCTGCTGAAGAGTGAACTGAATCTTGCCCGCACGGCAACCGTTAAAGCGTCCAGCACCGCAGGCGGCTACACGGCGCAGGCTGTTGCAGATGGCGTGGCGCAAGGACATCCGGAAAACCCGACGGCTGAGTGGGCCGGCAATCATGAGACCACGGGTGCAAAAGTGAGATTGACCTGGGATAAACCGGTGACGATTGAAGATGTGTGGCTGTTCGACCGGCCCAATATGGTTGAGCAGGTGCAGGCGGTCTGGATTAATTTCAGCGACGGCACCAGTGCAATGGTCGGCGAACTGCCCAACGACGGAACGACACCGTTCAAACTGAACTTCCCCGAAAAGATCATCACGTGGATGGAAGTCATCGTCACTAAAACCACGCCCAAAACCGTAAACACCGGTTTCTCAGAAATCGCCGTCTTCAAGCAGGCACCTGAAGAATAATGTCTATGGTTTTGTGAAGATCTGCAAAACCGAAGTCCCGGAGGATATGTGGCCGATTTCCCACAGCCAAAAAAGGGAGCTCATCTGGAGCTGGCGTATTTGCACGGCGGGGAGGTGCTTTTCCGTCCGGGAGAATCTCTTCAGCCCAGAGTGCTTTCGGATTTTGAACTGGTTTATATCATTGAAGGTCAGGTGGATTATACTGCCGGCGGGATAACCTATACGGTTGCTGCGGGCGGGTTTATTTTCGGAAAACCCGGGGTTAAAGAAACCTACCGGTGGGAAAACGGAGCTTCGATCCGTCACGCATATTTCCACTTTGGCATCGAATATTATCCTTCCGTCTGGCCCGACCCGGCCAACTGGTCTCCGGTGCGCTCCGGATTGAGTCCGGTATGTTCGAGCCTTTTTCTGCACATCCTTCAGCACATTTATGAGCATCCCGAATGGCCTGCGGTACGTCCGCGACCTAAAGACTGCCATCTGGTGGAAGTGCTGATCGATACCATGCTGGAGAACCACTAGCTGGAACTTACCTCTTTTGAGCGGGATCGTCCGGAGCCGGTTCGCCATGCGCTGATGTGTATGCGCAAACAGATCGAGGAGAATCCCCGGCATGTTATGACGCTGGCCGAAGCGGCACAATGGGCGAAGGTTTCTGAAAAACATCTTTGCCGGCTCTTTACCCTCAGTGTCGGAACTTCTCCGGTGCAGACATATCTGCTGTTAAAGCTGATCAACGCCTGTCCGCTGCTGATTCGTTCCGGTCTCAGTGTCAGTGAAATTGCCGATCGGTGCGGATTTGATAACCCGGCCTATTTTTCACGCCGGTTTTCGCAGGTATACGGCTGTTCCCCGACGGTTTTCCGGGAGCAGGTCCGGAGCGGGAAAATGATTCCCAAGAATAATTTTCTTCCGGCGGACCTCGTGCCGCGCCGTTGCTGGTAAGCGAATCCAGTGCATGTAAAAGTCACCCACAGCCATGGACTTGTTTTGGTGAAGGCATAGTCTGCGACCAACAATAAGATTCGGCGAATGGGAAACGTAACCAGACAGAAAGGATGCAGAATGAAAATTCAGACGGCATTTTTTAGAATTCCGCGAGCCGCGTTTGTGCTCGTGCTTCTCTCGGCGGCCATGATCAACCCTCTCAGCGTTTTGGCCGTGACAGGACGATCCGTGAGTGCAGCGGATTTCAAAGCGTTGTCCGGTGAATACGATGATACGGCTCGGTTGCAACGCGCCCTCAATTATCTGTCCAACAATTTGCCGCCGGATGCCGGAGTCTGTCTGTATCTGCCCGAGGGCACGTATACAATTACAAATCGACTTGTGTTTAATGCTAAAAACCCTTCCGGGGCATACCAGGGAATTACGATCCGCGGAAACGGAAAGGATGGGCCTCATGCTTCAATCATCTACTCGACAGGTACTGCCGGGGCGATTTTATTTACAGTTAATGATAGCCCAGCAAACTATAATTTTAAAGTTCAGCTTCAGGATATGCAATTCAGAGCCGGGGTGGCGAATGCCGGCGCGGCTATTGAGATTTCCAAATCAGCCGGCTGCGATGCGTACTATCGCACCACACCGTGGTTGCGTGACGTGAAAATAACACGCGAACAGACAAGTACCTATTTCACCTACGGTTTTAAGGCGGCAGGAGTCACACGGCCCATGTTTACAGCGGTGGATGTAATAGGAACCTGCCCGGGAATGCGCGCAGGTATTCTGTGCACCAATTTTTACAACTACCATGCCTCAAGGTGTTTTTTTTCCGGCGCGGATGTAGCGATTGACGCTGTGGAAGGCGGAGAGGGGAACAATGCCATGTATACCACCATTACTAATGTTAACATCGGTATACGAATGGCCAAATCGACGCACGTTTCAAGTTCCGGAGGAGATTTTCTTTATAATAACATAAGCGCCCGTCAAATCGGAGTGAGCATAGACCATAAAAGTTTCTCCGTAATCAACAACAACGTTTTTTCCAGAAGCGGCGGAACGGGCAGTTACGCGAATGTATATTTGAATGATATAAAATATGCAACGATCTCGGATAACATCTTTGTCGGCGGAACAGGGCAGTACGGCATTGTTCTGGCGGAAGATCGCGCTCCCGGGAACTATATCAACCAGAATACCATTGCCTACAACACGTTCAGCGGTCCGTTTGTAGCCGGCATCTCGATCGGTACGAATGTTTTACTTACCAAGGTCATTGATAACATCAATATTCAAACCGGTATTGTCGACAAAGGAACTGACACCTACATTGCTTCCGGATCGCCGCGGGCCGCGTTTAACAGCCCGGCAAGCGTAAGTGTGAATGAAGAGTTCGGCTGGAATTCGATTACGAACAGCAGCGGGCCCGTTTTCGATGTAACCAAATATAAAGCCACGGGCGACGGCACAACTGATGATACAGCAGCCATTACCAACGCAGTGGCGGCGCTGAAAGCCAGTCTGGATAACACGGGCTATGGAACGCTTTATTTTCCAGCCGGTCGATACATCGTAACCAACACGATCAAGTTGGCACAACAGAACGGGAAAATTTGGCAGAAAATGGCTATCTGCGGGGACGGGGCTCAGGTTTCCGTGATTGTGGCAACTACTACAAACGGGATATTCAAAATCACATGCACAGGTCAGGTTCAGACCAGAATCCATAATATCCGGATGAGTCCGGGCAAGTTGAATAGCGGAAGTGCAATTGAATTAACCCAGCAGGGCGGTGCCGTCAATGGTTCCCGTTCACTGATCATGCATGATGTATTAATTGCCGGATCGAATACCGGGTATTTTACGACCGGCTTCCGCGGCCAGGGGCTGGTGCGCCCGCTTTTTCAGAGTGTCTGGATGTATTTGCGCGGCGGCGACGGCTGCATCGGAATGAAATTGGCCGGCGGTTATGGATTTGACTGGCAGGACGGGAGAATCGGGCTCAGGGCCGATGCGGACTCGATCGGCAAAGCCTGCGAGATCGACAGTCTTGGCGGAGCGGTAATTGTCCGGGGATTCGGCTTCTGTTCGGGTGGTATCAGTACGGGGTTGACGGTAAACGCGGGGGGCGGAATATTCGCGCTCAGCTGTGCGCATATCAACGCGTTGAATAATCTGGTTGTTTCCAATGCGAGCGAAGCTTCGTTTCTGAACACGGAGACGCTGTGGTCGGATTTGCCAGACAACGGCGTTCTAAGCAGTTCCCTGCGTTTTTCCAACTGCAAGAATATATATGTCAGAGACAACATTCTGTCCGTTGCGGGGCCATATGATCATCCGAATCATAGGTTTGTCCTGCTGAACGGGGGCGGGAGTACGAATGTCGACTTTTCCGGCAA
The DNA here is from genome assembly GCA_041661845.1 of Kiritimatiellales bacterium. Classification (GTDB taxonomy): domain Bacteria; phylum Verrucomicrobiota; class Kiritimatiellia; order Kiritimatiellales; family Tichowtungiaceae; genus Tichowtungia. The sequence goes on along the minus strand of JBAZTQ010000048.1, from coordinate 13,361 downwards.
TTTCTTCCACAGTGTCGAGGGGAAGGAAGAGGGTGTTGGTTTTTATATCTCTCAGGGCAACACCCACGTCTCAGTGTATGACAACCGATTCGTGAACAATCTTCTGTTCGACATCCTGTGCTATGAGCCTACTGCAAAAATCGAGATGCTGCCGATGGAAACGCGTCCGGAACTTGCCGGTTATTGGAATCTGGAAGACGGCTCCGGCAGCACGGCTTACGGCCGATGCTATGTTCAAAATGGAGCGATCTCCGGCGCGAAATGGGTTGCCGGGAAATATCACGCCACTCCAACGCCCGGCGATGGATATGGGCTGAAGTTTGATGGGATCGATGACACCGTCACTATGGCAACGCCGCAGTTCAAGGAGGTTATGAGAAATTTCACCATGATGGCTTGGGTAAGACCGGATAAAGCAATCAGCGGCGGAAACCGGAGCCCGACGCAGAGTTATGTGTTTACGCTCCTCAACGGGGACGAGTTTTTTCCGAACGGCGTGACGAATATACACAGAGGTGTAGCCCTGTCGGTCGGAACTAATGAAATACGGGTGGTTGAGCACGGCACCCTTGCCTCCGGTTTGGATACCCAGAGCAAAATTACACTGGCGGCCAGCTTATCCTCAACGGCATGGACGCATGTTGCGGTAACGTACAGCAACTGCGTTCCGCGCTTGTATACCAACGGCGTATTGGCGGCGACCGGCACGGCCAGCACCGGAAAAATTCCGCATCCCGGATGTAATTTCGGCGGGAATTTTTCATGGGGGCCTTATAAAGGATCTATGGATGAAATGCGGGTGTTGAACCGTGCTCTCAGTGAGTCCGAGATCACCGCAGAGATGACAAAATCGGATATTTAGAGCGGGTCGGGAAAAGCTGTAGCCGCCATATAAATTCCGGGCTGACGGTTTCGCCGTCCATGGGGCTGGCCCGTCTGTTGATGCAGGGGAGTTTCGTCCATATTGTCGCAACCTGTGGCTATGGCGGCGCTGCCGGGTTCGTGGTAGTTTCTACAATCACGAGATTTTAAACAATGAGGACGGGCTAAATGAAAACACGGCTATTACTGATTCTCTGTCTGACAACGACTTTTATTACCGGTACGCTTTACGCCGCCGAGGCTCCGCGCGAACAATTCAAATTTCTCCGCCTCGGCGAAGTGCAGCCGCGCGGCTGGCTGCAGGAGCAGTTGCAGACCGAAGCAAGGGACGGCTTTGCCGTCCGTCTCGAAAAACTGACCACCAGTGCGAAGTCGCGCGTCGATGTGCCCACCTTTGATGCCCGGAACAAAAGCGAAATGGAGAAATCGTGGTGGAACGGGGAAACAACGGGAAACTGGCTGGATTGTCTGGTTCAGCTTGCTTACCTGTCCGGCGATCCGGTGGCGAAAAAGCTGGCCGACGATACCGTAAACAGAATTCTTTCGTTTCAGGAGCCGGACGGATATCTGGGTATGTATCCGGCCAGCGTGCGTTACCAGCAGCCTGCGGCCGGCCAGAACGGCGAACTCTGGACGCAGGCCTGTCTTTTCCGCGGCCTGCTGGCCTACTATGAATTCACCGGCCGGGCGGATGTGCTCGCCGCCGTTGAGCGTGCGACCAAGCTGACGATGTCCAAATATGGCAAGGATAAGCCTTACTGGGCGACGCGTGTTGTTCGCGGCGGACCGGGACACAACTTTATGTTTGTGGACATCTGTGAATGGCTGTGGCAGTTGACCGGCGATCAGAGCTATCCCGATTTTGCCCGGTTTCTTTATGACAGTTACAACGAACGGACCGATGTTTTTGATACCGATATTCAGCTCCGCAACCTCTCCAATCCCGACAGTCTCTTTATCAAACATGGCGCGCATGTCATGGAGCATCTCCGTGTGCCGCTTTTTGTAGCCTATGTCACCGGCGATGCAAAATACCGGCCGGCAGCGGACAATATTTTTCTTAAAACCGACCGGCATCTCAGTGCCGGCGGAGCGTGTGTCAGCGATGAGGATATTCTGGAGCGGCTGGGCAGTCCGGACATCGGCTGCGAATACTGCACCATGCTGGAACTGCTCAACAGTTTGAAATCCGGTGTGCAGAAGACGGGGCGGGCCGATCTGGCCGACCGGATGGAAGTGCTGGCGTTCAACTCGGCACAGGGTTCGCGCCAGCGCGGCGGTAAAGCCATTCAGTATTGTACGCGCGACAACCAGCATGAAGCGTCCATTGCAGCCGGACATGGCTCGCGTTTTAAATTTTCGCCGACGCATGAAGACGTGGCTGTTTGCTGTTCACCTAATGCGGTCAAATTTTTCCCGTCGCTGGTGGAGGGACTTTGGATGAAAGAGGCGGATGATTCAGGGCTCGCGGCCATTGGTTACGCCCCGAACGCAGTGCAGACCCGGATCAGTAATACGGCTGTAAAAATAGAAACAGCGACCCTGTATCCGTTTGAGGATGAGGTGCGCATGACGGTGAATCCGGAAAAACCGGTGCGGTTCAGCCTGCGTTTGCGCGTACCGGCCTGGGCGGGAGACATGAAGGTCGTCGCCGCCGGTGCCGAGGTGCGGAGCGAAAAGGGATGGCGCATCCTTTCCAAGGAATGGAAGGCCGGCGACACGGTCACGTTGCAGTTCGCACCGGAAGTTGTTCGTAAAACCGCCGTGAACGGCAGCGGTGTCTATTGGCAGCGCGGGCCGCTGGTTTATTCCCTGCCTATCGCGTTCGATCGGAAAGAGACCAAAAAATATGCAGTTGCCGGTTTCGCGGACTGGGATTACACGCCGTCAGCCAATACGTTCTGGGACTATGCCGTAAACAAGGATTGCGGCAGTTTTGTTTTCGAGCGTGCAACACTGGATGCCGGTTTGAATCCGTGGGTGCAGCCGCCGCTTGCATTGAAGGGGCTTCTGCTGAACCGGAAATCAAACCGGAGCGAATCGGTCTGTCTTGTCCCGATGGGCAGCGCCCTGCTGCGGCACACCGTATTTGCTGACGCGGAGGCCATTCGGCCTGTGCCTAATCAGAAAGATTTGCTGAAAGGCGACGCCAATCTTGCCCGCAAAGCGGAGGTGATCGTTGCCGGTTCCAGCAAGGGCTATTCACGCATGGCGCTTATTGACGGCGTGGTCGAAGGTTTTCCGGAAAATCAAAAGGCGGAATGGGCCAGCGACCACGGCCGGGCCGGCACGACGGTCAAGCTGCTTTGGGAAATGCCGGAAGCGGTTGGCTGCGTATGGCTGTACGACCGTCCTAACGAATCCGACCGCGTCATTGCCGCTCAGGTGAAATTCAGCGACGGTTCGACCGCCGAAGTCGGCGAACTGCCGAACGATGGTGCCGCGCCGTTTAAACTGAACTTTCCGGAAAAGGTTATCACCTGGCTGGAAGTAACCGTGACCAAAGTCGGTCCGAAAACCGGCAACATCGGATTTTCTGAAATCGCCGTCTTCAAGCAGGCTCCTGCCGATTAGCGGGTCTAATGCGCGGTTTCGTGTTCCATGTCGGAAAGCCGCATGTTGAGTGTTTCGACCGAGAGGTAGATTTCCCAGATCGACAGACCGAGCGATCCCATGAGAACAACAAGGGCCAGTCCGAAGAAGACTTCACTCAGAACAAGGTGCGGGGAAAATAGAATCAGCATGCTGACGGTGCACAGCAGAAAACTTACGGCACCCAGCAGCTGGGTGTATTTGATGATCGCAATGCGTTTGCGCAGCGACTGGATTTGAAGGCGGATGAGGCTGTCTTTGGATTGCTGGTACTGGCTGTGCAGCTCGCGAACCAGCGCCGCCAGTGCCAGAAACCGGTTGGTGAAGGCCAGCAACAAAAGAGAGATCGCTGAAAAAAGGAGCGCGGGAGTCGTCAGATTGAATTCCATAAGAGCCTCCTTGTATATTTTACGGGCGGCTTGATGTGTCGCTGTTCTTAATCTTTTTCGGCTTGCAGAGATGATCCTCTTTTTTGCTCACGCCGCCGCACTTCGCGCATTTGAACCGTCCGGGTTTTTCTTTGTTTTCGGATTTCCCTTTGAGGCAGCTCATTGCACCGCTCCGGCTACTGACCCATGCAGGTGTCAACCAGCCGGGCGGTTTCAATCCAGGCGTGGTCTTTCGGGACGGTGCGGGTGATGCCGGCGACTTTTTCCAGCGGCACCGAAACACATTCCTGTCCGCGAATCGCCACCATGACGTTGTAGATTCCTTCCGCCAGCAGCTGCCCCGCTTTGGTGCCGAGCCGGGTGCAAAGCAGGCGGTCGTTGGCTGTGGGGATTCCGCCGCGCTGGATGTGGCCCAGTGAAGTGACACGCACCTCCACCCCGGAAAGCTGCTGGATTTCGCGGGCGATGCGGCTGGCCTTCGGTTCCTGAATCAGCACCATGCCGTTTTTGTCTTTGTGCAGAGTCTGCGGAGCCTGTTTCTTTTTTCCGGAGTCGGCAGACGCCTCTTCTTTTGAGATCGCGCCTTCCGCGACGGCGATAATGGAAAACCGTTTGTTGTGGTGCCGGCGGGCCATGATGTGCTCGACGACGACTTTCAGATCGTAAGGGATTTCCGGAATCAGGATCACATCCGCGCCGCCGGCGATTCCCGCGCCGAGCGGCAGCCAGCCGGCCTGATTGCCCATGACTTCGCAGATCATGGCGCGGTGATGGCTGGTGGCCGTGGTGTGCAGCCGGTCAATTGCTTCGGTGGCGATCGACATGGCGGAGTCGAAGCCGAAGGTGATGTCGGTTTCCGCCACATCATTATCGATGGTTTTCGGCAGCGTCAGCACGTTGATGCCGCCTTTTTCATGCAGCCGCATGGCGTTTTTCTGCGTGCCGTTGCCGCCGAGGCAGACAAGGCAGTCGATGCGCAGTTTTTTCAGATTGGCAACGGCGACATCCGTCATATCCATGATCTTGCCGCCCATATCCATTTTGTGCGGCTTGTCGCGGCTGGAGCCCAGAAAAGTTCCGCCGTGCGTCAGGATGCCGCTGACGGTGGCGTCCTCCAGCGGAACGGTGCGGTTTTCGACCAGACCGCGGAAGCCGTCCTGAATGCCGATGACCTTGGTGCCGTTATGCAGCGCGGCTTTGGCGACGCCGCGGATGGCGGCGTTGAGTCCGGGGCAGTCGCCGCCGGAGGTCAGAATTCCGATACAACGGGTTTTATTAGCGGCCATGAGATGCGGTTCCTTTCGATCTGCACAGAATATGTACTGCGGCGGGGACTGACAACGCAAAAGACGCCGGGTTATTCCCGCCCGGCAGGGCGGTGCGGGCGCAGCGCGGTGCGGTTTGACTGCGCGGCCTCGCGGACTGCTTCGCAGGCCTGTTCACAGAAAAACAGCTGGCTGTTGAGTTTTTTCTTTTTGCCGGGGAGCGCGGCGGTGCGGACATACGTTCCGTCGGAAAGCAGCGTCCAGCTTTTCACGGTGTCGTCGCAATGCGTTTTGATGATTTCAATCAGCCGTTTCTTTCCGGCGCGGTCTTCGACCGGAATCATCAGCTCGACCCGCCGGTCGAGATTGCGCGGCATCCAGTCGGCGCTGGAAATGAACACGCTTTCTTCGCCGCCGCGGTAGAAATAGAAGATACGCGCATGTTCGAGATAGCGGCCGACGATACTGGTGACGGTGATGTTTCTGCTCAGCCCCGGCACGCCGGGCCGCAGGCAGCAGATGCCGCGCACGTTCAGTCTGATGCGCACTCCGGCCCGGGAGGCTTCGTAGAGTTTTTTGATCAGCGCTTCATCAACCAGTGAATTCATCTTGAGCAGAATCAGCGCTTTATGGCCCTGCAGCCTGCGTTCGATTTCGCCGTCGATCAGTTCGGTCAGCCGGTCGCGGATGCCCTGCGGAGCCATGAAAACTTTGGACAGTCCGGACGGCTGCGAGTAGCCGCAGACGGCGTTGAAGAAAGCGGACGCATCGGCACCGAGATCGTCGTCGCGCGTCATGAAGCTGATGTCGCTGTAGAGTTTGGCGGTGGTGTCGTTGTAATTGCCGGTTCCGAAATGGACATAGCGCACAACGCCCTGCGGTTCGCGCCGGACAATCAGGCAGACTTTGGCGTGGGTTTTCAGTCCCTGCACACCGTACACGACTTGTACGCCGGCCTGTTCCAGCCGCTGCGCCCAGTTGATGTTGCGCTCTTCGTCAAAGCGGGCTTTGAGTTCAACGAGCGCGGTGACCGACTTGCCTGCCTCGGCGGCTTCGGCCAGTGCGGTGATGACCGGGCTGCCGGAACTGGTGCGGTAAAGCACCTGCTTGATCGCCAGCACCGCCGGATCTTCCGCCGCTTCTTCAATCAGCCGGACGACCGGGTCGAAGCTTTCGTAGGGATGATAGAGCAGGAGATTGTTCGCGGCGATCTGTTCAAACATCGGAAGATGCCGGTCGATCTGCGGCGGGGGCTGCGGCGGCCGGCTTTTTTCTTTGAGTTCACTGAATCCCTCAATCCGGCTGAGCTGCATGAAATCCTTCAGGTTCAGCGGCCCGGCGATGCGGAACACATCGGCCGGAGCGGTTTCCAGCAGACGGCAGAGAAAATGCTGCATCGCGCGGGAGGCGAAAGTTTCGATTTCAATCCGTACGCAGTTGCTCCGGCGCCGCTCTTCGAGAATGGAGGCCATACCGGAAAGCAGATCGGACGCTTCGTCTTCACGCAGGGCGATGTCCGCATTACGGGTGACGCGGAGCACCGCACACTCAAGCACGCTGAGGCCGGTGAACCAGCGGCCCAGATGCTGTTTGATTACATCCTCAAGCAGAATAAAGGCATGTCCGCTTTCCGAGGGCAGAATGATGAAGCGCTCAAGCGGCCGCCCCAGAGGCAGGACGGCATAGCGGTCGTCCCGGCCGTCCGCTTCTGCGGCGAGGCGGATCAGCAGGTAGAGGTTGAGATTCCGGAATACAGAACAGGCCGATTCATCCTGCAGAGCGACCGGAGTGACGACCGGATAAATTTCTTCGGTAAACAGCCGTGCCAGATATTGTTCCTGCTCACCGTTCAGTGCATCCGGTTTGACGCGCTGTATGCCGCCTTTTGCCAGCGCGGGTTCCAGTTCGTTGCTGTAGCAGGCATACTGTTCTTCAGTCATCTGCCGGATACGTTTCTGAACAGCATCCAGCTGCATTTTCGGTGTAAGTCCGGCGGCATCGGTCTGGCGTCCGCCCGCTTTACGAACCAGCTGAAGTCCGCCGACCCGCACCATAAAAAACTCATCCAGATTGGATGCGGTGATCGCCAGAAAATTAAGGCGCGCCAGCAGAGGCGTGCGCGGATCTTTCGCCTCCTCCAGAACCCGCTGGTTGAAATCGAGCCAGCTCAGCTCGCGGTTAAAAAACTTTTTCGATCTGCTGTTCATGACAGTTGCTTTCTGCCCGGTTTGCTTTTCGCGAGAACGATGCGCTTTCCGTATACCTGCTCAAAGAGATCCGATTTTTCCCGAAGAGCGATTTCCTCAACGGCGCAGTCGCTCAGATTGGGCACGCCGATTTGCAGGCGGTCCGGGAACAGCGCGAGCTGCGGACGTTGTATGCGCTGGGCGTGGCCGCGGTCCAGCGCATCCGCCGCGCGCAGAACGGCCGCCAGCTTGCTGACGCGCAGCCGGTTGACGCGGGTGAGGGCGGTGTAGGCGGGATGCGTCGGCCGGGGCAGCGCGCTGCGGTGATAGCGGGCCGCCAGCGCGACGATCGTCAGATCCTGCCTGCTCAGTCCGAAGATATCGCTGTTTTCAATCAGGTACTGGCTGTGTTTGTGATGGCTGCGGTTGTTGATGAAGGTGCCGATGTCATGCAGCAGCGCGGCGACGGTCAGGATGGTTTCGTAATGCGGCGGCATCTGGTGTTCGCTTTGCAGCGCCCGGAAAATATCCTGCGCGTGAGCGGCGACATTTTCGGCGTGTTTCCGGTCGAAACGGTAATGCCGTCCGATTTCCAGCGCGGAATGAATGATCTGTTTGATAAACCGCTCATCCCACGAGCCGCCGGCGGCCATTTCGCCGAGCAGGCCGTCGCGCATGGACGAAGCGCCGATGTAAACGGTTTTGCATTTCAGCATTTGCGGAATGGTCTGCATCACCAGCAGCGCGGGGCCCAGTGATTCGGCGGCGGCAAACGGCAGGTTGTATTTTTTTACCAGCTCTTCAACCGGAAGTTCCAGCATCTGGTCGGTAAACCCCGCCAGTGCTGAAATCCGCAATGAAACAGAAGGGCGCGAATTCCATCCCGGTTTGATTTCATCGGCGGCCAGGCGGGCGTCGCTGCCGAGAATCAGCACCTTGACTTCTTTCTCGCCGGCGAAATTTCCGGTGATCGGACGCACGCCGGAGCGGATCTCGCCTTCGATCAGATCGCGGAACCGGGCGGCGGGCAGATTGACATCTTCCAGCATTTCGCGTGTCCGGAAAGAGCCGAAGCGGTAGGTGTGGGCAAACAGTACGGTTCCGTCCCGCAGGCCCAGCGCGGTGGTGTTTCCGCCGCCCACTTCAATCGCCAGCAGGTTCCCCTGCCGGAGCGCGGATTCTTTTTGCAGCAGCGGCAGGATGCTGAAATAGGTCAGCCGGTTTATTTCGGCGGTGTCGAGAATCTCCACGCTGATGCCGGCAGCCATAAAAATACGATCCAGCAGCACATCGCTGTTCGAGGCCTCGGCGACGGCGCTGGTTGCCACGGCGCGGATGCAGGCCGGGTCGTGAATCTGATATTCCCGCAGCAGTCCGCTGAAGTCGCGGCAGACCTGTACGCAGGCTTCGATGGTTTCCGGACTGATTTTTCCGGTGCTGAAAGTATCGCGGCCCAGACTCACGCTCTGTTCCAGCGACTCCACGGTCCGGATGGAACCGTCGTTTCCGGCCTCTGCAATCATCATGCGCATCGCGGTGGCGCCGATGTCTATGACGGCTTTAATGGCGGGTCTTTCAACGGGCGCAGGGCTCGCGGTTTTCAACGGTGATTTTTTTTTCATAAAGGTCGTCACTATACGATAACGGGTTGAACTCGGATAAATAAGATAAGGTTAGATTATCATGAGCGGCAAGCCTGATGACTGGTTTTGGCGAAGTTGGCGGTACTTTTTTACAGGTATTGGAAACCGTTTTTTAACCGGATGCTTATCAAAACGTAACGCCGTTGTTATTGAATGTGTGCTGGAAATTTGACTCCGGAGGCAATGATGACGAAGACGAACATACTGATTATTGAAGATGAAGAAGACATTCGCGAGCTGGTGAAATACAACCTTCAGCGCGAAAACTTTGATGTACTGGAGGCGGAGTCAGGCGAAGACGGCTTAAAACTGGTGGAGCGGGTTATGCCCGACCTGATCCTGCTGGATTTGATGCTGCCCGGCAAAGACGGCCTCGAAATCTGCCGGATGCTCAAACGCAATGCGCGCACGCAGAATATTCCGGTCGTGATGATGACGGCACGCGGCGAGGAAAGTGACATTATAACCGGCCTTGAGCTGGGCGCTGACGACTACATTGTGAAGCCGTTCAGTCCGAAAGTTCTCGGGGCGCGCGTGAAAGCCGTGCTGCGCCGCAAAGCGTCGGCGCCGGAGCTGATGCCGGAAGATGTCATAAAAATTTATGATCTGGTGATTCATCCCGGCCGTCATGAAGTGCTGGTAAAAGACAGGCCGGTGGATCTGTCGGCCACGGAATTCCGGCTGCTGCATTTTCTGGCCCGCCGGCCCGGCTGGGTGTCTACGCGCTATCAGATTGTGGATGCCGTACACGGCGAAGACTATCCGGTCACCGAACGCTCGGTGGATGTGCAGGTTGTGGGCCTGCGCCGCAAGTTGAAGCGCGCCGGGGACTACATAGAAACGGTGCGCGGTGTCGGCTACCGCTTTTGCGATAAATGAAAGGCGGAATGAATCTGCGGCCCCAAAGAAAATCCGGTGTGAGAGCCTGTCTTCTGTCGGCCGTGCTGACTCTGGCGATCCCGGTATTGGCTCTTGAGCTGCCGGAAACAGCCGCGCTGGTTTCGGATGATCTTTCGTGTGCGCTGCTGAAGAAGGAATTCATCCGTGCTGAAACCAAAGGCACGGTTCCCGTCAGTATTCACGCTGCGATATCGGTTCTACAGCAGCCTTCTTTTTTGACCCGTGTGCAGGAGGAGTACGAAAAACTGCTGCCGGCCGGGAAACGTCCCGATTTCATCGTGCAGCAGAGCACGGCAAACACCTGGTTTTACATCAACAAAAAGCAGGAGCGCACGGACATCACAGAGGTGGCGGGCCGTATGAACGGGGCCGATACGTTTGATCTGGCGTACTATACTCAGGGCGACCGTTTTTTCGGCGCTTATGAGGCGTTAATACATATCCGGCTTACCGGAACCGGGAATTCAACAGACTATACAGTCGCCGTATATGCCTATCCCGGAAACGGCTTCAGCCGGTTTTTTGCCCGGCACCTCCAGCTGGTTGAAAGATATTTCCGCAGTAAAACGGGCGAGATTTCTGAACTCGCCGTACGGATCAGCACGCGTCTTTGCAACGACGAGGCGCTGTCACACGGGCGGAATCCGCCCAAAGACGATTTTCTTTCGTCAGCCTTTTAACCCCGGCTTCACGCCGCATTCATCCGTCGCTCCGGTCTTCCCGGAACGACTGCCCGCTCATAAACAAAGAACCGATTAAACACCGGAACTTAGTTGCGGCTTAATCAAGGCCGGTTTTAATGGGCGCGTTGATGAGGGTGTGAAAGAAATGAAAAAGCAGTTCAAAATGGCAATTAAAACCTGCCCGCTTTGCGGCGGAACCGGGCGGTACCGGATGACACGGTCCCGGAAATGGAAGCTGTTGTTTTTTGTACACAATTATTCCTGCCGGGCCTGTCACTCGCAGTATGTCCGGCTGTTCGGCCTGTTTTCTCTGCTGGTAGAACGGGGCTTTAAACCTTTTTACATTCCGGAGTCTGAAAGCGACTCGGCCGTTTATCCGGGTTGAACGAATCTCTTGGTGCTGCCGGAACTTACCAAATGCGTATGAGGTTCGGTAATTTATGTCAAGGCCGCCGGCCTGTGGTGAGCCTGTCGAACCGGACGTTAACTTAAATAAGCGCATTCTCTCGCCCGTTCTCTATGGTCGCTCAAGGCGCGGAGGTGCATGAGTCCTGAAGACAGCCTTTCCTGACATTACTTCGGCGGCTTCGCGGCTTTGCGAGAAACCATCCCACTCAAAGTAATTTCATATCAACCGCATCCGGCACACACGCTGAAGCGCGGGCTGCGAACGGGGAAGTTTGAAGTCCGGCCTTTTTCTGTCCGCCGAAGCTCGAAGAGCGAAGGAGGAAGGCTGTCCGATTAAGCGGAGGCACGCTGATTCGGCAGGCCGGACGCCCGGATAGACACTCAAAACCCTTGGAAACAGGGGCTTTTTTGCGGTTCAGAAGCCGCACACAAATCACACCAAAGACAAAAAAAGCGCTCACAAAGCGCAAACACAGTTTCCGCAGCATGTCGGCACAAATGGAGAGGACAGGCTTTAGACCTCAGGCCATGGACTTTAGACGGGAAATAACAGGTCAGAGGTCGGAAGACGTGAGGATGCAGGGGAGTAAGGGAGTGCGGAATGAAAAGCAGAAGCTTTCTAAAGCCAAAAGCCTTCTTCTTTTAACCGAATAAACAAGAACATCACATCAAACCCGAACAGACATTTTTTAGATTTTTTCGCGAATCAGGCGGGGTCTGCCGGAGGCCGGTTCAGTAAGGGATAGGAAACGGGCTCCGGCAGATCTCAGAGAATACAAGGCAGAAAAACAGGAGAAACAATGAAGATGAAAGCAAGTGCGATAACAGCAGCGGCGCTGCTGGCACTGACCGCTCAAACGGTCAGCGCAGCGGAAGCGGTCGGCTACAATGTAGTCACTGTTCCCGCGAATTCGGACGTGCTGGTCTCGGTGCCGTTCAACCAGAATGCTGAAGGCTCATTTACGGTCAGTTCCGTAACAGCCGACGGTGTGACGGTGACGAACGGACTCACGGCCAACGCGTACACGAACGGCTACTATGTGCGTTTCACCAGCGGAGGCGGTGAGGGGCTCTGGAGCACGATCAGTGCAAACGGAACCGGCGGGTTCACGCTCGCGGACACCAATGTGCTGACCTATGTCGGTGCAGGGAATGCGTTCCGGGTTTACAAACACCATACAGTCGGATCGGTTTTCCCGTCCGGAATGTACGGTATTTCGTACACGAACGGGGTGGCGATCTTTGTATTCAATAATACAGCGACAGGCATATACAAAGCCCCCTCAGCAACAGTTACGTATTCAGCTCCGCTGAAACGCTGGAACAATCTGAATCAGGTTCTGAATCCTGACTCGATGATTCTGATTCGTAACGGATCTGCGGCAACGCTGACTTGGGTTAACAACGGAGATGTTCCGGACTATAACGTGGCTCTGCTGGTTCCGGCTGGTGTCGCCAAAGATACGCTGATCGGATCCGGATTCCCGGTAGACACAACCGTTGAGGCCGTGTCCTCTGCGACGGGACGCTCTATCGGAACGTATAACAATGCGGCGACGGGCATATACAAGGCTCCAGCGGCAACGGTTACCTATTCGGTTCCTCTGCATCGCTGGAATAATCTCAATCAAACGGTTGCATCATCAGAAGGTCTGCTGTTGCGCACGTCAGCCTCTGAAGCGGGTGGAAAAATAACGATTCAGAAACCTTACTAACAAAAACTAAAAGGAGAAAAAAATGACTATGAAAAAAATATTGATGGTGTCTGCCATGGCGGTCATGGCATCTGTCACGTTTGCAAATGTGTCGGTTAACTTTGAGCTATCTTATCTCAATGATGCCGATGATGTTGCGATCAACGAAGGTATCAAGTTCCTTGCCTTTATTGACAAAGACGGCGATGGAATCAATGGGCTCAATCTGGGTAACTATAGCGACGACAATGCGCTGTGGAGTGCTGCTGCAACGGCCAATGCGGGATCATTCCTGTGGGACGCTGACGATGTGATTATCTTCAACGGTGAAAACAAAGGCTGGGGCGTTCCGGGTTATTTCAGTCTGCTCGACGCTCAAGGGGGCAACAGCACTGTCAGTCTCGGTAATGGCATTGATACCGGCGATCAGGTCTATGTAATGTGGTTCGCTGAATTGGCCGGAATTGCATCTGCTCCCGGAAGTATCAGTCAGGTCGGTTACTACACAGATTCCAACTGGACTCTGCCGCCCGAAGGCAATGGGTTACAGGCCGAAGACTACGCTCTGAACCAGTCTGCGATCACCGTAGTCCCCGAACCGGCGACAGCTCTGCTGGTAGCGATCGGCGGCGGTATGGCGTATGTCCTGCGCCGGAAACAGAACATCCTTGCTTAATTAAACCTCAAGAACAGGAGTCTTAATATCATGAATAAAAAAG
>JBAZTQ010000047.1:10839-23783 GCA_041661845.1 Kiritimatiellales bacterium | reverse complement strand
GCAACGTGCTCAGGGACATTTGCGATTGGCGATTTATGATTGTTGATTGAAGATGCCATTTTAAATCTATCGGTTCTTTTGCGCCGTTTTGTGCGAGGCGGTCATAATAGCAGTTATCTCATCCGCTTCCCTGTAAAGATCAGTTACTTCCTCCATAGGAATCAAGCCGCCTTCCATAATCAGCTCAAGCCAATAGCAGCACTCATCGGACTCTTCTAAAACGATACTGAGTTTCGACACAAATTCAGCTTGAGACCGCCCACGGCACGCGGCCCGGTAATTCGCGCCGACCGATGTCGCCGACCGTATCAGTTGATTTGCAACTACCCGTCCCTGTGCCGTGTTTGGCAATACATCAACCAGCTTCATAGCGCGCAAAGCAAATTGCTTCGTTCTGGTTTTCAGATCATCGGCATTCACGGCGGTCTCCAATCAGAAATCGGCAATCGCCAATCTTAAATCTTCAACTCGATGGTGCTCTTGCGGTTTGGTCCGACGGACAGGATGCTCACAGGCACGCCGGTCAGTTTTTCGATCCAGCGGATATATTTCTGTGCCTGTTCCGGCAGTTCTTCAAAGGTGGTGGCGTCACGGGTCGAGCAGTTCCAGCCCTTGAACTCTTCATAGACCGGTTTGCAGCGCGCGAGCTTACTGATGCTGGCCGGAACGGTTTCAACCCGTTCGCCGTCACATTCGTAGGCAACGCAGACTTTGATCGTTTCGAAGCCGTCAAGCACATCCATTTTCATCAGCGCCCAGCGGTCGATGCCGCAAAGCATGGCGGAGTAGCGTGCCACTACGGCATCGAACCAGCCGCAACGGCGCGGACGCCCGGTGGTTGCGCCGAACTCATGGCCGACTTTACGCAATTCTTCGCCGTCAGCGTCGAGCAGTTCGGTCGGGAACGGCCCCTCGCCCACGCGGGTGGTGTAGGCTTTGACAATGCCGATTACGTCATTGATGCAGTGCGGCGGGATACCGGCACCCGTGGCCACGCCGCCCGCGCCGGTGGATGACGAGGTGACGAAGGGATAGGTACCGAAATCGATGTCGAGCATGACGCCCTGCGCACCTTCAAAAATAACATTGGTCTTCGGATCGCGCACGGCGGCGTTGAGCATCGGAACCGGATCGCAAATAAACGGTTTGAGATAATCAAACGCCACGCGGTATTTGGCGACCAGTTCATCGGCATTCAGCGGATCTGCGCCGAGCACGGCCAGCAGAGCGTTTTTCGCCGCAATGCGTTCACGCAGCATGCACTCAAAATCTTTTTCGAGCACATCGCCCATACGCAAACCGGTGCGGTCGGCTTTGTCGGAATAAGCCGGGCCGATGCCGCGCTTGGTGGTGCCGATCTTTTTACCGGTCGCCAGTCTGGCTTCTTTCGCGCCGTCGAGTTCCTTGTGGTACTGGATCACCAAGTGAGCGCGGTCGCTGATGAACAGCCGTCCACGGATGTCGATGCCGCGCTTTTCCAAATCCTGAAGTTCTTCGGTCAGCCCGATGGGATCGACAACCAGACCGTTGCCGATGACGCATTTCACGCCGGGGCGGAGAATGCCGGACGGAGCCAGATGCAGAACATATTTCTGGTCGCCGATTTCCACCGTGTGACCGGCGTTATTGCCGCCCTGATAGCGGACAACCCAGTCCGCCTTCGCGGTCAAAACATCAATGACTTTGCCTTTGCCTTCATCGCCCCACTGCGCGCCGATCAAAACTGTATTCGCCATGCGTAAAATCCCCTGATATTTGGGTTGCGTCTCAAAGGCGCAGAGAGTAGCCCGCTACATAGGCAGGGTCAATTTCCAAACCTTGGAAAACCGGGCTCTAAAAAGCCTGCCTGCGGGCAAAGGAAACCTCAACCAGCCGTATTTCTCCCTGAAGGAATCCGGTTTCCCGGTAATAGGAAAAATACATCACACGGCCGTCTTCTCTGGAAAACTCGTCATGCGACAGCCCGGAGTAGCACCACTGGTTTGTTGTGGAGGGCGCCATGCAGTCCACTGCATCCAGCGGGTCGGACCACGGCCCTTCCGGATGTTCCGCGGTGCGCACAACCATCCGGTTTATGAGCGGAACACTGTAAACCGCCATATACCGGCCCAGCCACCGGTTCCATGAAACGCTCATCATCGGCGCGCCCTCAAGAACCGGCACGGCCTTTTTCCAGTCGGCACTCCATTTCCCGTCGCCGGTATAAAACTGCCATGCTGATCGATCAAGTGCCTGATCAAACGGAACCCGTCCGACCGTCATCGGCCAGGCAAGCCGCTGAGACTCACAACCGAACGCATAAAGCATTCCGTCCACAACCATTGCTCCGTGACCCATCTGAATATCGTTTGTCGGAAACAGCATTGTCGGGTGTTCCGTGTCCGGATTAATCACCGGACGGATCGGACGCTCAGCCAGCCGGTTCCAAACCGCAATCGAACGCCCGACCGAGTGAAAATCCCACTGCCCGTTCGGGCCGCCGAAAATTTTGTCATAAAACACATAGGCTTTTGCGCCGTCCGGCGACGTCACCACCGGGCCGGGCCAAAGTCCCCATCGGCTGCGGATATTTTCCGGAACCTCCGGCGTAAAATGTTCACCGTTGTAACGTGCTTCGGCTTCCGTGAAAGGCAGGAACTCATAAGGCACACCGTTCGCATCAACCGGTTCGGTCAGGTTCTGTAAATTGTCGCGGGCATCCTGATCGGCGGTATGGCACCATGTGCTGGTTCGCCACGAAGAGCCGTCCACCCCTTTTTTCTGCATCACGGAATCGCCGAACACCCACACCGACTGTCCCTGAAAGGCGGCGCTGTAGCCGCCGTCCCGCCCGCGAACGACATCCAGAAATTGCAACGGGCCGAGATCGCGCACCGATTCAACGCGAACCTCCGCCGGAATTCCGGATCGCCGCCACGCCGGCGATCCGGAAAAACATCCGGCACCGGCCAGCAGTGCAGATAAGAAGACCAATGTTTTCGGCTTCAATCTATCGGTATGCATAAGACAACGCCTTTGCTTCATCTGGTCACGGCGCATCACGAGGAAAACTGTCGGTCGTATAGCGAAAGACCCGCAAGGTCTCCGACCAGTAATCCGCCGGCAGCCCTGCCTTCAACTTGAGATGAGCCCAAAACAATTCTTTTTCGGGAAGTTCTTCCCAGACACTCGGCAGAAAGGTTCCGCGCCGGAACCCTTCCTGCAGAATCAGACCGTCCACACCGGGACGGATTTGCCGCAGCAGATCGGCTTCAGATGAAAAATCCATTTCTGCGGGCGGCGAAAGAATGGAAATGCGGATATCCAGCTTTTCAAACTCCGCTTTGGTAAGCGGCGGAAAACGCGGATCTTCAAAAGCGGCGGCGCGGGCATTTTCCGCCACATCCTCAGCCAGCGGACGGCAGGCTTCAAGCATGCCGATGCAGCCGCGCAACCGTTTTTTAATGGTCAGGGTCACAAACGTCGCCCGCTTTTCCATCAGCTCGTCCGGCAGAGTTCCAGGCTTCGGAAACCTTCCGCGCGGATTTTCCAAGGTTTGGAAGATCGCGTCCCGCGCCACCTTAAGCAGGAGTTGTTGATTTTCAGCTTTCATAATACTTTCGCTTCCGGCGGTTTTTATCATTTAAAGCTAGTTCTAGCAAAGGAATCTGTTACAACGCTCGGCCATCAAAAGGATTTTTTATGCGTAACAAGCAGACCAAGATTATCTGCACACTGGCTCTGAACCGGTGTGAACCTGATTTTATCAAGCAACTCGTTGACAGCGGGATGGATGTGGTACGCCTGAATACGGCGCATCTGGATATTGCAGGGGCGGAACAAATCGTTGCCAATATCCGCGCCGTGTCGGATCGTACCGGCATCCTGCTCGACACCAAAGGCCCGGAAGTCCGCACCTGCAACCTGACAAAAACTCTGCAACTGAAAACCGGCGACACGGTTGAAATCGGCGCGGCCCGCACCCCCGAAAACGGATTTCAGGTTTCATACAGCGGTTTCGTCGAAGAAGTCCCGCTCGGCAGCCGCGTACTGATCGATGACGGCCTGCTGGCTCTTTCGGTTGACAAGAAAACCGGCGACACGCTGGTCTGCACCGCGCTCAACGACGGTGAAATCAAAAACAAAAAAGGCGTCAACGTGCCCGACGTCAAACTGGATCTGCCCGCGCTCACCGAAAAAGACGCCGAATTTATTGACTGGGCCACCCGCAACGACGTGGACTTCATCGCGCACTCTTTTGTCCGCTGCCGCGAAGACATTCTGTCCATTCAGGGCATTCTTGATCTGCGGCACAGCCCGATCAAAGTCATCGCCAAGATCGAAAACCGCGAAGGCGTGGATAATCTCGAATCGATTCTCGATGTCGCGCACGGCATCATGGTGGCCCGCGGCGACCTCGGCATCGAA
Organism: Kiritimatiellales bacterium; assembly: GCA_041661845.1. Lineage (GTDB taxonomy): Bacteria > Verrucomicrobiota > Kiritimatiellia > Kiritimatiellales > Tichowtungiaceae > Tichowtungia. Next base: position 19,376 of record JBAZTQ010000047.1, on the reverse strand, counting down.
ATCCCCGGCGAAGAAGTTCCCGGCGTCCAGAAACAAATGATCATGGCCTGCATCCGCCGGGCCAAACCGGTCATCACCGCCACCCAGATGATGCAATCCATGATTGATAATCCGCGCCCCACCCGCGCCGAAGTGAGCGACGTCGCCAATGCCATCTACGACGGCACCGACGCCGTCATGCTTAGCGGCGAAACCGCCTACGGAAAATTTCCGGTCGAGTCGGTTCAGATGATGGCAAAAATCGCCAAGACCGTCGAATCGCAGAAAGAATCACTGCTGGCCACACTGCCGGTGCATCAGCAGCGGCTGGAAGTCATGCCCCGCAACCATCTGGCCAAAGCGGCCGTTTCCTGCGCCGCCGCGCTGCCGGTCAAAGCCATCATCACCAGCACCCGCGCCGGCGAAACCGCCCGTATCTGCGCCTCGTACCGGAGTAAAGTGCCGATCCTCGCTTTGTCAGATCACATGAGCACCGTCCGCCAGCTATCGCTCAGCTACGGCGTCTATTCAGCCAAAATCAACGTAACCCAGACCACTGACGACGAACTGGTCAAAGTCTGTTTGCGTAAAATGCTCGACGAAAAACAGATCGAACTGGACGACCTGATTGTCTTTATCGGCGGCGGACATAAAGACGCCTCGCAGCACACCAACATGATCCAGATCGAAACTCCCGCCATGCTGCTCAAGCAGTAACCGTTTCGCACTTCATTCGTAAAACGCAAAAGCGCCGTAGCCGACGACGGAGTCGCGCGGACCGGCGGTGTCGCCGGAATTCCGCAGATCGACCAGTTCGGCACGCATCTTTTTCTTTTTTGCCAGATGAAGCAGTCCGCAGATTGGAACCAGCCCGCAGGCGTTGTCATAATCAAGTCCGCGCGGATTCAGTTCAGCAATCGCTTTGGCGGCGGCGGAATCCATCGTACGGGCTGTTTCAGAGCTTTCGTAGTGACTCAGATCGGAGCTGATAACAATCAGTGTCTCCGGCCCGCCCCAGCATTTCTCAAGAACCTCAGCGACTTCTTCGACAGAAGCCTCGCCGGCAACCAGCGGAAGCAGCGTAAAATCACCCAGCACCGTTTGCAGGAACGGCACCTGCACTTCGAGACTGTGTTCCTGCGCGTGGGCCGCGTCGCTGATTTGAACAAAGTTAGGCCGCGCAACGGAAACTTCGCCCAGCGGCGTGCGCCACGCCGGAGCGCTGGAAGCCGCCAGTCCGCGCAGCGCCACGCGATGCGACGGACCGATTAAAACAACGCGCGAAATTTTTTCGGGATTGATCCGCTTATAAACACTGGCGGCAATCGGGCCGGAATAAATATAACCGGCGTGCGGCACGATGATCGCTTTCGGATGCGGCCCCGGCTTCGCCGCCGCCAGAAAACCTTCGATCATCCGGCGCAGTTCGCCGGAATCCGCCGGATAAAACATACCCGCCACGGCGGGCTCTCTGATCATCCCTCTCATGGCCCGAATTTTAATAGATGCAAGGCGAAGTGAACAGGGTTATTATTCCGCCATGAAAACGGCGCGCTACTGGCATTTACGGGACGACGGACTGATTGAATGTACGCTCTGCCCCCGTCACTGTCATATTGCAGACGGAAAACACGGCGTCTGCTTAGTCCGGCGGCGCCACGGCAATGAACTGTTCGCCGAGTCCTATGGTCTTATCTGCGGGCTGGCGGTTGATCCTATCGAGAAAAAACCGCTCTATCATTTCCTGCCGGGCTCCAGCGTACTGTCGTTCGGAACCGTCGGCTGCAATCTATTTTGCGGATTCTGCCAGAACTGCCATTTGAGCCGCGCAACCCGGCTGGAAGGAACCCGCATAACATCGGAAGAAATTGCTGAAACAGCGATTAGACACGGTTGTGAGAGCGTGGCATTCACTTACAACGAGCCGATCATCTTTCTGGAGTTCGCGGTCGATACCGCCAAGGTCTGCCATGCACGCGGACTGAAAACCGTCGCCGTCACCAACGGCTGGATCGAACCGGAGCCGCGCAAAGAATTTTACGCACACATGGACGCCGCCAACGTGGACTTGAAAGCCTTCACCGACCGCTTCTACCAAAAGCTGTGCGGTGCCACGCTCCAGCCGGTACTCGACACGCTGGTTTACATTCAGAAAAAAACAGACGTTCACCTCGAAGTGACCACGCTCTTGATTCCGGGCTGGAACGACTCGCCCGCCGAAATTGATGCCATGACCAAATGGGCGGTTACAAACCTTGGAACGGATGTGCCGTGGCACTTCAGCGCTTACCGCCCTACCCGTGAATGGAACGAAGCGCCGCCGACGCCGCTGGAAAGTCTATTGCAGGCCAAAAGTATCGCCGAACACAACGGCTTAAAAAATGTCCACCTCGGCAACATTCATATCACCATTTAATTCCCGCGACGTTTAAGAATGCCATCAAGCATTCCGCCGGGCGTGCAATAGGGAATCCATAAACGATCCGCCTGCCGCATTACGAATTCATTGCGCCGGAAAGCGGAATCGAGTGAAGCCTCGGCTCCAGCTGTTTCAACGACCAAAAGACGGTTTTCTTTCAAGGCTTCAGTAAATGGCAACAGAGATGCTTCAGCAATGGGCCACGCCGGGCAGTAAATAATACGGGCTCTGCGAGCCAGCAGCGCTGTGAAAATCTCCTTTTCCGGCGGAGAATGAAATCCGCTCATATAAACCGCCTCGCCATCGACAGGCGGCACGAAATCTACGCCAGAAGGAACCGTTCTCGAACACAGGATTCCGATCTTTGGAAAATTCCATAACGCCGGATTGCCCGCTGCGCGCACGAACCCGCCTGCCACCGGTAGAACAAACGGCGTCTTCCACGGATTCATGCGAATATAAATGCGTGTGCGATCCAGCTCTTCGGCATCACGGATAATCCGCTCATGATAATTCCGATGCCATATCCGCATCGTACGGTCGGGACTCATCCCGGCCCTGCGAATGCTCCGCGACACGGCGGCCTTGAATGCACCAACCACATCGCCCAGCGCGACACCGCGATCCAGCCGGACCAGCGCATGAAAATGATCGGGCATCACCACAAACTCATCCAGATGCACCTGCTTCCGCAACAACGCCGTGCGCTGCCATTCCTCCACGATAATTTCCCGTAGGGGCGAGATGAATATCGCCCCTTCATTGATAAAATCCCGATGCGCGCAGACCGTGACAAAATATATTCCGCCGCCGGAATAATCATGCCGTTGCAGACGAATCGACTGACGGTGATGCTTTTCTGGATCGTAATTCCCAACCATTGGATTGTTCTTACAAAAAACTTCCAAGGTTTGGAAACAAAAATCACCGGACTTGCGCCACCGCCGGCTTGAGCTGCCGCAGGAAGATAACCGAACACAACGGTTTACGCCGTGTCTACACCGGCAACGTCCACATCGTGATATGACTAGCTGATAGCCTCGTCAACTTCGGGTCGCGCGGCACAGGCTCTCCTCGTTTTATTTTTCAGCCGGTGGAATGAGAATGCCATCCGCCTTGAGTTCCGCATCCGTGGCCGGCCGGGCCTCGGTGCCCGGCGGATTCCCGTACCAGCCGGGATCCTGGTCGTAGTTCTTGATATTTTCGCGAACTTTCAGAATCGTAAACATGCCGCCCATGTCAATGTAGCCGTGAGGGCCTTCGCCGCCGATCATAGGGATGCTGTTGGATGGGACACGCATGCCCATCTCAGCCATGCCGCCCATGCCCAAATGCCCCATCGTCATGTAGCCGGCCAGCAGGCGGCGAACCTTCTCATCGAACGACTGGACATCACCATCGGGAATACCGATGAGGTTCGGCAGGCCGTGGCCCATCTGGTTCATGAGATGATGAATCATGTGACAATGCAGAGCCCAGTCGCCGGGCGTGTCGGCAACAAACTGCACGTCGCGCGTACTGCCCACCGGAACAAGCACTGTGGTTTCCGGCCATTGACCGGCGGCAGGAATCGTGCCGCCATCCGTGGCGGTGACTTTGAAATTAAACCCGTGCAGATGGATCGGATGGTGATCCATCACACTGAGATTGCCGATGCGGAAACGAACGCGATCTCCCTTCTTCACCACCAGCGGGGCTGTACCGGGAAAGCACTTGCTGTTGATGGTGAGCGTATTGAACTCGGTCATTTCTGCGGGATCGGGCCGGGACGCACCCGCAGGGACTTTCCACTCCGCAACCATGAACGCAAAATCGCGATCCACTTTCGGCGTCTCGGGTTCGCGCGGATGGATTACGAACAGGCCGGCCATACCGAGGCCGATCTGAACCATTTCGTCGAAATGCGGGTGATACATAAACGTGCCGTGCTGTTTAAGCGTAAACTCATACCGGAAGGTCTCGCCGGGCTCGATGCGTTTCTGGCTCAACCCCGCAACGCCGTCCATACCGTTCGGGAGCAGGATGCCGTGCCAGTGGACGCTGGTGGCTTCGGGTAGTTTGTTGCTGACGTAGATACGAATACGGTCGCCCTCCACCGCCTCAATCACCGGGCCGGGCGTACGACCATTGTAACCCCAGCACTTGGCTTTAAGGCCAGGCGCAAACTCGTGATCGACAGGTTCTGCCACCAGATGGAACACCTTGACCCCGTCCACAATTTTAAACGGGAGCGTTGCGCCGTTAGGAACCACGACGGGTGTATACGCTGCGGGCGATGTCTCCTGAGCCAGGCTGCCGACCGCCCCGAACAGCAAAAAGAAAAGAACAAAAACACAACCTGAAATGCGGTGTTTCATGGCCGCCCACCGTGTTCGTGCATCATATGAGCATGCATGGGAGCCTCCGCCGAGGGTTTGACTGACAACGAAACCGTGCGTCCGCCGGAAGACGATTCGGGCGGGCCGGACAGGTTGCCGCCGACAGCCCGTTCCAGCTCAGCGTGCGCCTGCCAGAATTCTTTGGCGGCCTCAAGAGAGTCCCGCTCAACGCGAAGCGCCTGCCGGCGGTTTTCCAAAAGCTGGTACACACCGATGAGCATTCCGTTGTAGTGCAGCAGCGCTTCCCGCCCGATGCGTTCCTGCTCCGGCAAAAGCGTGTCGCGATACTCCACGGCAAGAGTATGGGCGGCGATCAGGCGATCCTGTGCCTCGCGCACTTCCGAGCGAATGTTAAGGATTTTCCCGGCCAGATGTTTCTCTGCCTGCCGGAACATCGCCTCCGACCTGGCCGTACGGGCCTGGCCCTGGTCAAACAGCGGAATCTCAACGGTGACAGAAGGCCCGACGAGACGATCACCATCGGTATCACGTTCGGCCTCAACGCCGAAATCGAGTCCGCCGATGAGGCGGTACTGCCGGGTGAAGCCAAGCGCCAGCGCAAGGCTGGCGTATTCAGTGCGCGCGGCCTGCAAGTCAAACCGCTGCTGAACGGCAAGTATCTCCAGATCACCGGTCGGCAGGTTCGCCGGTAAAGCCGGAAGCGGAGCAAGCGTCCAGCCGGTATCCGGCGTATCAAGTCCAAGCAGACGATTAAGCTGTTCGCGGCCTGCACGGAATCTGGCACGGGCCTGAGCCGGTGCAACGCGGGATTCAGATACTGCGGCACGCCGCGAGAAAAGCTCAAGGTCACTGATGTTACCTGCGTTGTGCTGCATCCGGGCCATATCCGCGATGCGGTCTCCGGCTTCGGCGCTGAGTTCAAGAAGAGCCAATTCCTGTGAGTCCGCCTGAAGGACATAAACGGCGGACTTCACCTCCGCCGCAAGGCGCAACACGTCATCGGCCACGCGGTTCTGCACTTTTTCGAGTTCCTTGGCCGCCACGCGCCGCCGGACAGGCAGTGCAAGAACATCAAGAAAGTTCTGCGTCACAGACAGATTGATGCGTGTTTTGGCACCGGAAGCATCCGGAATCCCCACGCTCCCGGAAAAACCGGGATTGGCCAAACGCCCGGCTTGCATAAAATCCGCGTGAGCAATACCGATCTCCTCGAACGTAGCGAGCAGCTCCTGATTCCTGAGAAGGGCTATCTGCACGGCCGATTCCGCCGTGAGGGCGCTGCCGAGAAGATTCGTAATCAAGGCCGTTGTCTGAGCGTCCTCAGATGCTCGACTCCACACCACGCGTGCCGCGGAACGTTCTTCCAGGCGGTTCTGCACAGTCGTAAAGGCCTCTTCAGGACTGCGCGTGACACAGCCCGGGAGCAACGTAACCAGAAAGACCATCAACATACGCACTGCGAAACGCGTCATGAATGCCTACCTTTCTTATTGAGTGACAGCTCCCGTTGCCGGCGAATGAACAACACTTTCCCCTACCGATACTGATTCACCAGTAACCGACGAAACATTGAGTTGCCGCGAGCGCCACAGCAGGAAGATCGCCGGGTAAACCAGCAGTTCCATGATGAACGAGGTGAAGAGTCCGCCGACCATCGGAGCGGCGACGCGTTTCATCAGATCGGCACCGGTTCCGACCGACCACATAATCGGCATCAGACCCATCGAAGCGGCGGCGACCGTCATCAGTTTCGGACGAATGCGTTTAACGGCACCGTGGATGATGGCTTCGTGCAGGTCGGCCATGTTGCGCAACCGGCCTTCCGTCTTCGCCTGTTCGTACGACAGGTCAAGGAACAGCAGCATAAAGACGCCGGTTTCCGCATCGAGTCCCATCAGCGCGATCATGCCGACCCATGCCGCGATGGAAACGTTGTAGCCCAGCAGATACATCAGCCAGACCGCGCCGACCATCGAAAACGGCACGGCCAGCATGACAACCGATGCTTTGAAGGCGGACTTCGTGTTCATGTAGAGCAGCAGGAAAATGAGCAGCACGGTGAGCGGCAGAACGACTTTCAGCCGTTCCTGAACGCGGAGCATATTTTCGTACTGGCCGCTCCACGTCAGTGAATAGCCGGTCGGCAGTTTCAGCTCTTTTGCCACCACCTGCTTGGCTTCGGCGACATAACCGCCGACGTCGCGGCCGGTAATGTCCACATAAACATATCCGGCCAGCATGCCGTTTTCGTCGCGGATCATCGCCGGGCCGTTGACCAGCGAAATATCGGCCACTTCGGACATCGGAACCTGCACGCCTTTCGCGGTCGTCACCAGAATCCGTTCAAGCTGATCCATGTTGGCCCGCAGATCGCGGGGATAGCGCAGGTTGATCGAGTACCGTTCGCGCCCTTCAATGGTGGTCGAAATATTTTCTCCGCCGACGGCCGTCATGATGACGCCTTGAACGTCGTTGACGGTCAAGCCGTAGCGGGCCAGTGCTTCGCGCTTCGGCACGAAGTCGACGAAGAAACCGCCGGAGGCGCGCTCCGCGTAAATACTGCGGGTACCGGGAACTTTCTGCAGCGTGCCTTCAATCTGTTTGCCGAGCCGTTCGATCTCAGCCAGATCGGCACCGAAAATCTTGATACCGATCGGCGTCCGTACTCCGGTGGAAAGCATATCGATGCGGCCTTTGATCGGCATCGTCCAGGCGTTGATACTGCCGGGAATCTGCAAGGCTCCGTCCATTTCATTGACCAGTTCTTCCCACGAAACATGCTCCGGCCATATATGACCGAGCACCGACCGCACAAACTGCGGAGTCCACTTGGAAGAATACCAGCGCTCCTTGGCGCGCCACTCCGCCGCCGGTTTCAGCACCACAGTGGTTTCCATCATGGAGAACGGCGCCGGATCGGTGGACGTGTCGGCGCGGCCCGCTTTTCCAAACACCGAAACCACTTCCGGAAATGATTTTAGAATCCGATCCTGCGTTTCCAAAAGACGCTGAGCTTCCGTCACGGAAATGCCGGGCAGCGTCGTCGGCATGTAAAGAATTACCCCTTCATTCAGCGGCGGCATAAACTCGTGGCCAAGTTTCAGATAAACCGGCACGGTGGTTGCGACAATGAGCGCCGACAGCGCGATAACTTTCTTCGGGTTGCGCAGCACCCAGCGGCACGGCCGTTCGTACAACGCGAAAAGTACGCGGCTCACCGGATGTTTTTCTTCCGGATAATATTTTCCGACAAACACCGTCGTCAGCAGTTTGGAGAGCCCGCGCGACTTCAGTTTGAACGGCTCCATGCGGGTGAAAAGCATCCGTACCGCCGGATCGAGCGTAACCGCCAGCACCGCCGCCAGCGCGATCGCCAGCGTCTTGGTGTAGGCGAGCGGTTTGAAGAGGCGCCCTTCCTGATCCACCAGCGTAAACACCGGCAGAAACGCCACGGCGATCACCAGCAGAGAAAAGAAAACCGACGGGCCGACTTCCATGAGCGCTTCGAGCCGGATTTTATGGAAGTCGCCCACGCGGCCGCCTTCCTGCCAGCGCTCCAGTTTCTTGTAGGCGTTTTCGACCTCCACAATCGCGCCGTCCACCAGCACTCCAATGGAAATGGCAATCCCCGCCAGACTCATGATATTCGAGCTGATGCCCATGAAATACATCGGGATGAAAGCGAGGCAGACCGAAATCGGAATCGTGATGATCGGCACGATGGCCGACGGAATGTGCCGGAGGAAAAACAGGATCACCAGACTGACGATCAGCATTTCCATCACCAGTTCGTCCTTCAG
>JBAZTQ010000047.1:0-10739 GCA_041661845.1 Kiritimatiellales bacterium | reverse complement strand
CTGAACCCGCGCACCGCCTTGACCTTCGGCGCGCCGAGCAGCGCGGAGATGATCGGATAAGTGACCTGATCCTCCATGATGTCCGGGCTGCGATCCCACTTGGTGTAAATGATCACCTGCGTGTCGCTCAGATCCGGAATCGCATCAAGCCGGATATGCTTCATTGTGTAGACGGCATACGCAACCGACGCGGCGGTCAGCATAATGACCAACCAGCGGTTCTTCGCGCTGAACTCGATGACTTTTCTAATCATAGTTATTTCCCTGACAGCGCTTCCAGCGCGGCGCGCATAGAGGATTCAGAGTCCACCAGAAAGTTGGCAGAAGTCACGACGCGGTCGCCTTCGTTCAGTCCCAACAGCACTTCGTAGTAACCGTCGTTACGCACACCGGTTTTCACTTCAACCGGAACCAGCTTGCCGTCCCCGTCATCGCGGAAAGCATACGTCCGCTCGCCGGTCTTCATGACGGCCGATTCCGGCACCGTCAGCTTTTCGCCCAGCGAATAGCCAAGCATGGCGTCGCCGTACATTTCCAGTTTCAGCAGCGATTCAGGGTTTGGAATTTCCAGCCTTATTTTGAGCGTCCGCGTTTCCCGGTCGAGCGACGGCGACACGAAACTCACCTTGCCGCTGAATTTCTTTTCCGGCCAGTACGGGAGCGAAAGTTCTATCGGCATACCCTGCTGAATATACGGCAGATCGGATTCATAAATATCGGCATCGCCCCAGACGACCGAAAGATCGGCCACAACCATGAGCGGCTCGCCCGGCATAATCTTCTGCCCCGCCAGCACATCCTTCTCCGTCACAAATCCGCTCGCCGGCGCGTACAGCGTCAGCATCTTTTCCACCTGGCCTGTCTTTTCCAGCCGGCTAATTTGTTCATCACTCACGTCCCAGAGCTGGAGCCGCTGCCGGGCGGAGTCCTTCAACCGCCCGGCGGATTGTACGGTGCTAAGATATTCCTGTTGCGCGGAAACCAGTTGCGGACTGTAAATGGTCAGTAGCGGATCGCCTTGGCGCACCGCCTGACCGGTTGTCGAAATAAAAAGTTTATCGACCCAGCCGTCAATTTTCGTCGTCACGCGGAAAAGCCGCGTTTCGTCCGCGACGATCCGTGCCGAAGTCCGGATGTTGCGCACCAGCGGACGCTTCTCGACCGTTCCAAGCGTAAGCCCCATCCGCTGACGCGCCTCCGGTATAATCGACACCGTCGCCAGCCCCGGAACGGACGTTGCGCCGCCTGTCGTCACCTCAAACGCTTCCATTTCCATGCCCATTGAATCTTTGCCGGGCTTGTCGCTCACCTCGCCCTGATTCATGGTCGAACGGTACATGGTTTTCTTCTGAGCAGCGGCGGGTGCTTCTTTTTTCTCTTGTTCCATCGGCACCAGTTTCATTCCGCAGATCGGGCAATCGCCGGGTTTATCGGAAATCACCGAGGGGTGCATCGGACAATGGTACTTGGCGATTTTTCCTGCCGGGTGTTCAGCGTCGTTCCTGCCGCATCCGGCGAGCAGAAGCGTTCCTCCGGCTCCGAGGATCAGTAGGACGGACAGGATGAACAGGCGATTTTTCATTTTCACTTTCTTTCTGCACCGGAGGGAACTTCACAACCCGTCCGGTGCCGATCACAACACGGTTACTTACATACGGGACACGCCACTAAATTATCCCCGCAGGTCTTACAGGTGTGTTGCAATTTACCTGTAGCAAAGAAATTTTTCGCTGCTGATTCACAGTCTGGACATACCATCTTTTTATCCTTGGTATAAGAGGTCACCTGACCCTTACCCGTCAGATTCGGACGCGAGACCCAGACAGTCCGGCATTTGCTGCACATGAGGGCCTTTTCATCTGCTTTGCTCCCGGCGCTCATAGATGAACATCCCGACAGAACGACCGCTAAACCTGCTGCCAGCATACCCGTTAACACACTTTTCCTTACATTACTCATACCATCTTCCTTTCTTTCTGTTTCACCCCAACCAGACGCATTACCAACCATACTGAAGATTCTGTATCACCTTTAATTAATGACAACCGCCGCCACTGTGCGATACCGGCGCATCATTATCATGGTGAGAAGCACATCCAGTTACCGCGACACCAACAACCAACATCAAGACAACTATTACAATAGCTTTCAGCATTTGTTCTCCTTTTCGTTCCGTATCTATTTTCCTTCTGCAGACAGCGCGGTTCCGGTGGCGCGTTCCAGCCGCGCGGCCTGCATGCCCGCCGTACTTTCCATCATGACGGCCATGGTTTTCGCGTTGAGTAAAAACCGTTCGCTTTCGAGCAAATCCATAAAATCGGTCTTACCGGTACGGTAACCGGCTTCACTGGCGCCGAACCGGGCTTCGGCCTGCGGAATCAGTTCGGTGCGGTAAAGTTCCAGAGTGCGCAGGGCTGTTTGAAGTTTGAACGAGGCATCCTGCACGTCGAACGAACTTTGCTGTTCGGCGGCTTCACGCGCCGCCTGACTGTAAATCATCATTTCCGCCGCTTCGCGGACTCCGGCGCGGTATTTCGACTGCCAGATCGGCAGTTCCACGCTGACGGTGAACATCAGCATGTCGTCGTCTTTATTAAAACTGCGGTATTCCAGCCCAAGCTTATAGTCCGGCAGGTATTCCTTCTGCATCAGCCGCTTTTCCAGCGCGTACCGTTCGACCTGCGACTGCGCGGCCAGAACTTCCGGACGGTTTTCTGCCGCCAGTGCGAAGAGATTTTTTACATTTTCCGTCAACACAGCTTCCGGCGGTTTGCCCGACAGTTCCAGCGGACTGTCGGCCCGGCGGCCGAGCAGTATGTTCAGCTTGGCCTTGAGCATGTTCTCCTGAGACTGCAATTCCAGCAGCTTCTGCTTGAGCATCGTGACTTCAGTTTGCGCCTTGATCGCGTCGGCCTGCGACCGGTCGCCGGTGGAATACATTGTCTCGGCCACTTTCAATATGTTCTGGAGAATCGACCCTTCTTCGCGCGTAATCGCAATCACCCGCTGCGTCGCGTAGAGATCGTAATAACTCTCCTTGACCATCATCACCACGTCTCGCGACATGGCATCAAATTCGCGCTGCATCGTGTCGGTGTCTTTGACGGCGATGCCTTCGCGCAAAGCCCGCTTTCCAAACCACGGAAACTCCTGCTGAAGCATGTACCGTTTTTCGGCAGTGTCCGGCCAGCTGCCGCTGTCGGCCAGATCCATGCCGCTGTAAGTAAACATCGGATTGGGCAGCGCACCGGCCTGCGCAGGCCGCTCCTGCATCGCCCGCGTTTTTGCGCGCAGACTCCGCAACTGTGCGTTGTCACGGGTCGCCAGCGATACGGCCTGCTCCAGCGTTAAAGAACCGTCACCCACCGACGGCGGCTCCGCGCAAAGCGCGGATGCCGTCAGCAGGAACAGACTGGCCAGAACGCGTTTCATTTCTTCACGGGTATTTTTTCAGGTTCCACGCCTTCGGCTTTCATCTTCGCGATGTATTTTGCCGGATCGGCTTTCACCGCGGCAATACATCCGCCGCAGCAAACGTAGATGCGGTAGCCGTTGGCATCCACATACAGCTTCGGATTAATCGGGCCGCCCATTACGGGACAGTTCGCCTGCGATGCGGCGAACACCGCCGACGCTGCGCCCATCAATATTGCAACCAATATACTTTTCTTCATGGATACTCCTTTTTACGGGGCGAACATAAAGCCCGCCCTTACCTAATACTGTTTTTTCATCACCCGCAGCAGTTCGTCCATTTTTTCATCCGCCTCTTTCTGTGAGCCGGACGCAAAAGCGTCACTGACACAGTGATGCATGTGTTTCTTGAGAATCTGCATTTCCACCGAGCGCAGCGCGGAGCGCACGGCCTGAATCTGCGTAATGATATCGATGCAGTATTTCTTCTCCTCGACCATCTTCCGGACGCCCTGCACCTGCCCGGCAATGCGCGACAGTCGGTTCAGCGTCTCCTCGTGCGTAGTGACATGTTCTGCCGTTTTCATACCTGCTTCATATACCCCCGCCCGGTATGCGTCAACAAAAGAAATCGGAATACTCGGATTTTGTCAAACAGCTCGACGGATTCCTCCGGGACAGGTAAAAAGTCTCCATGAAAAAGGAACTCATCTGCACATCAAACGCTCCCGCGCCGGTCGGCCCCTATTCCCAGGCAGTTAAAGCCGGAAACACATTGTATTGCTCCGGCCAGATTCCGCTGAACCCGTCCACCGGCGCAATTCCGGACGGCATCGACGCGCAGACAAGACAGGTGCTGGAAAATCTCGAGGCTGTTTTAAAAGCTGGCGGCGCGGATTTTTCAAACGTCGTAAAAACCACCGTCTTCCTGAAAGACATGAATGACTTCCCGGCGATGAATGCCATCTATGCCGAAGCCTTCACCGGTGCACCGCCAGCCCGCTCAACCGTACAGGTCGCCCGGCTTCCAAAAGACGTTCTGGTCGAAATCGACGCCACCGCCGCGCTGGATTAATTTCATCAAAAATAATTACGGTCAAAATAATTTCAGATAGCTTGGATTTGAATCATTCTGTCCGCAATTATCCTGATAAAAATTCTACTAACGAGTTCGTTGTTAAAGTTAAAATGAAAGCTTTCAAGGCGTACGACATCCGCGGCGTTTACGGACGCGACTTCGATGCTTCCGATGTTCGGAAGATCGGCTTCTTCCTGCCGCAACTGCTCAAAGCCGGCACGGTGCTGGTCGGGCGCGACGACCGCGCCAGCTCGCCGGAAGTTTTCGCCGCGCTTTGCGACGGCATCACCGCCGGCGGTGCAGACGTCGTCTCCATCGGCCTCGCCACCACGCCAACGATCTATTTCGCCGCCGCTACCAAAGGCTTTGATGCCGCTGTCCAAATCACCGCTTCGCACAATCCCGCCGAATACAACGGACTCAAAGTCTGCAAAACCGGCGCGCTGCCGGTTGACTACGCCAACGGCCTCGCCGATCTCAAGCGGATGTGTGCGACCGGAGAAATCGTCCCGGCAAAAAAACGGGGCGCCGTCCGCGAAATCGATGTGCGCGGCGACTATCTCGACTTTCTCCGGCAGTACCTGCCCGACCTTTCCGGACTGAAAATCGGCGTCGACTGCTCCAACGGCATGGCCGCCCTGCTCATCAAAGAACTGCTCGGCAAAAAGACGAGGTACATCTTCGACGAAATTGACGGCACCTTCCCCAACCATCCGCCGAATCCTCTCGAAGAGAAAAACTGCGCCGATCTCAAAAGGCTGGTGATGGATAAAAAACTGGATATCGGCCTGATCTTTGACGGCGACGGTGATCGCGTCATGTTCATTGACGAGCGCGGACGCTACGTCCAGCCCGACCTTATCACTGCTGTGCTGGCTGAATATTATCTCGCCGGAGAAAAAGGGCGTGTCCTGCACGACATTCGCTCATCTAAAGCCGTCACCGAGCGGATCATTGAACTCGGCGGCGAACCGCACATGTGGAAAGTCGGCCACTCCTTCGCCAAAATGAAAATGCGCGAACTCGACTGCATCGTCGGCGGCGAGCTGGCGGGACATTACTACTTCCGCGACTTCTTCAACTGCGACTCAGGCATCCTCACCGCACTGATCGTCCTGAGCGTCGCCGCGAAACTCAAAGCAGAAGGTAAACCGTTCTCGGCCTGCATCGACGGCCTGATGCGCTACGCCAACTCTGGAGAAATCAACTTCCGCATTCAGGACAAAACGGGAGCCATCGCCGCGCTGGCGGCGGAATTCACCGCGAAAGAAAAACCAACCGCCGTTTACGACTTCGACGGAGTCCGGATTGAATTCGCCGACTGGTGGTTCAGCGTCCGCTCCTCCAACACCGAACCGTGGCTCCGCCTGCTCATCGAAGCCGACACACAGAAACTTCTCGCTCAAAAGTGTGCCGCCATTGAAACTGTTCTAAAGGATTTCTGCTGATGACTACTTACGCCGCCGAACTGAAAAAGACCTTCCGCTGTTACGGACATTTCTACCGGCTGGAGGTGGGGGGAATCGAACCCCTGTTCTGCCGAAGCGTGCTGGAGATTACGTCCCTGCCTCGCGAGGCGGTCGGTGCCGGAACCGATCCGAATGATCTGTTCGGCAATTCCGGTGCAACACACAATCTGCCGGACGCCGTGGTGATTATGATGAATCCCGGTTCGTCGCGCCCGATCGAAGACGGCGATACGGACAGCCTGCTGTCCATGCCCCTGCCCGCCGGATTCCATAAACCGCTGGTGCTGACCCAGCCGGACAACACGCAGTATCAGATTATGCGCATCATGGTTTCCAAACATTGGAACCATGTCCGTGTGCTGAATATCTCCGATCTGCGCGACCCGAAGAGTCCAAGCTTCATCGCCAAAACCAAAGTTCTTGACACCCTGCCCGGCGGCGGAGCGCACAGTCTTTTTTCCAAGGTTCGGAAAAACGAGCGGGAGATGATGCTCCGGCGAAAACCCGGCGCGCCGTTCATTCTCGGCTGGGGTCAGGATGCCGGGCTGATTCCGCTGGCGAAACAGTGTCTGAGCCGGATCGAAGGCGAAAAGATCATCACCGTGCCCGCCGGAAACGACCCGGTGCTGACCGCGCACCCCAGTCCGATGCTTCAGTCGAAAAAAGAAGAATGGCTCGACGCCATTCTCGCCTCATTCTAAGCTCCCGGCATGATTGCTCAGAAAAAACCTTTTCATCTGATGGCCAAGCCGGCGGGGCCGGATTGTAATCTCGCCTGCAAGTACTGCTTTTACCTCGAAAAAGAGGTGCTGTTCAGCGGCTCTAAAATCCACCGCATGAACGACGAAGTGCTGGAAGTTTACATCAAGCAATACTGCGAGTCGCAGAACACGCCGGAAATTCTCTTCGCCTGGCAGGGCGGCGAGCCGACGCTGATGGGCATCGGGTTTTTCCAGAAGGCCGTCCAGCTCCAGAAAAAATATTCCGCCGGACGTCCGGTTCAAAACGCTTTCCAGACCAACGGCACGCTGATTGATAACGACTGGTGCAAATTCCTGGCCAAAGAAAAGTTCCTGATCGGCCTGAGCCTCGACGGCCCGCGCCACATCCACGATAAATTCCGTATTGATCGCGGCGGCAAGCCGACTTTCGACCGCGTCATGAAAGCACTTAAGCTCATGAAGGCGCACCGGGTCGATTTTAACACGCTGACCTGCATCACCCGCCAAAACGCCCAATATGCGCTGGAGATTTATGACTTCCTGAAGAGCACCGGCAGCACCTTCCTGCAGTTTATTCCGATCATCGAACGCAAACCCGACGACAAAGCCGCGCAGCTCGGCCTTAAACTCGCCGTGCCGCCGGATCTCGCCGCCGATGACAACGACGATCGCGTGATGCCGTGGACGGTTCAGCCGAAACAGTACGGCCAGTTCCTGATCGATATTTTCGATGAATGGGTGCGGCGCGATGTCGGCACCGTCTTCGTGCAGATTTTTGATGTCATGCTCAACGGCTGGATGGATATGCCGCCGCCGCTCTGCGTCTTCGCCGAAAAGTGCGGCAGCGCTATGATCATTGAGCACAACGGCGATATCTACGCCTGCGACCACTTTGTCTATCCCGACTTTCTGATCGGCAATATTCTCCAGACGCCGGCCGGCGATCTGGCGGCGTCAGAGAAAATGAAAAAGTTCGGCAGCGACAAGTACGACAAACTTCCCGAGTGGTGCCGGAAATGCGACGTCATGTTCGTCTGCCACGGCGAGTGTCCGAAACACCGCTTCATCACCACGCCGACCGGCGAGCCGGGGCTCAACTGGCTGTGCGAAGGCTACAAGATGTTCATGCACCACATCGACCCGTACATGCGCACCATGGCCCAGCTCATCCGCAGTGAGCGGCCCGCCGCCGACATCATGGCGATGGTTCCGCCGAAGAAATAAACCATCCGGTTGCGAGCAACCGGATTTACTTTTCTGACGGCCCTTGTTCTCCAAAAGTACAGCCGTTTGCTCGTCAAACGGCTTATTCGTTCAAGGCTGTAGCGCAGTTCACAGTTGAAGTGCCGTTGTCGGAAGCGGGCGAAAGACCAACCCCGGCCAGCGGCTTGCTCGGCGATCGAGCCCTACCTCAGAGAAAATCTGAAAGCTTAACGGCAGGATGATGGTAACGATGCTGTTTTGCGGAACGTCCGTACTGCACCGCCTTTTGCGGACACCAGTGAAAACAGGCAAAGCACTGTTCGCAGTGCCCCAGCCACGTCGGACGGCCGTCAAGCATCACCACATCGTTGACCGGACAAACCTGCGCGCAAATGCAGCACCCGTTGCATTTTTCGTCGGCGCGGAAAAAGCGGTCGGCGCGCGGTACGTTTTTCTTGAACAGCGGATAAGCCACCCGGCTCAGAATCCGCCAGAACATCGTTGAAGATTCATACCGCCCGTGCGGCGACTGCTGAAGCTCCTCGGCAATCTTTCCGATCTGCTCGTCTGCCTCAACATTGACCGCCTGTTGCTTTTCCGGTGCCGGCGCTCCGCCGAGCGGCGGATAGTTTTCCGGCATCTTCACGCCCCAGCCGGCGGCGAGATCGAGTCCGCGCTTTTGCAGCAGCCGACGGAGAATCGCCAGTGTTCCGCCCTGATTGCCCGCATACGTAATGACCGAAAAAATATACGAATCCGGCGAAGCGTTAAGCTTTTCGACAAACCGCGCAACCAGCGCAGGCGGCCCGAACGAATAGACCGGAAAGACCAGCCCGATTCGCTCGGCGGCGGGCGGCGGATTTCTTAGCGCCTTCGCCATCGGAATCAGTTCTGCATCGCCGCACGATTTCGCCAGCGCCTTGGCCGCCGCCAGCGAATTCCCTGTTCCCGAGAACCAGTAGATGATCGTTTTCATTGCCACCTCCTTAACGGGGACGGCTCCGCCGGAGGCGTCGCCCTACCAAGGTGGGGCGAGTTCTCCGAACGAGCCGTAAAACTTCAGCCCTTCATCAGTTTCTTGACCGCGCCATCAATCACACGGCGCTCTTCGCGGACGGTTTCGGTGACGGCAGAGGCGCGGTCTTTGAGCAGTTCCCAGTCGATGCCAAGTGGCGCACCGAGATGCGTCTTCTGCATGATCGCTTTGACCGGATCGATATTTGCCAGCTCGCCGAGGTTTTCTTTGACGTGGTGGTACGCGTCGCGGAACGGCATCCCCTGCCCGACTAATTCGAGCGCGCGGTCGGTGGCAAAAACGTCCGGCGTAAACCCGGCCAGCAGTTTTTCTTTATTCACCCGAATCGCTTGAACAAACGGAGACAGCACACGCAGACAGGCTCGCGTCATCGCAATGCCTTCCATGAAAGGTTCTTTGGCGTCCTGCAGGTCGCGGTTGTAGCCGCCGGGCGAACCTTTGATCAGATCAAACACGGCAATTTCGCAGGCTTTCACGCGCGTGGCACGGGCGCGAACCAGTTCGATCACATCCGGATTTTTCTTCTGCGGCATAATGCTGCTGCCGGTTGTGAGTTCATCCGGAAGCGTGAAGTAGCCAAACTCCGGCATGGTGAACAGCATCAAGTCCTGCGCCATCCGCGAAAGCGACAGCATCACCTGACTCATCGCGCCGAGCACGATGGATTCCAGCTTGCCGCGCCCGTTATTGGCGTAGAGCACGGTGTGCGACGGGCGGCTGAAGCCGAGCAGATCGGCGGTCAGCTCGCGGTCGATCGGCAACGGTACGCCGTAGCTGGCGGCGGAGCCGAGCGGACACTGGTCGTTCAGTTCGTAGGCGTTGACCAGCAGCGCACAGTCGTCGAGCAGGCTTTCGGCGTGCGCGGCGGCCCACAGGCCGACCGACGACGGCATGCCCGGCTGCATGTGGGTTCTTCCAACCATTGGAACTTTTTCATGCTTCTTCGCGAAGGCCAGCAGCGCGGAAATCAGTGCGGCGGCTTCGTCAAGCGTGCCGAGAATTTCTTCGCGGGCGTAAAGGCGCAGATCGACGGCGACCTGATCGTTGCGGCTGCGGCAGGTGTGAACCTTTTTGCCGAGGTCGCCCAGCTTTTCAGTCAGCGTGCGCTCAACGGCCAGATGGACATCCTGATCGGCGAGGCGGATTTTAAATTTGCCTGCGTCGGCCAGCGCAATAATCGCTTTGAGTTCCGCAATCACCTTCTTGCGCTCGGCTTCGGTGATGATGGCGGGCTTTACCTTCATTTTCGAAAGCATCGTCACATGCGCGGCAGTACCAATGCAGTCGGCCTGGATCAGATTCATATCCAGCTCTACATCGCGACCCGCCGTAAATGCCAGCACATCCTGGTTAATCGTCCCGACCGTTGTTTTCTGTGTTTTCATAAATCTGCTTCCTCTATTTTTCAAAGCATCCGTGGTGGGCAAGCCGAACCATCGGAGCTTTTGCCAGCAATCTTTCCAATCCTTGGAATCAAAAATTATTAAATTACGGGGTCGATCCTGTCCTCTAGCCTTGCTCCCTCATTCGATCTATGCTTTCAAAATACCGGTGAAAGTTTTTCTCTGTGCATTCCCAATATGTATAAGCTCCTTCGTAAATCCGTTTTATCGCTTCACGCGTGTATTTTATACAGGAGGTTCCTTTTATTCTTCCCGGTTTTGTTATTCGAGAAATTGGAGAGTATTTCCCTGTTAAAAAAACAGTCCCGTTTTGATCTACATAAAAATGCGAATGTGCCACTGCATTTCTCAATTCCGACTTAAACAGCCTTTCAAGCTGATCAAGAAGGGATGAATAAGGCTTGTCGGCAAGAA
>JBAZTQ010000046.1:0-24005 GCA_041661845.1 Kiritimatiellales bacterium | reverse complement strand
CGCGGAAGAATACGCCGAGAGCTGCGACGAAGAACCCGAGATCGAAGAGGAGTAACAAAAAGGGCGGCGCGGCCGCCCTTTTTTTGTTTATGAAAGCCTGGGCTCTGCAGTTTGATGAACCGGTTCCTTATCAGGCAGGGCTCGACATGCAGCACCGTCTGCTCGCCGCGCGCCAGCGCAGTGAAATCCCGGACACTGTTCTGATTCTCCAGCACCCGCCGGCCGTCACGCTCGGCAACCGCGGACGCGACAACTATCTGCTCAAAACACCGGAAGAATACCGGTCGCTGGGCATCGAAGTATTTCATGCCGAACGCGGCGGCGACGTCACCTACCACGCGCCGGGGCAGTGGGTGCTTTATCCGATCATCTACCTCGGCAGTTCCGAAGCCGATTCACACGGATACCTTTGGAATCTCGAAGAAGTCGCGTTGCGCACGCTGGCCGACTTCGGCATCGCCGGTTTTCGCCGCGAAGGAAAGAACGGAGCCTGGACGGAGCAGGGCAAGGTGGCGGCCATCGGTTTCCGGCTCAAACGCTGGGTCTCTTTTCACGGCATGAGCTTTAACGTCAGTCTTGATCTGAGCGGCTTCCAAACCATTGTGCCGTGCGGACTCGTCGGCCAGCCGGTCGCCTCCATGAAAACCTTGCTTGGTGAAAAATGCCCGCCGCTGGAAGCCGTCCGCGACCGCCTGCTCGTCAACTTTTCAGAAGTCTGCGCCCGCGAACTTGAAATTTTCCCGTCTCTGGATGAATCACCGGCAAAGCTGCGGGAGATTATCCCGTCAACCTAACTGCGCGCTTCCGGTTTTGGAACTTCGCGGTTTGATTCTTGGGCGGCTTGCAGGCAGACTTGGCGCCTATGAAAAAACACATTCAGGCTTTTCTGGCGGAAAAGGACAATCGTCTTGTCCAGTTCATCAAATACGGACTGTGCGGAGGCGCGGCCACCGTGGTGGATGTCACCGGTTTCTTTCTTTTTGCCTGGCTGGCTTTTCCGGCGCTGACCGAAAGCGACCCGTTTACCAAACTGCTCGGCTTTCTGCACTTTGATATCCGTACCGTTTCCGAAGCCGTCCGGCTGCGGAACTACTGGATCGATAAAGGCATCTGCTTTTTTTTCTCCAATTTCACCGCCTACATCCTTAACGTCCTGTTTGTCTTTAAGGCCGGTAAGCACAAACGGCACCACGAACTGATGCTCTTCTACGCCGTCTCGCTGGTCTCCTTCTTTATCGGAACCTTCATCGGCGCGTGGCTCATCAAAGGCTTCGGACTCGACACAACCTATTCCTACATCGCCGCCATGATCTCCGCACTCCTCATCAACTATGCCGGCCGCAAGTTCTTCATCTTTCATGGGTAAGTCAAATGAACGTAACTATTGCACTGTTTGTGATATGTGTGGCGGCATTGCTTGTATGGGGATGTCAGTTTTGGAATCGGTGCCTTATTCGCAAGCATCTTGCCGGACGTCCCAGTTTAACCAGTCATGAATTTGGGCAAAGATACTACCCGGAAAACAGTGATCTCGCAGCGACGATTCGGGACATCCTTCAGCAATTTATTAGAACGGATATTTCCCGTATAACGCCGCCTGATCAACCAGTTCGAGATCTCTATCTTGATGCATTTGACGGTTTAGCTCCGAATGATCTAATAGCAGTGATCGAAGACCGTTTTGGCATTCAGATAGAGGATTCAGCCGCTGAGAAAATGAGAACGGTGGATGACATCATCAAGCAGGTCATAGCCAAGGTTCAGGAAAAGGTTTCTGCAAGTTAGCTGACTTCGCAGAAAATTCTCTTCGCGCAATCAGCCTTATCGAGCGAGCCCCAATCTTCCAAACCTTGCTTGTCGATCCAGGTGAAAAGGCCGGATTCAGCGCCGAGGGTGGCGGGCGTATTCAGGACGATGCCGTCCAGATTTTTTGAAATCAGCTTTTCGCGGGCTTTGGCTTCGCCGTCGTGCGTCTGGAGTGCAAAACCGAGCGCGACCTGATCTTTCCGCTTATTCGCGCAAAGCGTGGCGGCGATGTCGGGCGTCGGTTTCAGTTCAATCGAAATATTTTTTCCAACCTTCGGAAACTTCTCCTCCGATTTTTCCAAGGGTTGGAAGTCGGCAACGGCGGCAGCGAAGATGATAACATCGGCGGCGGCAAACTTTCCTTTTGCGGCGGCCAGCATTTCTTCGGCGGAGACGATTTTTTTAATATGTAGACGCGGTGTCCTCACCGCGTTTTCTTTACGGTCGGGATGCGGTGGGGACACCGCATCTACGTTAGGGAGATTCATATCAGGCACAGGTCCTGAAATGAATTCGACGTCCATGCCGCGCCGGAGCGCTTCTTCGGCGAGAGCCTTGCCCATTTTTCCGGTGCTGGCGTTGCCGATAAAGCGGACCGGATCGAAGTATTCGTGTGTCGGCCCGGATAAGATTAAAACTCTTTTTTTCATTTAAATGTAGGACGGCCATCCTGGCTGTCTGGACAGGCTGGAAGCCTGTCCTACTTTACACCAGCGCTTTGTTAATCGCTTCGAGAATAACAGAGGGTTCGCTCATGCGTCCGGTGCCTTCGGTGCCGCAGGCCATGAGGCCGGTTTCGGGGCCGATGCGCTGCCAGCCGCGTTTTTCCAGGGTCTGGACGTTTTCACGGACGACCGGATTGTCCCACATCTGCGTGTTCATGGCGGGGCAGAAAATTTTGACGCACTTTTTGCCGAGCGACAGCGCGCTGGCGGAAACGATGTCGTCGCCGAAGCCGCAGGCCAGTTTGCCGATGATGTCGGCGGTGGCGGGCAGGACGGCAAAGAGATCGGCTTCCGTGGCAGGGTAGAGGTGCGGATAGAGCCGGCCTTTGTCGGAGGTCGGATGCGCCGGGAAAAGCTCCGTACGCACCTCTTTCTGCGACAGCGCGGCGAAGGTGAGCGGCGTGACGAATTGGCAGGCGGCGGGAGTCATCGCCACCTGTACATCATATCCGGCCTGTTTGAGCGCACTGACGACACCGGCCGCCTTGTACGCCGCAATTCCGCCGGTCACACCTATGAGAATCTTTTTCATGAGAACCTAGACGACCATCATTTCTTTTTCTTTGGCGGCGAACATATCATCCATTTTTTTGATGCGGGCATCGGTCAGCTTCTGGACTTCTTCGAGGCTTCCGTCGCGGTCGTCTTCGGTGATGGTGCCGTCTTTCTGGAGCGCCTTGAGCTGTTCGTTGGCTTCGCGGCGGACGTTGCGGACGGCGATGCGCTGTTCTTCGGTGGCGCGCGAGGCGACTTTAGCCATATCTTTGCGGCGCTGTTCGCTCATTTCAGGAACCGGTACGCGGATGAGGCGTCCGTCGTTCATCGGGGAGATGCCGATATTGGCGGCGTTGATGGCTTTTTCGATGGCACCGAGCGACGAGGGATCAAACGGGCTGATGACCAGCAGGCGCGGCTCGGGCGTTGAAATATTGGCGATGTCGCGCAGTCGGGTGGCGGTACCGTAATATTCGACGGTGATGTTTTCCACCAGGCTGGGGCTCGCCTTGCCGGTGCGCAGTCCGCTCAGGTCGTGGTGGAGGAACTCAACGCACTTGTCCATTCTCTCTTCGGCAGCCAGCAGTACTTCGATGCTTGATTCCATAATCTTCTCCTTGAACTCAGTGACAGACCAATGTTCCGGCGTTTTCGCCGCGGAAAGCGCGCAGAATTTCGCCTTCCTTGAAAAAGTCGAAAACGACGATCGGAATATTATTTTCCATGCAAAGTGAGAAGGCCGCCGCGTCCATGACTTTGAGCTGTTTGCTCAGCGCTTCGCCGTAAGAAATTTTTTCGTAGCGGGTGGCGGTTTTGTCTTTCACCGGATCGGCGGTGTAGATGCCGTCCACTTTAGTGGCTTTCATCAGCACGTCGGCGCCGATTTCGGAAGCGCGCAGTGCGGCGGCGCTGTCGGTGGTGAAGTAGGGGTTGCCGGTGCCCGCACCGAAGATGACGACGCGTCCTTTTTCGAGGTGGCGCATGGCTTTGCGGCGGATGAACGGTTCGGCGACGGAGGGCATGCTGATGGCGGTCATGACGCGTGTCTGGATGTCGACATTTTCAAGCGCGGACTGAAGAGCCAGTGAGTTGATGACGGTGGCGAGCATGCCCATGTGGTCACCGGTGGTGCGGTCGGTTCCGCCCGCTTCGCCCGCGAGGCCGCGGAAAATGTTGCCGCCGCCGACGACTACGGCGATTTCCGCGCCGGCGTTGATCAGCTGTTTAAACTGCCGGCCGATGGAAGCAAGGACGGCGGGATCGATACTCAGGCCTTTTTCTCTGTTCTGGAGTGCTTCGCCGCTCAGTTTGAGCAGAATGCGCTTATACTTCATAAAGTTTCCTCTCGAATGCTGCGCGAACCATAAAAAATCCGCGTCAAAGTGTAAATTTCCAAACTTTGTAAAATTATTTGTTGATACGGCTCATCAGGTCTTTGGCCGGCCTGTATCCCGGTTGCTGCTTGAGTACGATCTCCAGCTCACGCACGGCGCGGTCATTATGTCCCAGCCGGTATTCTGCCAGAGCGCTGTTGTAACGTGCCGAGGTGAAGGCAGGGTTGAGCTGTACGGCCCGTGCGAAAGCGTCGGACGCCAGTTCCAGCCGGTTTGCGGCATAATAGGAAAGTCCGAGATTATAGAAGGCCTGTTCATACGTATCATCTTCTTCGACGGCCTTGATGTACCATTTGGCGGCGTTGTCGAAGTCATTTTTCTTTTGATATGCCAGTGCCTTCTCGAAGTTCTTGTCGGCATTGATGCGGTTCGGCGTGCGCGGCGGCGTGAATGTCAGTTTTTCGCCGCCGGCACCTTCGGATATGGCTTGGATCTGGGCTTTGGCCTGTGCGGCAAAAGCATCGGTTTTCGGAGCTTTGCTGAGGTAGAGCTCAAACCAGCGTTTAGCTTCAGTCTGGTTTTTAAGCCAGTAGCGGTAGATGGCAGCCGTATTGAAAAATGCCGGAGCGTAGTCAGGAAACTGTTTCGTTACGGACTGAAGCCGTTTGAGCGCGGTTTCAGTGCCGGCGGTGTGCAGTTCTGCAATGGCCAGTGCGGTTTGCAGACACGGATCTTTCGGGGTGCGTCCGAGGGCGCGGTTCAGATTGTGCGAAGCATCGTCCCACTGCTGATTTTTTGCGTAGATCACGCCCGCGAAGGCAAGCGGACGCGGGTCGTCGGCTTGAATCAGAGAGGCTTCGCGGAAGGCGTGTTCGGCGGCGGTGAAATCATTCTGTGTACTCAGCGCGACACCGAGGTTGCAGAGCACATCGTATTGTGCGGCATCCATGCGGATACTTTCGCTGAAAGCGTCAGCTGCGTCTTTCGGATTGCCCATTTCCCAGAGCAGTACACCCAGCCGGTTGTAGGCCTCCGCATTTTCAACGCTGCCTGCACGGCTGCGGATTGATTTTTCCATCAGGGCGCGGGCGCGGACAAGGTTGCCCTTATCCCACTCGGCCAGCGCCTTGTGATAGAGTTTTTCGCCGGGTTTACGCTCGCATCCGAAGAAAAGGGCGCTCGCCAGCAGCGCGGGAATAAACCAATGGAGCCAGCTTTTTTTCATGCCTGCTCCTTAAAAACGGCGGGGGATTTTGACTGGACGGTAATCTCGTTCATGTTTAGCCTGTCACTCTAATCATCCGGCCTTTTGATGCCAGTTAAATTGTGCAAAAAACAGGAATCTGATCATGGGAAAACTCTACCCGCTCCGTTTCAACCCTGTTTACAAAGATTATATCTGGGGCGGCGATCGCATCCCGAAGCGGTTTAACCGCAACCTGCCCGACGGCATTTATGCCGAGTCGTGGGAAATTTCCACTCATCCCGACGGAAAAACGGCAATCGCCAGCGGCCCGCTGGCCGGGAAAACGCTCGGCGACCTCCTGCCGGAGCATAAAACCGCTCTGCTTGGTACGAATGTCAAAGGCGGCGATTTCCCGCTGCTGATCAAACTGATTGATGCGCGCGACACTCTCAGCGTTCAGGTGCATCCGAACGACGCCAGCGCCGCCGCCGTCGGCGGCGAGCCGAAGACGGAAATGTGGTATTTCCTTGAGGGCGGCGGCGCGGCGCAAATTTACTGCGGTCTCAAACCCGGGATCGGCAAAGCGGAGTTTATGAAGGCGCTGGAAAGCAAAATGTTCGCCAACATCCTGCATTCCATTCCTGCAAAAAAGGGCGAGGCGGTTTTTGTTCCCGGAGGGTGCGTTCACGCTATCGGCGCGGGCTGTCTGATTCTGGAGATTCAGCAGAATTCCAACACCACTTACCGCATTTACGACTGGAACCGTGTCGATGCCGGCGGCAAAGGGCGCGAGCTGCACATTGATAAAGCGCTGAAAGTGATCGACTGGGAAAACAACGGAGATCCGCGCTGCAAAATCAACGGCACCGAAATTCAGAGTTGTGAATATTTCCGGCTCGACCGCTTTGAGCTGGCTGCGGTGAAAATGTTTTCAATGTCCGGAAGAAGCTTCCATGCGCTGTTTGTTGACGAAGGTTCCGGCAAAATTTCGTGGGCGGGCGGCGAAGAAAATTTGTCTCCCGGACAGTCGTGGCTGGTGCCTGCCGCGCTTGGCGCTTACACCGTCTGCCCGTCCGATGCGATGACGCTGCTTTGCATCACCGTTCCGTAAGTTTCCAACGCTTGGAGCGGGCACAAAAAAAGAGCCGCTCAAGCGGCTCTTTTCATAACGACCGGGATGCCGTTACTGTTTTTTACGTTTGATCAGGAACAGGATGAGTCCTGCAACCGCAATAACGGCACCGCCAACCACCCACACCATGCCGGATTTTTTCGCCTGCGGAGCCGGAGTTTCCTGCTGTACCGGCGCTACTGCCACCTCAGCTGTTTTTTTTTCTTCAACCGGTTGAACTGCGGGAACTGCGTTGGTTTCCGGCGGTGGCGGCGGAACTGCTTCGAGAGTTACGCTGACCTGTTTGTCGGCACCGGTGAGCGTGGCGGTTTTAGTCACAAAGCCTTCTTTGCGCAGTTCAATAACCGTGTCTTTTTCGATCAGCTGTTCCACCGGGGCGACGCCGGCCGATTTGCCGGAGATAAATACTTCGGCACCGGACGGCTGGCTGTTGATCATGACATAAGGCATGGCCTTGAGTGCGACGTTGACCTGGGCGGATGATTCAGGAGAGAGCGTGATGCTTTGCGGATAGTAACGGTCGGCGCGGACTTCCAGTACGGTTTTTTCACCGACAGCGAATTTGACCGGAGCTTTGCCCATCAAACGGCCGGTGCGGTAGATTTGTGCGCCGGACGGAGAAGCGGAGACGGTGATGACCGGGTAGGGTTTGAGGTCGACGGCCATTTCATACGGCGGAGCGCCGGCAAGCGTGACACTCTTGGTGAAATAACCGGGTTTGCGCAGTTCAAAAGTACGGCTGGTCAGGATTTCCTGTTTGACGGGTGCGGTACCGATACGTTTGTTGTTTTCGTAGACTTCAACTCCGTCCTGTGCGGCAGAGAGGGTGACGATAGGGCGGCGTACCAGTTTGACAACGAGCGAGTCGGTGGTTTCCGGGCCGACGGTGATGTTCTGGTCGTAATAACCGGCAGTTTTCAGCGTATAAGTGCGGTTTGTTTCAGGGATATCCATTTTCATCGGCGTACGGCCGATTGAAGTTTGGGGGTCAGTCGCAAAAATTTCAGCATCAGGCTTGCTGTAGATCAGTACCGGCATAGAGCGAAGTTCCATGGCAACGGTGCGGGACGATTCGAAGTCGAGTTTGACGGCTTCGTCGAAGTAATGATCTTTGCGGATGGTAAAGTTTTTGTCGCCGACAAAAACGCTGGTGCTATAGGGTGTGCTGCCCAGCCGGGTTTTACCGTCGGCGCTGTACACCGTCGCGCCG
The DNA here is from genome assembly GCA_041661845.1 of Kiritimatiellales bacterium. Taxonomy (GTDB): domain Bacteria; phylum Verrucomicrobiota; class Kiritimatiellia; order Kiritimatiellales; family Tichowtungiaceae; genus Tichowtungia. Next base: position 16,117 of record JBAZTQ010000046.1, on the reverse strand, counting down.
GTCGGTGTGGTGTCAATAGTGACCGGAGCACAACCGAAAATCGCGAGGATAAAACTCAGTAAAAAAAACAAACCGGCATATTTTTTTAGCATGATGAACTCCTTAGTAGGTTGCAAACACTCCGGTTTATACCGCAGTACGCGCTTTTAAGTCAAACGGGAGGGTATCTTATTTTGCACTAAAGGTGACTGCCGTTCGATTTTGATGGCGTTAACTGCCAGTGCCAGTGCCATGATTGTACTTCCGGCCAATAGACGCGGCCAATCGGCGGATTCGCCGAAGAAAAGCACAGAAACAAGAATGCCGAGCGGAATTTTAAGGTTGTTGAAAACGGCCAGCGTTCCTGAGCTGACCTGCCGTGCCCCGGTATTCCATAGAAAAAAACCGAGACCGGAAGCGATGACGCCGAGATAGATCAAGAGACCGGCCTGTGTTGCGGTGATTGACAGCGCAGCCAGAGGAGTGCCGGCGGCGGCCAGTGCGGCAGTGATGGCCGCGCCGAGGTAGAGCAGGCCGAATACCTGCAAGTCAGTACGGACTTCCGGCAGGCGGGACATCGTCCGGCGGTAGAGAATCTGTCCAAAAGCGAAGCACAGATTGGCACTCTGCATCAGCATAAAACCGCGCCACAGTTCCGGTGAGCTGAGCTGCTGATATTCGATTACGATGCCTCCGGCGGCGGCCAGCGCACCGGCGGCCAGTGCAACAATACTGAACCGCCGGGCAAAAAGATCGTTGACGGCGGCGACGTAAATGGGAGTGAAGACGGTGAAGAGGGCCGCTTCGTAGGCTTTGAGGTAGCTGAAGGCATGAATGTAGGCGACATACATCAAGCCGTATTGAACTGCACCGGTTAGAAGCAGTCGGGAGGAATCCGCTGCACGCAGATTGCGCAGACGGAGGAACGGCGCGAAAACAGCCAGTGCGATAGCCAGCCGGATGAAGGCGACAGCGGAAGCGGGCAGCCCGGTCAGCCCGTCTTTGATCAGGCCGAACGAAAAAGCCCAGATGAGAGAGACGAGCAGAAGCAGCGGCATGGCTATTTCACAATCTGCAGAATGGATTTGAATTGAGGTACCCTGCTGTCACCGAGCAGTTCAAAAAGGAGCATTTCCATGCCGGTCAACTTGACGCCTTCGGTTTCCATGCGGCGCAAGGCGAGTGTTTTATTGGCCGGATCGCGTGAAGAAACAGCGTCGGTGACGACATAAACTGCATAACCGGCGGTGAGCAGATCCATGGCCGTCTGGTAAACACAGACGTGGGTTTCGATACCGCAGAGAATCACATGGCGGCGTTTTGTTTTTTCCAGCGCCTGGACAAAGGCCGTTTCACCGCAACAACTAAAGGTTTTTTTTTCGATGGGAACGTCCCGAACCATCGCCCGGAATTCGCCGCGGGTTTTCCCCATTTTTTCGGGGGTCTGTTCGGTGACAATGACCGGAATTTCGAGTACATACATTCCTGTCAGCAGGCGGCGAATGGTTTTGAAAAGCGTTTCGGCGCCGTCCACCAGTTCGGACAGCTGGCCTTGCACGTCTATGAGTATTAAAACGGTATTTTCTTTTTTCAGCATACGATCCTTCTGTTTTTATGCACCGCATAATAACAGCGGGCGGAGGAAAGGCAATTCTCTCGGCAGACAAGACTATCCCGTCGACCTTATATGAGGCGGATGAATAAGGCGCAAAGTTTCCAGGCAATGGATAATTCAGTTCTCAAAGTTCGTAGATACCTTGCGGTTACGCATGTAATAAAAAACTCCGAAACCTAAAATAAGAACAATACCGTAAGGGGCATCACTTTGAACCGGCGGATATGTTTCCGAAAACTCCATTGCGGAATGTGCGTTCTTCGCCTGAAGCTGTTTCACCTGAAGCATTTTTCTTTGGGCATCATCTTCAACCACAATGTAACTGCCGACCGGAGTGAGGATGCCGTATTTTTGAGAGATGAACAATTCGTCCTGTTTTTGTCCTGTGAATTCGTAGTGGTAGTATTTTTTCCACGCCTCTACGCCATTGCGCCAGTCGCTGTTACTTTGTACGCAACCAACGTTGAAGGCGGACAGGACGAAGTCCGGTTCAGTCCAGGCACCAATTAGTTTGATCTCTTTTTTATCTCCCCAGTGGAAGGCATTGACTTGTTTTAATGCCCGATCTTCGTCAAGTCCATATCGGAAAGGCAAAAGCATATCGGATGTGACCTTCCCGTTTTCCACCTTTGTGGTTTTCGTTTCGGCGTTGACGGCTATCACATAATCGGGTTTTTCGGTCTCAATTTTGGCGATGAGTTCCTGCAGTGCGGCATTGGTTTGGCTGCGCGAGCAATCCACCAAGACAATTTTGGTTGCGGAATCTGTATTGATAGGAGAATAGAAAGGAATATTTGCTATCGGCTTATCGGCTGGAATAACGAACTTCTGTCCGCCGATTTCTACTATACCTTCACCAACGCAGTCCGGACGGATCAAAGTGATTTCAAGCTCGCGGGGTTCTTTTGACGTAACCGGATAGACTCTGAGCAGACCTTTTTCTGCGGAGGCCAGTGAGAAGATAGCCGGGTCACGCCGTTGAACCGTTGTGATTTGTTGATAAACCCATTCGGCGGCCCGTTTCTCGATGATGGAGGCAGGCTCCCACTTGCCGGAAATTTTAAGCTTCATTCCTTTCACCCATGTCGCCGTCGGGAGCGTGACGGGCGCATAAAATTCCTGCTGTTCCGATGTCGGCGCGGTAATTTTAACAAACAGCGTTATAGTCTGTTCTGAGTTCGCTGTGGCAATGGACACCTTGCTGTCGCCGATTGATGTGTTGCGCGGTGGCGAAACAGACCAGTTCCAGCTGGTTCTTCGGCCGGGGGATGCCCTGAACTGGCTGCTCCAAAGGTTCGGTTTTTGTTCCGGAACCGGCGCGCCGACATAGAGATCCCACATTTTTTCAATGCGTCCGTCTGGAAGAATCATACCGTCAAAGACACGCTGGTTGTACCAGGCCGAAAGGAACGGAATGTCAGACGCGTTTTTTGCCGCATAAGCGCGGACGAGAATGCGCTTTATCTGTGCGGGCGACGCAGGAAGTTTTGCATCCGCAGTTACATTCTGAGCAAATGTATAATCAAGAATGTCTCTAAGCTTGGCTCGGTCGTACTCAATACTGACGGCGAGCAGAGCGGGAAGGATCAGCATAGCGACGCAGGGAATGGACTTCGGATAATGTTTCCAGTCTTTGGCCAGCAACCCGATGTGGTGCCAGAAGAGCAAAAGCGGCGAAAGCATTAAAAAGCCCATTCCGATGGCCATAATTGCCAGTAGGGACAGTGGCAGAAACGGGAGGAATACGACAAAGAAGTACAGCGTGAAGGGAAATGTTGCAGAACGAAGAAAATATCCGAGCCGGTTATTCAGCGGCGCCAGAAGAATTGCGCCATTCAGAATGGTCAAGACATAGACCCAAAGGTTCTGATAATCGGCCGGGAAAGGAATTGTGATGTTGAGGAGCAGTCCGCAAATCGGCAAAACCAGTGCGATGATGATTGTAAACGCCATCGGCAGCCAGAGAATGCGGCTGATGAAATGATCGCTAATCTGCCGGATATGCATGAGCAGACGGAATATGCCGATGAAAAAGATGATGGGGAACACCATCAGCACCGGAACTGTAAGCCATGCCACGTTAATATGATCAGTAATCAGCCAGCGGGAAACGGCGGACATCGCCGTGATGCTTAGAAAAATGCCCGTCGGCACGGCAATGACAGTGATGACGAGTGTGGTTAGAGTGTCCGCGATTCGGTTGAAATGCGTTTTGACTGTTGCAATCCGCCATAGACCTCCGACGATCATCGGCATTATTGCGGAGCAGTTAATCAATAGATGCATTTCTCTTGCAAGCATCCATGCAGGCGTCTCCTTGGGAATAATTTCATCGAAACGGAAAAAAAAGAAAATGAGATACCCGATTGCCGGAAAAGCGGTCAATGCTGCTGTTCTTAACAAGGCCCGTTTTCGAAAGAGAATGAGTGACAGCATCGACAGGATGACCGGTGTCATTACCATGTAGATTGCTTCGGGTTTGCATTTTTCCAGTTTTTCCCAAACGACCCAGAAGCAGTAAGCTGTTGAAGCCGATGCAAAAAGCGGCGCGATTACATTTGTGACAAGCCATGTGACCGGATTAGTGAATACACTGCCCGTGCTTTCTTCGTTTGACATATCGTACTCCTTCCCAGATTAAAACCAGTGCGGGGAGAAACACCGCCGTACCGACAACTTGATGTCCCAGCGAATAAAACCGTTCCGGAAACGAGGCGTGAATTACAGCGGTTGCCGGGATGAGAATAATCAGCCGTGCCGTGTTCGTGAGCAGCGTGATACCATACGCGGCGAATAAACGCCACCATCTCGGGGGAAGAATCATGAAGACCATTACAAAAAAATCTGTCGCGCCGCAGGAGCGTGCTGTCTCTAATGTTATCCCCCGCGCAGTGAAAGATAATGGCATGCATAGTGGCGATCCGTAATACCCTGCCGCCAGTCGCGCCGGACCCTCACAAAATAGTGGAAGATAAAGTTGATCGGGAAAAAGACGAGTTGCCGCCCACAACACAAAACACCAGAAGATCGTTATGCCGGTTTGTTTTTTCATGTAGGGATAATTTTGTTTATTGGGAGAATTTCAAAAGGGAGCTATTCTGGTATTCAAACTTTTACATTCCACACACTCGTCTTTATCCCGATACGTCGATTCCAAAGGCTACAGTCTAAGGCCGTATTCTCTTCCTCACGCTCCTCGGACAATGATTTCTTTGGCGTAGGGTTTCATGAGCGCTTCGATCTGGCGGAGGCGGGCGGGAGTGGTGCGTTTGGTTTCGCGCAGGCGCGGATCGGGCAGGTTGTCTTTGGGGATAAAAGGCTGGATGCAGTAGCGCCGTGCACCCTGAATGAGTTCGCCGGCTTCGCGCATCTGCTCATCAGTATGAAACGGCTCGATGATGGTGGTGCGGAATTCGTAATCCTTTCCGCTGCTCATGATGAGTTTAACGGACTCAGCAATTTTTTCGGTGCGGTTGAAGCCGACGAGTTCGGGGTAGCCGGAAAGTCCGGTTTTGATGTCCATGGCGATGTAGTCCACCAGCGGCAGGCACTCTTTGAGCACTTCGGGCAGCGCGCCGTTGGAGTCGAGTTTGATCTTAAAGCCGTAACCGCGGAAGAATTCAATCAGCTGAATGAGGTCTGCGGCGAGTGTCGGTTCGCCTCCGGTGATACAGATGGCATCGACCCATTCGGTTTTGAACTTGCGGCAGATTTCGTCGAGGCGGCTCCACGGCAGACCATGCTGCTTTTTGCCCATAAGCGGGGCGTTGTGGCAGAAGCCGCAGGAGAAATTGCAGCCGCTGATGAAAAAAACCCCGCACAGGAAGCCGGGGTAGTCGATCATCGAGGGGCGCTCTAAAAATGCGTAAACAGGCGACTCACCTTGCGGCAAAGCCGCCTGCTTACGCGGAGCTGACGCTCCGGGGGGCATCACACACGGACCTCTTCGAGAACCGTGGTGATCATCTTGGGGGAGATGATTCCTTTACCTTCGTCGCTGTAATCGGTTTGCAGGCCGACGTACTGGTAGAGCTTTGATTTGCCGCAGATTTCGCAGCGAGGCTTGGGTTCGCGGGTTTGCACCGGAATGTAGCGTCCGGTTTCTTCCTGCCGGCGCGTGATGAGCATAGCCGGAATCCGCTGGGGGTTGATGCATTCGGCGGAGGCGAAGGCGACGAGGCCGTCAACGGTTTCGACGTCGCAGTATTCTTTTTCGAAGTCAGACCACTCTTTTTCTTCGAGCAGTTTGTCGAGGCGCTGATTGAGCATTTTACACTTGGCGCAGCCTTCTTTGCCGAACACTTTGATTTTATAAGGTTTTTGCATGGTTAAATCTCCCGGGTTCAAACGGTTCAGCCTTCAACTTTGACCATCGGCTGCGCGGCGCAGACCTCGGCGGTTTCAATTGCGTACTGACCTCTCTGGCGGGCTTTGAGTTCGCCGTAGCGTTTGGATTTATTCCAGTTCTGAATCTTGCTGAAGTAGCCGACCACGCGGGTTTCACCGACCACATCGGCGGATTCGCAGGCGGGACAGGTTTCGACCAGTCCGCGCACCTGATGGTGGCAGCTGTTGCAGAAAGTGAACTCGGGCGAGATGCACACCTGCGCCGACTGCGTACGGAAGAACGTTTCGGTCATGAGCTTCTCGATGGAAGCGGCCGAAGGCTGTTCTTCGCCGACGAAGGCGTGGGTGATGGCACCGGACTCGATCAGGCTGTGATATTTCGCCTGCTCCACGATGCGCCCGACCAGACCGACCGGGGCGTCGGCGGTGAGGTGTATGGAGTTGGTGTAGTAGCAGACGTCTTCGCTTTCGCCTTTGACAATGTCTTTGGCCTCGTCGTGGAAATAGATGAGGTCGGTTTTGGCCAGACGGCGCGCGGCACTTTCGGCCGGCGATTCTTCCAGCGTGAACTTGAGGTTGTACTTTTTACTGAGCTTTTTGGTCCGGGTGTACATGTGAGCCACGATGCGCAGGCCGAACTGCTGGGCTTCGTCGCTGTCATGCAGTTCCTGGCCGATCAGAAATTTCACGGTGTCGTTGACGCCGATCAATCCGATGATGTAGGTGCAGGTGTCGAGGTTGACGTAAGGTTTGCCGTCGCAGGAATCTTTGCCGATCTGCCAGAGCGGATGACCGTTGCCGCTCATCATTTGCGCAATCTTGGCCTTTTTCTGCAGATGCGCCTGTGCGACGAGTTCCATCATCCGGTCAATTTCTTCGTAGAAATTCCGGAGGATGTCGCCGCCTTTGCGAGCCGCGCGGTACGCTGCCTGCGGAATGTTGATCGTAACGTTCTGGAAGCCGCAGAAGCGCATGTTTTCAGGATGACGCAGCATACGGTTGTCGCTGATGGTGGTGCGCAGACGGCAGCAGGCCGACAGCGTGACTTCATCGCGGTCGAAGATGAAGTAGGTTGAGCCGTTCTTTGCGGCCAGCTGGCAGGCGGCCTGATAGATCTGATACTGTTCGGGATCCGTGAAGGTTTCGTCGCTGATATGGAAGTCGCATTTCGGGAATTCGAAAATGCGTCCGTTGCTGTCGCCGTCGCCCCAGACTTCGAGCAGTGCACGGCAGAAGTCCTGCGCTTCCTTGGTGTAGTCGCCGTAGGTGACAATTTTTTCGCCGCGGGCTTCGATGTCGGCAGCTGTTGCGGCATCATATTCCAAGCCTTCTTTTCCTTTGATTTCGCGCAGGACAAGGCGCTCAGTGCCGTCTTTTTCCTTGAGGCGGAGATCCATCAGCTTATAGCCGCTGACATCGCGGTCGTCGCGCAGGACTTCTTCGAGACGGGCTGTCTTGCCGGATTTCAGTTTGAGCATGTATTTCCCGCCCGGACCGATGGCCGGAACCGTCTTCATGTAACCCGGAACGCCGGAATGAATGTTGAAGTCGAGGAACAGGGTCTGTCCGCCGCGGCTGAAAGCGTTCTGTGAGCCGTTGAAGATCAGCTCCTGCGCAATCTGTTTGAGTTCGCAGGCATTCATGCCTTTGAGATACGGCGCGTAGAGAATGTTGATGTAGGCGATACCGAGCGCGCCGGCATAGTTGGCCTGCATGGAGGCGAGGAAGGTGTTGAGGTGGCCGGTCAGCACGGAAGCCGTTTTCGCCGGACTCGATTCGGTATTGAGATTGATCAGCCCTTTGAGGCCGTATTTTTTGACATACTCAATGGAGTGGCTGGAGCAGTAAACACGGTGCGGATAGCCGAGGTCGTGCAGATGCACAGCCCCGGTGTTGTGCGCACGCTTGATATCAGGCGAAAAGATGGTATCGAGCGCCCACTGTTTGAGCACCAGCTCGGCGATGCCGAGGTTCACCGCTTCGGGGTTGTTGTTGACGATATTGCTGTTCTCCGTGGACTTGGTGAACATCAGCTTTTCGACGTAGTCCAGCGGTACGCCGTAGAGGGAGAGGTCGCGCAGCTGCGCCTGGAAACCGCGCTCTGCCAGCTCGTTGTTGACCATTTCGCGGATGAGCGTCGTATTGACGGCCTTCATACTGCTCGCGATGATGCGGTTTTCAACCGCCTTGGCGATGCTGATGGCGGTATCGACGGCGAGGTCGGTCTTGTCGAGAATCTGTTTGACGATGCGCTTACGATCCCACGGCAGGGTGACTTCCGACGAGCTGGACTCGACAAGCAGCAGGCTGGCGTCGGTTACATCGACTTTTTCTTTTTTCACACTGCCGTCGCGCACACGGATGTTGTTGCGGGCGAGTTCGCGCTGCTTGCGGTAGCGTTTATAGGCGGCGACAACAAGGGTTTCGCCGCTTTCGGCCAGCAGAATTTCAACCAGATCCTGGACGTCTTCGATATGCGGGATGCGTTTGCTGTCGGCTTCCTGACGCACATAAAATTCAGACTGGGGGTTGCTGAGCTGTTCAAGAACCTGTGCTGTGATTTTCGGAGCGAGGCCTTCATTGCGCGGAATATTCTGCTTGCGGGCAACTTCTTCCACTGCGAGGTGAATAGCCATCTCGATTTTTTTGTGGCTGAAAGGTACGATCAGCCCTGAGCGTTTGCGGAATCCGTCGAAAAGTGTGTCTTTTGCTGTAATAGTTTCAGCCATAGAATGTTCCTCCTGTTGATAACCTGTAGATAACTGGCTTTTTGTTTTAATGTTCGCTGAACGACGGGATAAAAATTATCCAAATGCTGTATGGCTGTCAAATTAAACCACAACATATTGTGCTTTCTGCGTAAATATATGAGCTCTAAACCCTTCCGGTAAAAACGCCTTCTGCATGTTTATTTCTATCAGAAATTTTCTGATGTTGCAGGGAAAATGATTGCTGAGTGTCCTCTTTCATCCAATGTTTGGAAAAAACTCTACGCGTCCGAAATGGATGTGCTATAAAACCGCCACGAGGTGGTAAATATGTGGTTTCCTGAAATGCTTTATACAGTTGATATCCTGTTTGTTCTGTTTGCCCTGTTTTTTGCGGTCCGGGGTGTATGGAACGGACTTTCCGGTGAATTAGCTCATGTGGTGACACTGCTCCTGCTGCTGGCCGGCTTCTGTTTTTTTTATCCGCAACTGACAAAACTTGCGGAAGACCACTGGAATCTGCCGGAGAGTGCATTGCGGTTTATAGTGCCGACGGTTCTTGTGCTGGCGGCGATAGTTCTGTTTGTGCTGCTGCGGGTTTTGTTTAAACAGATACTGAAAGAAAAGGCGGGAACAAGCGCTGATAAAATCGGCGGTGTGCTTGTCGGCACACTGCGCGGCGTTCTTCTGGGGCTGATGGTTTTTGCAGGCCTCAGTATGATCCCGAACGATACGTTGTACCGGGTGCTTTCCGAAAAATCATTCATCGGCGGGTGGGTTTGCAATACGCTCACGCCGTGGGCCGCGCCGCGCATCGGAGAGCTGCCCGCCCTGAAAAAGGATATGCAGGAACGAATCGACGACGTTACCCGGTAGGCCGGCCGATTCATGAAGCAGATTCCCAGAGAAACCATCGAAGAAGTCCGGTCGCGCAATGATATTGCCGATGTGATCGGCTCCTATCTTTCGCTCAAAAACGCCGGAACCCGATTCAAGGCGCTTTGTCCGTTTCACAAGGAGAAGTCCCCGTCGTTCACCGTCAGTCCCGACCGCCAGATCTATCACTGTTTCGGCTGCGGCGCGGGCGGCGATGTGATCCGCTTTGTGCAGGAGTATGAAAAAGTCGACTTCATGACCGCCTTGCAGATGCTGGCCGACCGCGCCGGCATGGAACTGAGTCTGGAAGAAGGCGGCGAGGGGGCCGGAGCGGATAAGCGGAAGCTTTTTCAAATCCATGAAGGCGTTGCCCAGCTTTATCACCGCATTCTGATCGAACACGAATCCGGCGAAGCGGGCCGGGCATATCTCGCTACGCGCGCTTTGCAGCCGCAGACGGTAAAAGATTTTCAAATCGGTTTCGCGCCCGACCGTTTCGACGCGCTCGAAAAATGGGCGCAGCAGAAAAAGATTCCGCTCGAACTCATGGAACTGGCTGGACTGATGATCAAGTCCGATAAGCGCAGCGGGTATTATGACCGCTTCCGCAACCGACTGATGTTTCCGATCCGTGACGAAGCAGGCCGGGTGATCGGCTTCAGCGGGCGGGCGATCGTTAAAGACGAAAAGAGCGGCAAATACGTCAACAGTCCGGAAACGCCGCTGTTTCACAAAAGCCGGGTGCTGTTTGCCATTGATAAGGCCCGCCGTGCCATGGCCGACAGCCGCACCGCCATCGTCTGCGAAGGGCAGCTCGACGCCATTCGCTGTCATGAGGCCGGTATTGCCAATGTAGTTGCTTCGCAAGGCACCGCGCTCACCCCCGATCATGCGCGCATGATCCGGCGCTATGCCGACGAGGTGATTCTGGTTCTCGACGCCGACGCCGCAGGGCAGAAAGCCGCTTTGAAATCTTCGGCGGCATTTATTGCCGAAGAACTCAGTGTGCGCGTGGCGTCGCTTCCTGAAGGTGAAGATCCCGACTCGCTGGTGCGCGATCACGGCGCAGAGGCTTTGCGTTCGCGCATTTCCGCCGCCGTTTCCGCACTCGATTTTCTGATCGACGTGATGGCGGCGCATGAAAATATCAAGACAGAGGCCGGATTGATGCGTACGGCCCGTTCGGTTCAGGCGCTGATCGTGCAGGCGCCGGGTGCCGTGCAGCGCGACCGCATGGTGCAGCACGCCGCTGAACGGCTGGGTCTTTCGCCCGTTGCGTTGCGGCATGATATGGCGCGCAAGAAGGAACACCCTGCACCGGCTGCCGTGCCGGAAGTTTTTGTTTCGCCGGTAAAGCATCCTGACGAAGAAATGGCGCTTATTCAGATGCTGTTTTTCCATCATCAGGAAGTTTTTCCCGTGGTGGCCGACCATCTTCCGCCGGAATATCTGACCGACCCGGACTGCCGTCTGCTGCTGGAACTGATTCTTGAAGATTCTGCCGCAGTAATGGACAGCATTCCTGATGACCGTCCGGAAGCTCAGCGGCTGGCGGCGCGGATTCAGGTGGAGGCTACCAAGTTGCTTGGTAAGGATAACCAGCCTGCAAAGGCGGCGCAGGATATTGTAATGGCTCTCTGGCGGCAGGCGCTGACGCGCCGCCGCCGCGATCTGCAGACCGCAGGGCGTGCGGCTGAAGCGACGGAAATTACGCAGCAACTTTATCGTCTCAAGCAGGACTGGGCGCACGCGGTTGATTTTATGGTGGTATGAGTCAGGCAAAAGCGGCTTGTTGCAGGGCAGGTGCTGGTCTAAGCTATGCAGCCAAACGGGGATTTTATGCGTATTCTGATTGCTGAAGACGAAAAAGTAACCCGCATGCGGCTTGAAAAAACGCTGAGCGGGTGGGGTTTTGAGGTCGAGGCGGTTGCTGACGGTCAGGCTGCCTGGGATCGTCTTTGCAATGACGATCCGCCGCGTCTTTGCATCATCGACTGGCTGATGCCGGCGATGGAGGGACCGGAGCTCTGCCGTCGTGTACGTGAAAAATTTCCGGAAGAGTATTTCTACCTCATCATTCTTTCGGCTCAGCAGGGTGTGGATAATCTGATCGAAGGCCTCAGTGCCGGTGCGGATGATTATGTCACCAAGCCGTTTGTCGGGCGCGAGCTGCGCTCGCGGATTGATGTGGGGGTGCGCGTGATCGGTCTTGAGCGGATGCTCGCCAATAAAGTGCATCAGCTTGAAGCGGCGCTGGAAGATGTTAAACAGTTGCGCGGGCTGTTGCCGATCTGTTCGTACTGCAACAAGATTCGCAACGACGAGGATTACTGGGAGCAGGTGGAAAGCTACATTACGCGGAAGTCGAATGTCGAATTCAGTCATTCCATTTGTCCGTCGTGCTACGAAAAACATGTCCAGCCCATGCTGGACTGCCGGCCGGGAGGCAAGTCTGAGCAGTCTGCTTAACAATCCGCTATACCACGGCGTGGCGGTTCTGCCGCTGATGTATAATGACATCACGTTGCATTACATTGCGCTTTGGACGCTGGTCTTCGGAGCCACGCTGGTTTGGGCGGTAATGCATCTCAAACGCAATAAACGTATCCGCCAGACGGTGCGCGACGGCGAAATGCTCCGCATGCGTATCCGGAATATTCTGCAACACTCGCGCGAGATTCTTTTTGGATTCGATTTGCGCAGCGGGCGGTTTGATTATCTGAGTCCGGCCTGTCTCAGTCTGACAGGATTCACGATCGAAGAGATTAAAGCCATGGGGCCGAGGGAACTGCTTCAGCGCCTTCATCCGGACGACAGGGACGAAATGCATAAGCTTATTGATCAGCTGCGGCAGCGGACAAAAGAAAGCGAATGGCTCGGTCCGGTGGATTACCGGTTTCTTCATCGCGACGGGCAATACCGTTCTTTCAGCGATCATTTACATGTGACGTACGACGATGCGGGCGGTGCCGCATATGCGGGCGGTTCGGTGCGTGATGTTACCCGGATTGTCCGTCTGGAAGAAAGTATGCGCATCCTGGAAAGGAAATTTCAGGATACACAGAAGATGGCCGGACTGGGTCTTCTGGCCAGCGGTATTGCCCATGATTTTAATAATCTGCTGACAGTAATTCTTGGTAACGCCGAACTGGCGTTGCTTGATTGCGGGGGAACGGATGGCGGCGTGCTTGATGAAATTAAACAAACAGCCCTGCGCGCGGCTGAACTGGCTAACCAGATGCTGGTTTACACCGGAAAAACCTCACTGGTGGTCAGCAGTATAAATCTCTGCTCGGCGGTCAAAGAGATGGGCTCGCTGTTGGATGTTTCCATTTCAAAAAAAGTGTCGATTCAATATTGTCTGGCCGAAAATGTTCCATTTATTCGAGGTGATGTTTCCCAGATACGTCAGGTGGCTATGAACCTGATCACCAATGCTTCCGAAGCGATTGGTGACCGTTCCGGTGTCATCGCCATCAGTATTCATGCCGTTGAACTTCAAACGGGCGAATTGGAGCGGACGTTTCCGCCGGGCGGCCTGCCGGCCGGACGGTATGTGCGGCTTGAAGTTTCTGACACTGGCGACGGTATGAACGAAGAGACCATGCAGAAAATATTTGATCCGCTGTTTACTACCAAAATCACCGGACGCGGACTGGGGCTGGCTTCATTGCTTAACGTGGTACAGCGACATAACGGAGCCGTCGATGTTAAAAGTGAAGTGGGTCGAGGCACGGTGTTCCGCGTTTATTTTCCGGTTGAAGAGCAGGCCGGCGAGCAGTGTGCGGAAGAGACACCGGCAGCAAACGGCGAATGGCGCGGCTACGGCACCGCGCTGGTGGCCGATGATGAGGAAGCTGTTCGCAATATCACTACAGCGCTGCTGGAACGGCTCGGATTCCGTGTGATTACGTCCGCAGACGGGGTCGAGACAGTCGATCTTTATACTGAACACGCCGGTGAAATTTCTTTGCTTCTCATGGATTTAAATATGCCGCGCCTGAACGGCATAGAAGCAACCTTGCGTATCCGGCATGTCAACCCTCAGGTGCCGGTGCTTTTCATGAGCGGATACCCGCGTGAGCAGGTGATGGAGCGCTTTGGACAGCAGCCTCATACTGACTTTATCCGGAAACCGTTTCAAACCGGCGAACTGCTGGCCGGTATCCGCCATGTCATAGAAGCCCGTTGTGACTGAATCTTCGTAAATCAGTAGGAGGCGCTTGCGCCGATATTACCAAGGGTTATGGCGCATCCGCCGACGGTCAGTCCGGCCTGATTAGTGATACTGTTACCGATATAAGGGGCAATATTGGCCCAAGTTACGGCGGTGCCTACCGTTTTATTACTGATTACAGCCCACTGATCTTTAGCGGCATTGACAGCGGCAATATTAATATTCTTCATATTATCTTCCGTATTCCGGTGCGCATTACGAAAGGCGGGAACTCCGACAGCGGCGATTAAGCCGATAATGGCCACGACAATCAGGACTTCAACCAAGGTAAATGCTTTTTTCATAAAAACTCCCGAGTTAACTGTGCAAATTAAAGCATAGTTTGTGCCGCGCGGATAGATAAAATAAAGGTCTGGCAGACGATGCTGACTTTAGCTAAAAGCTTTATTATGAATCCGTCAAAAATACTGACTGCACGAGGGTACTGCCTTTTGATCTGTCTGCTGCTGGTACTGGGCGTGTGGCTGGGGTTCGGACGCGCGATCGGGTACGGCTTTATCAACTATGACGATGATGTGTTTGTTTATAACAATCCCGTGGTGGCGAACGGGATGACGGTTCAGGGAGTAGTGGATGTCTTAACCCATATTGACCGGATTTTCTATTATCCCTTCTGCACGATCTCTTTTATGCTGGATTCCTCCGTTTATGGACTGAACCCCTTCGGATTCCATCTGACAAATGTATTGCTGCACATGGCGAACGCAGGGTTGCTTTTTCTGGTTTTGCGGAGAATGACGGGTTCAGTCTGGCGCAGTGCGTTGGTAACAGCGTTTTTTGCGTTTCACCCTTTGCGGGTGGAGTCGGTTGTTTGGGTCACAGAGCGTAAAGATGTTTTGAGCGGACTGTTTTTCATGTTAACGCTATGGGCATATGTCAGTTATGTGCGTCACTCTTTTTCATGGATGCGTTACGCCGCAGTGCTTTTATTATATTTGGCCGGGCTGATGGCCAAACCGATGCTGGTTTCGCTGCCTTTTGTACTTATTCTTTTAGACTGGTGGCCGCTGGGCCGGTTTGCCCGTCTTTCCCGGCGGGTGTTTTTGGAAAAAATACCATTACTTGTTATGTCGGCCGGTTTCTGCGCGGTTACTCTTATGGCGGAATCCGGCGGAGGCTCTGTTGTCGAGAACATTCCTTTTCCGTGGCGGGTCTGCAATGCACTGGGCTCATATGTTACTTATATTCGCCAGATGATTTTTCCGGTCGGGCTGGCGCTGCCGTATCCTGCGGCAAAGACCGCATTACTGGAAACCGGAGGCACCCTGCTTTTTTTGTCCGCCTTTTCTGCTGCCGTCGTTTTATTGCGCAGAAAAAAGCCGTACTTGCTGACCGGCTGGTTCTGGTATTTAGGTATGCTCGTGCCGGTGCTGGGAGTCTTTCGGGTTTTGGGAACAGCAAGAGCTGATCGGTTCACTTATCTCCCGCAGATCGGACTGTGTCTGCTGCTGGTCTGGGGTGCTGCTGACTGGTGCATTTCTGTCCGCCGCCGCGTGCTGTTATCGGTGTTTGCCGTACTTGTCCTTGTCGGACTGGTTGTAACTGCCCGCAAACAAAGTGCTTATTGGTCTGACAGTGAAACGCTCTGGATGCATACACTCGCGTGTACAGAAGGGAATTCCGTCGCGCATAGCAATCTCGGCGCAGCTTTGCTTTCGCAGGGCAGAACCAAAGAGTCTGTGCAGCACTTTGAAGAGGCCATCCGGCTGGGTACGAAACAGGCTGAGGTTTACAATAATCTCGGGTTTGCACTGGCCGATACCGGCAACTATGGAGAAGCCTTGAGGCAGTATCTCACGGCTTTGTCTATTGATCCGGAGCGCGCCGAAATTCTAACAAATCTGGCAGATACGTTTGCGGCGCTTGGCGATACAGAGCGGGCGGTCCGGCTGTATGAACTGGCAGTTGACAAAAAGCCCGATTACGTTGATGCGCTAAAAAAAATGGCCTGGATTTTTGCCGCCGGAGCCGACAGTTCTTTCCGCGACGGCAGCAGGGCCGTTGCGCTGGCGGAAAAAGCCAATGCACTCTGCGACGGGCGCGATGTTTCCGTTCTTTGTACGTTGGCCGCAGCTTATGCTGAAGCCGGGCGGTTTTCTATGGCCGTGGATGTCGCGCGCAAAGCGGCGGATATGGCAATCGACCGCGGAGATCAAGAGACCGCCGGACGGATCCGGCAGCAGCTCGGCCTTTACGAAAGGCAGAAGCCGTATCATGAACTGCCTGCCAGGTGAAATGCGGATGAGCAAGGATTTTATGAAAATTTACGATAAACAGATGAAATGGGTTTTTGCGTTGATTGTGATATTGGCTGTTTCAGCCGTGTTCGCCCCGGCACTGCGGGGAGAGTTCCTG
>JBAZTQ010000045.1:22818-24130 GCA_041661845.1 Kiritimatiellales bacterium | reverse complement strand
TGACCGGCGACAGCTTTGCCGACCGCATTGTCCGCGACCTGCCGCAGTTGCTTCAGCCCGGCGACCTGCTGATCGGCAACAACACCAAAGTGATTCCGGCACGGCTGGACGGCCGGCGCGGCGGCGTCCAGATTGAGGTGACGCTGCACATGCGTACTGCCGACAACGAATGGCTGGCTTTCGCCAAGCCCGGCAAACGGCTCAAAGAAGACAGCCTGATTGATTTTGCTGACGATTTTTTCGCCGAGGTGACTGAAAAACGCGACGGCGGCGAAATCCGCCTGCGCTTCAACTGCGGCGGCGGAAAACTTTTCCAATGTCTGGAAAAATACGGCCGGATGCCGCTTCCGCCCTATATTCCGCGCAAGTGCGACGACGAACTGACCGCCAGTGACCGTTCGGACTACCAGACCATTTTCGCCAAACACGAAGGCGCGGTTGCCGCGCCGACCGCCGGTCTGCACTTTACCGAACCGCTTTTCCAAAGCCTGAAAAAACGCGGCGTCGTTTTCGATACCGTCACGCTGCACGTTGGTGCCGGAACCTTTCTGCCGGTTAAAGTGGACAATACAGAAGAGCATAAAATGCACGCCGAGTGGGGCACGGTTTCGCAGGAGACGGTGGATAGGATTAACGCGACGCGGCTGGCTGGCGGACGGATCGTTGCAATCGGTACGACGTCGCTTCGTCTGCTGGAAAGCGCGACAACCGCGCCGGGAATCATCAAACCGTTCACCGGCGAGACCGATATTTTCATCACGCCCGGCTATCAGTTTAAAATCGTCGACCTGCTGATGACCAACTTTCACCTGCCGCGCTCGACGCTCTTCATGCTCGTTTC
Organism: Kiritimatiellales bacterium; assembly: GCA_041661845.1. Taxonomy (GTDB): domain Bacteria; phylum Verrucomicrobiota; class Kiritimatiellia; order Kiritimatiellales; family Tichowtungiaceae; genus Tichowtungia. Next base: position 23,289 of record JBAZTQ010000045.1, on the reverse strand, counting down.
CGCTTTCGCCGGGCTTGACCGGATGCACACCGCCTACGAACATGCCAAAAAACAGAACTACCGCTTCTACTCCTACGGCGATGCTTGTTTGTTGAATCGAGTCACTTTGTGTAACTCGAGGAACCCGTGGGTAGGGCAGCGGGGATCACGATTTATTTTTTGAGTAAAATGGCTGCCAGTACCGTACTAACAATATTCCAAAGGATGGCGACTCCACCGCCTGTGATAAAATTAAGAAATGAGCGAGAGTTTGTTGCCATAAGGGTTGTTTGTTTATTCCGGTCACCCTTAGTGATGTCAAATACATGAAAGCGTCCGAAGCGCGAAAGGCTTTTCTCAACCACGTTAGCTAGTGTAATGACTCTTAATTAATATTGAAAAACGATGTGGAACCTGTCAGTCTCTTCACATGGCAAGACCAATTGAAATCATTGAAATAGACAGCGGGACTCAAGCTGAATTATGCAGACG
>JBAZTQ010000045.1:0-22808 GCA_041661845.1 Kiritimatiellales bacterium | reverse complement strand
GAAATCCGCAACAGGGATCCGAAGCCATACCGATGGGTGGCTGACGGCAAAAGTATTCTGGAAAAGGTAAACAGAGCACGGAAACAATTAAACAAACCTATTTATGAGTCAGGACACTAGGTACTGCCCGGCTTTTCTCGATATGAATAAAAGAGCGACTGCACCGCGCCATCACACCGACCTTCATTGCCGTCACATCCGAAGACGCGCAAGGCTGGTTTTTTCGGGCGGTATTACAGTTTCTCAACAGTGAAGCGCTCTAAACGGCATGGCGGATGCTAATGTGATCATATTGGTCGGGAATATACTTTTTAAATTACCAAGAGTTTGGTAGTCTGGTTTCACAATGAGAACGTTGATGTGTAAGAAGAATGTGCAACGGTGCTTTATGTCATTCAAACGAGTTGTTCTGACAGGGATACTCCTGACACTTGCGAGTAATGGAATTTGTGGAGACAGCGTGGCGGAAAAGTCCGGACGGTGGTATCAGGATGTTCGTGATCTTTACTATGGTTTGCCGGTGCAGGTGCGTTATTACCCTGAAGATACCCAGTTGACCGGTCGGGTTTGGACTTATCTGGAGAGCATCGACGATGTTTTCAATGACTATAAGGCTGAGAGCGAAATTTCAGCGATAAACCGTTTGAACGCCGTTGGTGACGTGACGCTGTCTCCTATGTTGGCAGATGCCTTTGATAAAGCCGGACAGGCATGGCAGTTTAGCGAGGGTGTTTTTGATGTTTCCTGCACGCCGTTACGCAACTTATGGAGGCAGGCAGAAAAACGCGGTGTTCTTCCTTCCGACGGAGAGATTGCGGCGGCCCGTGACCGGGGCGGAATGAAGGTCAAGCAGAACGGGAGCCGGCTGACGCTTTCCAGAGAAGGTCTTGTGTTTGATTTTGGCGGAATAGACAAGGGAATCATTGCCGACGGCGTAATAAGGATGCTGAAGGACGGCGGTGCTCAAAGCGCACTGGTTCAAATCGGGGGAGAAACGGCGGCCTTCGGTCTTTCACAAAAAGACAGACCGTTTCGGATTGCTGTGCAGCATCCCGGAATCCGCGACGGTACATGGTGCGTGATTCAAGCCAACGGAAATGGTCTTTCAGCATCTACCAGCGGCAATTATGAGAACCCGATTACGATTAACGGGAAGGAATTTTATCACATCATGGATCCACGCACGGGATATCCGGCAAAAACAGATGTGTTATCGGTGAGTATAGCCTTTCCCGAAACAGGCAAAAACTGGCTGGCAGACTCTCTTTCAACGACCGGAGTTTTGCTGGGCTCCGGGAAGACCTTTGAAATCGTCAAGAGGTTCGGAGGCGAGGCGATGTTTCTCATCAGGGAAGACGGGAAAATACGGGAAGTAACCAGTCCCGGCTGGGAGGCGTTCAAATGATTCAGGAAGTCAAAGTCAACGCGGATCAATGTATCGGTTGCGGCAATTGCGAGCAGACCTGCTCTGCCATTTTCAAGCTGACCTACAAGGTTCATGCCGAAGCGGCCGGGAAAGATTTTGAGAAGCATCAAAGAAAGATGCTGGCCGCCTATTACGGTTGTCCTGTGCAGGCGATCGAATTGCAAAGCGATGACCCGTCGTTGCAGATCGTCTGGCACCCGGCATTGATTGTCAGCAAGACGATGGTCGCCGACACGGTAATGGAGATACAATTGCGGACACCCGCGCTGGAGTTCAAGGCGGGACAGTATGTTACGGTGCGTTTTAAAGATGATGTGGGCTTTTTCAACCGCGCCTATTCCATCGTCGGACTGAAAGACGGAATTCTTACTCTCTGCGTAACATTACTGAAGGGCGGTCGCGGCAGCTCATTCATCACCAATTATGATGTCGGCAGCCAGGTGGAAATCACAGATCCTAAAGGCGATTTCTATCTCCGGGATACACCGAATCCGAAGGTTTTTGTCGGTACCGGCACCGGTCTGGCCCCGCTGGTGGCGATGATGGAAAGTTGTCCGGAGGTGAAGAAAACCCTCTACTTTGGACAGCGGAAGGAAAAAGACCTGTTTTATCTGGATCGCATGGCGAAAATTCCGAACCTCGACATCCACACCTGTCTTGATTTTGCCGATGATGACTGGACCGGATTGCGCGGCAGGGTTACGGAACATTTTCTCAACTGTCCGCTGACAAAAAATACAGAAATTTACACTTGCGGCAGCGATCCGATGATGAAGAGTCTGGAGGCTGTTCTGAAAAAGAATCGGCATTCCCGGGATCTCTTTTTCAGGGAAAGTTTCAGCAACATAAACGGCATGAATTCAAAAGTGGATGAGTCCGGGCTGATGCAGCGTATATGGGTGCGCCATGTTCACGTTTATGCCTCGCTGGTTATGAGCGTTCTGTTTATCTTTTTCGGATTTAGCGGCTTTCTGGCAAGCCGGCCGGCGCTATTCAATTCAGAAATGCGTTCCACTGTGCCGGAAAACATCAAAATGGAACAGAATGAATTGTCCGGTTACTTGAAGGCCAAGCTTCCGGCGGGCGTAGCTGTAAAAGATTTTTCATCAAAAAACGAGGCCGTCGCTGTCCGGTTTGAAGATTCGTCCGGCGGGCAGTTTAATGTTGAGGTCAGCTTGCCCGGCAGGAGCTATACGGTGGTTGAAAGCCGTCCGCTGCCGGCGGACTCCGGCGATTTGACGGCGCTGCAACTTGCAGAGCGTCTGGCTAAACAGTATCCGGGGAAACTTGATTCCGGTTCCGTTGAAGACGGTAAAGAACAGCTTCAGTTCAACGTTGAATCGGTCTGGGCGGATACGTCTGTCACTGTGGATAAGGCGCAAAAACGGTACGAGATTCATCAGGAGAAAAGCCGCTGGGCTGCGGCGCTTGTACAGCTGCATCGAGGGAAAAAGAGCGGTTCTCTGCAACGGGTACTGATCGACCTTGCAGGTATATTTATGGCTGTCGCCACGCTGACCGGAATTATCATGGGCTTGCAGTCACGCAACCCGGTTATGCGCAAAACTGCGATTGTTTTGGTCTTGATTTCAGCTGTACTAACCGCACTAATGATTTTTAACCGCTAAAAAGGGAGGGTATGTGAAAAGCAGAATGAAGATATTCCTGACTCTGACGGTACTGGTCGCGCTGCCGCTGTTTTCCGCACTTTATGCAGACAGCGCCGGTAAAACGCTGGATATGACCCTTTCGGTTCGCAACGGAACCGGTGATGATCCGATGATTGTGCTCTGGCTCGAAAATGACACCGGCGAATTTATCCAGACGTTACACGTATTTTCCAAAAAGAAAGAATACTACAAGGATATGCTGGGCTGGCTTTTTAAATCACGGAAGACGGAAAAGCCTGCTGACGTCGACGCCGTAAGCGGGGCCACGATCAAGTGGAATCAGACTGGCACATTCAGCGTTCCAGCACAGATAGGCGGCCATGATCTGCTGGACGGAACCTATATCCTCCGCCTCGAATCCCGTAAAGATAAAGGCAACCATTATCGCGGGTTCAAAATACCTCTATCTAAGGGTTATACCGGTGGAGTGCATGAAGATGCAGGTTATGTGAAGTCTGTCGAAATTAAAGTTAAATAAGACCGAGTAGCGCATAAGGAGAAATCATGTCTAAAAACACGACCACAGTCAGAATTCTGTACGCTATTGCGTTGTTGACCGGATCCCTTCAGTTTATTGCCAATGCTCAAGAACCCGCTGCACTGCCGGTTGCCGCCGGCGAACAGAGTGATTATGTGGCGCGTCTGGAAGCGGCGTTGAAAAATGCAAAAAATGAACTTGGTGCGGTGCGGGCACAGGCTGCGGAGCAAAGCAGTCGTATTGCACAGCTGGAACAGGCACTTAAAGATAAAGATGCGAATATGACACCGGCTGTTGCGGCTGCTTCGTCAGGTGCCGATGCCGCCAAACTGGAACAAGAGCTGAAGAGCTCGAAGGGGCGGATCAGCGAGCTGGAAGAACAGCTGTTTGTAGCGACTGATGGGAAAGGCGTGAAAGCTCAGGAAGTTGCTGAAGTGCTTCCTGAAGGAACCTATCCCTGGACCGAGAATATGAAGCGTATGCCGATCGGTGTTCTTTTCCCGAAGACCTCCACTATTCCAAAGGGAGATGTGTATGCGCGGTTTTCCCATACGTCGCAGAATCAGACGTTTACAAGCGGAACCAACGGCGATCCCTTTGATGATATGTTGGGACTCGAATCCGGTGTCAAAGTCGGCATTCTGTTCGGCTACGGTATTACAAAAAACTGGGATGTGACGGTGCAACGTACCAACGGACGTCATCAGTACACCAAGAATATCGATGGTACCGAATCAGGGTCATATGATTTGTGGGATTTTATGACGAAAGTAAAATTGCTGAATGAAACCAACCAGTTTATTGATCTGTCTACCTCTGTCGGCGGAACTTACTTTTGGCAGGATGCTGGTGAAGGACTTTGGGCTGGAAATGTGGCTCTAATGGCTGAAAAATCATTCTGGCGGTTTCGCGCAGGCAGCGGATTGCTTTACACATCGCTGTCTACGTTTGAACACGCTACCAGCGACCAGAATGACGGTGCTCCAAACAAAAATTACCCTAGAGAATTCTACGGGTCAGGCAATCCCGATGAATCTAATCACACCATGGCAATACCAGTCAGTTTGAGTTTCGCTTTAACTAAGAGTCAGCAGTTGTTCGGCGAAGCCGCCTTTCCGGTGGACGGTTATGATACTGGCAAAGGGCCGTCTATGGCAGCGGGCTGGCGTTATAATACCCATACCCACGCTTACAGTATATTCCTCAGCAATACCGCGAACGGCAGCTTTAACTCGACGTTTACCGGGGGATATACGCGTGACAAGCTTGACCTGTTCGGATTCGACATCTCGATTTTCTTTTAGCGTATTGAACAAATGCTGTGAAGTAATGTCTACGTGTATGAGCGGATGTAAGTGAAATGTATCCTTTTGGTATTCGATCTGCTTAAAAAAGATATGTCCGTTTTTCTGTCCGAATAAAAAAGTAAATAAGGCGGGGTTGTTATGAAAAAAAAGGTGACCGGTTTGATCATTTTGGTTTTTATTTTTGGTCGTACCTTCGGGGCGACAGAATTCAACCTGACTTGCGCTTCGGTTGCTGCGGGAGGCGGGTACAGTCCAAATAATGTCGTTGCCATATGGGTGACTCAAACGAACGGAGCGATTGTTAAGACGATTCTTCGTTATGGAGAAACCCGTAAAACTTCTCTGAGTTCTTGGAATGTTGCTGATGGTGCTTCTGTCGATGGAAAAATGGGGGCCACAAGATCCAATCATGTCGCGCCTGCACTGACGGCAACTTGGGATCTGAAAAACAAGTCCGGAGTAGTTGTCCCTGACGGAACCTACCAAATTCATTTCGAATTTTCTGAAGGAGCAGGAAGTAAAACTTACATTTACAACTTCGCAAAGAACAGTACGGGCGGGACACGAACCGATCCCGGTAACGCCTATTTTAAAAATATTTCCATTGCCTATGCGCCGCCTGCTCCGGCGAATACCGCTCCTGTGGCGTCCGCCCAGAGCGTTATGACGGCCGAAGACACAGCAAAGGCCGTCATACTTACAGCTACTGACGCCGAAACGAACGCGTTGACCTACGCGGTCGTCACCGGCCCTGCACACGGTACGCTCAGCGGAACCGCGCCGAATGTCACTTATGCGCCGGCAACCAATTATTATGGCTTGGACAGTTTCACCTTTCAGGCCAGTGATGCCAGCCTGACCAGTACACCCGCCACCGTTTCAATCACAGTGACTCCTGTCAATGATCCGCCGGTGGCGCAGAATCAAAGTGTGACCAATGCCGAAGACACGGCTAAAGCGATTACACTGGTGGCCGCCGATGCGGAAACCAATGCGTTGACTTATGCGGTGGTAACCGGTCCGGCGCACGGTGTGCTTACAGGCAGCGTCCCAAATCTGACATATACTCCGGCGGCGAACTACAATGGCCCGGACAGTTTCACCTTTAATGCTTACGACGGTTCGGTCACTGGAAATACCGCCACGGTTTCGATCACGGTAACGCCGGTCAACGATCCGCCGGTGGCGCAGAATCAGAGCGTGACCAATGTGGTGGAAGATACCGCCAAGCTGATCACACTGGTGGCAACGGACGTTGAAACCAATGCGCTGACCTACGCCATTGTGTCCGCTCCTGCACATGGCGTTTTGACCGGCATTGCGCCGAGCGTCACGTATACTCCGGCAATCAACTATTACGGAGCGGACAGCTTCACCTTTAAAGCCAATGACGGATTCACAGATTCAGTGCCTGCGACTGTTTCCATCACGGTGACACCTGTGAATGATTCTCCGGTTGCTCAGAACCAGAACCTTCAGGCTGTGGATGGACGGGCGCTGTCGATCACGCTGAGCGCGACCGATGCGGAAACAAACGCCTTGACGTACCACCTCGTTTCTCAGCCCGCAAACGGGCGCCTGATCGGAACGCCGCCGGTGCTGACCTATCTTCCCCGAAGTGGTCTGAACGGCCCGGACTCCTTCACATTCAATGCTTATGACGGCACAGCGACCGGCAATACCGCCTCCATATTCATTACGCTGGTATTTACAGACAGCAACAGCAACAGTATTCCTGACAGCTGGGAAACTTCATACGGATTGACAAACGGTATCAACGCCGCCAATGCCGACCCGGACGGCGACGGGGCATCCAACTACGCTGAATATATGGCGGGTACCGATCCGACCAATAAAAATTCCGTGTTGGCACTCAAAGTACCGCAGATGACCGGAGCATCCAATATCGTGATTCAGTGGAGCAGTGTACAAAACCGCTTCTATGCCGTTTTGACGGCGACTGATCTGGCCGGCGGCTGGAGCACGATAGTCAGCAACCGCATCGCAGCCCCGCCGATGAACACTTACACAGGAGTCCTCAATCAGACTGTTCCTGTGTTCTACCGGATAAAACTGGAGCCGTAACCGCACACCCGTGCCCTGCCGCAGAGTTTGAATCTCATCATGCCGGCGGGGCTTTTCCGTTCATGCATTATATTAAAATGGAGCGGTGTTCTCGACCGGTTTGTATGATACAAACTGGCGCGCGGTTTTCTGCCGGGTCATGTCATACTGATGCGGAAACACGGAGGATAGGGGAATGCTCGGGATTTCAAAGTTGTATCTGGATACCGTCGAAGCGTCAGATGAATTGCGCTACGGTCTGAACCGCCGTGCCGCGGCCGAACGGCGTCCCATCGTGGTGTGGAACTGTACGCAATGTTGCAACCTTGAATGCGCGCACTGTTATGCCCGCTCGGACGCGGCAACCTGTCCGGATGAGCTCACCACGGCGCAGGCGAAACAGATGATCGATGATCTTGCGGACTTCGGATGTCCGGTGCTTCTCTTTTCCGGCGGCGAGCCGCTGGTACGGAAAGATGTTCCCGAGCTGGCGGAATACGCCCGATACAAAGGGCTGCGCGCGGTGATTTCTACCAATGGCACGTTGATCGACCGGACGCTCGCTGACCGCCTGCAAAAAATCGGACTTTCCTATGTCGGCATCAGCATCGACGGAACCGAAGCCACGCATGACCGCTTCCGGTGCAAAAAAGGCGCATATCAGGCGGCGCTGCGCGGCATTCGTTTCTGTCGCGATGCCGGGCTGAAAGTCGGGCTCCGCTTTACCATGGTCAAAGACAACATCGCCGACATCCCGGCAGTTTTTGATCTGATGGAAACCGAGCAGATTCCCCGCATTTGTTTCTATCACCTCGTTAACACCGGCCGCGGCGAAGAACTTGATAAAGACGACGGTACGCCGCCACACGAAGCAGCCCGCGCCGCGCTGGAACTGATTGTTAGACGGACTGCCGAACTTCACGCCAAGGGGCAGAAGGTTGAAGTGCTGACCGTCGATAATCACGCTGACGGCCCGTGGTTGTTGCGCAAAATGCGCGCCGAAAATCATCTTGGCGCCGAACGGGTTTACAATTTAATAAAACTCAACGGCGGGGCGGCTTCTGGCACCGGCGTTGGTATCAGCTGTGTCAGCTGGAATGGCGATGTCTATCCCGACCAGTTCTGGCGCAGCAAAAAACTGGGCAATGTGCTCGAAACGCCGTTCAGCAAAATCTGGACTGACCCGGATAATGAGTTTCTGCAAAAGCTCAAAGAAAAAGAAAAGTATGTCACCGGTCGCTGCGCGGTCTGTCAGTACCTCGAACTGTGCGGAGGAAACTTCCGCGCCCGCGCCGAAGCCTCCACCGGAGATCTCTGGGCGCCCGACCCGGCGTGCTACTTGACCGATGAGGAGATTTCCGGTGTATAACCCAGGTAAAAATCCGTCTATCATCGCATGGGAAATCACGCGGCGCTGCGAATTGAAGTGCCGGCACTGCCGCGGCGCGGCGCGCGACTGCGACTATGCCGGTGAGTTTTCCCCCGGAGAGTGTTTTAAAACCGTCGATGCGCTGGCGGCGTTTTCCAAGCCGATGATTATTCTGACCGGCGGGGAGCCGCTGATGCGCGCCGATATTTTCGACGTGGCGCGCTATGCCGCGGAGAAAGGCTGTCGCGTGGTATTGGCGACTTGCGGGCATTTATTGACGCCTGCTGTCGCGGCGAAGCTCAAAGATTCCGGCGTGATGGCCGTCAGTGTCAGTCTGGATGCCGCCACGGCGGCGGCGCATAATGCGTTTCGCGGCGTGGAAGGGGCGTACGAAAAAACGCTGGCCGGACTGAACCATCTCAAGGCGGCAGGAATTCCGTTTCAGATCAACACGACGGTTTCAAAACTGAATGTCAGCGAACTTCCGGAACTGCTGGCGCAGGCGATTGCGCTGGGCGCCGCGACGGTCGATTTCTTTTTTCTCGTGCCGACCGGACGCGGCTCCGGAATCGCCGGTCTTGCTTTAACTCCGGCGGAGCGCGACCGCGCGCTGGAATGGATTGCCGCGCAAACCAAAACTGCGCCGGTTCGCGTCAAAACCACCTGTGCTCCGCAGTATAAAAACTTCATCACCGCTGAATCCGGTGCGCCGTTTCTCGGCTGCATGGGCGGACGAGGATTTGTTTTCATTTCGCATACCGGCATTCTCCAGCCGTGCGGATTTCTCGATCTGCCGTGCGGCGATCTGCGCGCCGCCGGGTTTGATTTCGAAACCCTCTACCGCGACGCCGCAGTTTTCAAAAACATGCGCACTCTCAATCCGTTTGCCGGGTGTCCGGCGCGCGCCTATGCCCGGTGCGGCGATTACATGAAAGAAGAATCTGAATGACCCGTTACTCGTCCGTTGAAAAAAAAGTGCTGACGCAGCTTCAGCGCGGAATTGAGCCGGTGGCCCGGCCTTTCCAATCTTTGGAAATTTCCGAGGACGCAGTACTGGCCTTGCTGCATCGCGCGAAAGAAGAAGGTCTGCTGCGCCGTTTCGGCGGCGTGTTTGACGCCCGCCGACTCGGTTACAAAAGTATTCTCTGTGCGCTGGATGTTTCGCCGGAACAGCTGGCGGAGAAAGCCGCCGTTATTATCGCGCATCCCGGCGTAACGCACTGCTACGAACGCCGTCCGTTGCACGGCGGCGGCGACTATCCGCTGCTTTGGTTTACGCTGGCCATGCTTCATGACGAGTTCGAAGCAGGACTGACTGTTTTGCGTGCGCAGCTCGCTCCGTGTGTATTGCTTGAACTTCCCGCCTTGCGCCGGTTTAAAATCGATGTGGTCTTCGATCTCCAGACCCGTCAACGCGACGAGATATTCCCCGGACTTGATGCATCCGCCGCGCCGTCGGCGGAAGAGGTTTTCCGGATATTTTCTCCGGAGGAGAAGGCGCTGGTCAGCGCGCTTGATCAGCAGATACCGCTCACGGCCAGGCCCTTTGCGGCGCTGGCCGAAATGATCGGGCAGACCGAAGAGGATGTGCTTTCGACCTTAGCGGCCTGGAAAGAGCAGGGGATTCTCCGCCGTATCGGGGCGATTCTTTATCACCGCGAAGCCGGATTTAAAGCGAACGCCATGTGTGTCTGGCCGGTCGATGATGATGTCGCGGACGCCGGTCGCCGGGTGGCCGCACGTCCGGAAGTATCGCACTGTTATCAGCGGCCGCGGCTTGAACGGTTTCCGTTTGATCTCTATGCTATGATTCACACCGGAAGCTGGGAGGCGACGGACGCGCTGTTTAAGGATATTTCTTCCACGTGCTGTTTAAGCCGGGGAGAACTGTTCGCGTCCGGCCGGGAATTTAAAAAAAGCAGCATGCAGTATTTTCAATCATGAGTGAGTCGAAAACATCCGGAGCCTTGCCAGTCAATCTGCTTTTAGCGGATCGTCCGTGTCTGGTGGTCGGCGCGGGCCGAATCGCGGCGCGGAAGATCGGGCATCTGCTGGAGGCCGGCGCACGGGTCACGGTGATCAGTCCCGAGATCTGCGAAGACGAAATTACCGGCTGGATTGCGGCGCAGAGAATCACGCACCTTAAAAAAGCGTTCGAATCCGGTGACACGGACGGCTTCACGCTGGTGTTTGCCGCAACCAACGACCGCTTTGTCAACCGGCAGGTTTTAGACGATGCCCGTAAACACAACGTCCTGTGCAGCTGTGTGGACGGTAACTGGGCGAAGAGCGATTTCACCACGCCCGCGATTACCCGGCACGGAAGCGTTATGCTGACGGTTTCAACCGGCGGCCAGTCCTGCCGTCAGGCCAAACTGATCAAAGACAATCTGGCTAAACACATGGCTATGGTTGAAACGGCCGATCTGGTGGTGGTGGGAACCGATCACCATCACATGGACATCGAAGAACGCGAACCGTTTCATTTGGCCGGCCCGCGTTTTGAACGCATCGGCTGGATGATTATGCAGTTGTGGGGCATCCATGAATTCATGATTCTCAACACCTGCAACCGCGTCGAACTGATTGCCGTGGCATCCCGGGAGACCAGCACCAACGGAATCCTGCGCCATCTCCTCGGGTTCGACAGGCTGAAGCCGGAAAAATTTTATCTCAAGCACGGCGCGGAAGCCTACGAACACCTTTGTCTGGTTTCGGCCGGAATGCTCTCGCAGACGCCCGGCGAGAGCCACATCGCCGCGCAGATTAAAGAGTCGCTGGCTGACGCGCAGCAGCGCGGCTGGGCCGGCAGCATGATGCAGGAATGGGTTTCGTCGCTGCTGCATGTTTCCAAACACATTCAGGCCGAAGTGGCACCGTTGCTGCGTAAAGAAGAGATAGAAGGGCTCACCCTGAAATATCTCGAGGCGCATATTCCGGATCTCCCGGAAAAAACTCTGATGATTCTGGGCGCGGGGATGATCGGCCAGGGGCTGGTGCGCGCCGCGCTTCCAAAGGTTGGAAAAATCATCTGGTGTTACCACATCAACTGCCCGGAACTTTCCGGCGAGTGGAAAAACAGCGTCGAGCTCTGCACCTTTAACAGCATCAAAGACCGTCTGGGCGAAGCCGATATCATCATCAGCGCCACCGAAGCGCCCGGCCATGTTCTGCACAGCGGCCACGCGCCGTTTCTGGATCAGGAGAAAAAAATCGTGCTGATCGACCTCGGGATGCCGCGCAATATCGAGCCGGGGCTTTCCGCGCTTTCGCCGGAGCTCAGCCTGATCGACCTCGACGGGTTGAAGCACTGGCACCGGCGCGAAAACCCTGAAATGGAAAATATTTTCAACCAATGCAGCCGTATCATCGGGGATCATCAGGAACAGTATGAGCGGATCATCAAAAGTTTTCAGGGGGCGAACTGAAAGTCGCCCGTAGTGTTGACAAAATTCTTATTATATAGAATAACCGTCAACACTTGACGGGAGAGTTTTATGAAAAAAGAACGACTTAAGCAGGCGCGTTTGGCGTGCGGATTGTCGCTGGATCAGGTCGCGGATGCGTTGGTAAAAAAGGGCCGAGACGTAACAAAGGCTTCGCTTTCAAATTACGAAAAAGGGAAACGGGCTCCTAATGCGCTTATTTTGCGTGAAATGGCCGAGGTTTATAGAGTTTCTGGAAGTTATTTTTTTGAACTCCCAATTGCCGAGGTGGAATGGTTTTCCTTTCGCGCAAAAACGACGCTGGGGCTGCGCAAGCGGGAGGCTGTTCAAGCATTTTCAGCCAAACAGGCCGAGCGATACATGCGGGTGTGTGATTTACTGCCGCAAGTTTTCAAGGCGGACTTTCCGGAAAGAAGAACGGTCTGCGACTTTGCAGAAGCGGATAGTTGCTCGGCGGATTTACGCAAACGGTGGAAGCTGGGGAAAGATCCGGTTGATAGCGTAACCCAGTGCCTTGAGAATCACGGGGCGCTGATTGTTCAATATAACGAAAAGCCCACCACGGACTTTGACGGCCTGTCTGCCCGGGTTAATAAGAGACATCCGTTGTTGATTGTAAACAGCACGGTTCCTGTGGATCGGCTTCGCTTTGATCTGTTGCACGAGCTGGGGCATGTATTGATGGATACCTCGTCCGTGCCGGACGATGAAGAGACTCTGGCGCATCGCTTCGCCTCTTCATTTCTGGTTCCGCCCGAGAAAGTGAAGCAGGAGCTGGGGGAAACCCGGCGAAACCTGACGCTGTCCGAACTGGTGCTGCTCAAAGAAAAGTACGGATTGAGTGTCGCGGCATGGCTCTATTCCGCCGGGGCAAACGGAATCATCACCCAAACACTGAAAGACTCACTGTGGAGACAGTTGTCCGCCCGCGGATGGCGAATGGCGGAGCCGGATGTTTTTAAAGGTAATGAAGAGCCGACCAAATTACGGCAATCGGCCTTGCGGGCTGTTTCGGAGGGGCTGATATCTGCCCGCGAGACGGTTCGCCTGTTTCCAGAGTTGAAAGAGCAATTGAAAGAAGAAGGCTTGCTGGTCGAATCCAAAGCTGAACTTCTGCGGAAACTTCCCGCCGCAGAGCGCAAGAAAGCCTTGCAAGTCTCGGCGGAAAAAATGGCGGCGTTTTACAAAAACGATCAAGAACTGACCGCCTTTGAGACGTTCGGAGAGGGGGATCTCCATGAGCAGTAATCTTCCTCGCAAAGGGGATGTCTGGCTGGTTGATTTCAACCCGACCCGGGGCAGTGAGATCTCCAAATGCCGCCCTGCGGTCGTAATCAGTGCGGATGATATCGGGATGCTTCCGCTCAAGATTGTCGTTCCGGTCACCGATTGGAAACCGCACTACGAACATGCGGAGTGGTTTACGCATTTATCCGCCAGCCTTAAAAATGGATTAAGCAAAGAATCCGGTGCGGACGGGTTTCAGGTTAAATCGGTCTCTCTAGATCGGTTTAATGAAAGGCTGGGCGAGGTGGATGAAGATGATCTGAGCATCATCCTCAACACCGTCGCCCTCTGTATCGGGATTTAGTTGGATCGCCGCGAAAGAGCGCAGAGAACGCAAAAAGGCAGAGATGTTTCCGAGGGCTGGAAAAACAGAGATGGGAAATTCCGGGCATTGGAAGAAAAGCTTCCAACCATTGGAAACAGGAGTGGAAGAGGTCGGCTGTGAATTGTGCGGGTGAGGCGTAATATGAAAAGTTCTGTAGCAATATTTTTAGGGCACATTGTTGGGGTTGTCATATTGCTGTTTGTCGGCCTGTTTTTAAATGATGCGATTACAGGCAAGTATGCTGGTGTCATCACGGTATTTTCGATCGCGATCGGAATTTATACATTTGCGCTGAACTTCCTTTATCGATCTAATGCAACTTTCCATTTTTTCGTCAACCGGTGGATGCTTTTTTTCAGGAAAACCCATACCAACTGGAAGCCACTGTTCACGCTATCAAAAGCGAATATCGCGCAAGAATCCAAAGAGCAGCTAAAGTTGATCTGGATTGAGTTTCAAAAAGGGATCCACGGAAAGGCCGTAAAGGCAGATGAAACGTCCAACTCCGTGGAGATTGTCTTGGATGACAATATCCGTTTGATAATTCGAATTCTTCAAGACGATAGTGGTGGCTGCTTAACAATGGGTTTTTCTCAAGAAATTCTTGTGCCATCGCATTTGTATGGTGAGTACATTGAACGGCTTCGGTTGATGCTGGAGAGTATCGTGAATATCGTTAAGCCGGATAACGTAAAATGCGGGATCAAGATTGTCTTTCGGTCGCCTCAGCGAAATCCATATTTTGGATTTTTTGTACGAGAAGCACCGGCGCGTGCATTGCTCATTTTCCGCTTATCACTTGAAGGCTTTCCGTCAAGTAACTGTAGAGTTGATGTTGGCATTGATGAAATCAATATTGAAAGCAAAGACAGCACCAGTGCTTTTGCATGTCTAAAACACGTTTTGGAGATGGATTTTTTAGATAAAAGGAGATCCCGATGAAGCCGTATCAATTCTATGTTGTGGATAAGATGCCAGCGCTAGCACAAGGTGAATCGGTAAAAAATCCTATTCAGCTGACGCTCACAGGTGAAGACGAAGAAGTTGATACGGTCATAACTTTTGAATCAGAAAATTTTGAGGGAGGTCTTGATCAATATCGGATAAAAAGTGAAATAAAATATAGCACAATGGGTTATATAAAGACGATGGTAGGATCCAGTCGCCAGCGAGTTGATTTTACCGAATACCTCAAACCTGTTGATTTTTATGCGTTCTATAGTCAGGAGCGGAACGCACTGCTTTTCCAAGCGCCAAAGCGCGAGTGCAGAGGTGTGTACTGCCACTTGAAAAAAAGTAAGAACATTGCATTGAAAGCGATGCAGGTCGATTTTGGAAAGGTCATGCAGCTCCAGCAGGAATATTTGGGAGCTTGGTTTAGACGTGTTTCTGCTCGTGTACATGCCGCCGGGATCAGCGGGGAGCAAATACAAGATGATCCGTTATACAAAGATTTATCCAAGATAGGAGCGCTATCAAACGTTACTCTGCCTTGAAGTTTTAACGGCGGTATACACAAAGTCATGATCACAGCATCCGGTGCAATTATTTTGATCCAGACCTATAGTAATATCGGACTGGAACTGGCTCTAGCCATGGATGTTCATGATCGGTTGCTTACAAAAGTCTGGACCGAAAAAAGCTGTTCTGGATCAGAAGAGACAGACTAAAGGATTTGAGATGAGTAAAAAGCAGAAGCTGGAACTGACGTGGATTCGCAAGGAGTATTCGTCCGTGCTGGATCCGCGCATCTTGGTTAAATACCCGGAAAAGGGCCATGGCAATTCACATTCTGAAAGGGTGACAGATGTTTAAGGTTGGGTCGCGCAGTAGCCGTCTGGCGCTCTGGCAGACGCGGACGGTGATTAGCCTGTTCGAAGCGCTCTTCCAGCAGGGTGCAGGCTCAGCCTGCTTCCAAACGCTGGAAATCGCCACGCCTGGCGACACCGACCGCACGACCGATTTGCGCGCAAGCCCGGCTGATTTTTTCACCCGTACGCTGGACGAAGCACTGCTTAAAGGCGAAATCGACTTTGCCGTTCACAGCGCCAAAGATCTGCCCGATCCGGTGCCGGAAGGCATCGACTGGTTTTGGCTGCCGGACTCCGGCGACCGGCGCGACGCGCTGGTCGGTTCGCTGAATCCGAAAGTGATCGGCGTGAGCAGCGACCGCCGCGCGGCGTATGCAAAGAAACGGTTTCCGAATGCAGAATACAAACCGGTACGCGGCAACATCGAAGAACGCCTGCAGCAACTCGACGACGGAAAGTTCGATCTGCTGATCTTTGCCGGCGTCGCCTTGCAGCGGCTGGGCCTTGAAAACCGTATTGCCGAATGGATTCCGCTCTCCGAGCTGGAAACGCACGAAGCTCAGGGCGCGCTGGCGATTACCTTTCGCCGGAACGATGTGCGCATGACGGCCCTCCGCAGTCTGTTCGTCAAAAGCGCCACCTTTGTCGGCGCGGGCGTTTGCGCCGGACACCTTACAATCGACGGCCTGCACGCGCTGCAAACGGCGGAGGTCTGTCTCTACGACGCGCTGATGGATGATTCGCTCTTAAGCCATCTGCCGCCGGGTGCGCAAAAGATTTATGTCGGCAAGCGGTTGGGCGCACATTCTCAGCCGCAGGAAGAAATCAATCAGCTGCTGTGCGACTGCGTGCGAAAAGGCTTGCGCACGATCCGGCTTAAAGGCGGCGACGCCGGAATTTTCGGACGGCTCGCGGAGGAAGTGGAAGCGCTCGAAGCACTGGGGCTCGCCAGCCGCGTGGTACCCGGCATCAGCGCCATGCAAACGGCGGCGGCCGATACCGGCATCCTGCTGACGCGCCGCGGCGTGGCGCGCGGATTTTCCGTCATGACGCCGCGCTTGCAGGGCGGGGGTCTAGGCCCCGTTACAGAAGCTGCCCGTGCAGAGCTTCCGGTTGTTTTTTATATGTCGGTTGGAATCACTGTGGAATTAGCCGCCGAATTGATGGCAGACGGCTTGTCACCGGAAACGCCGTGCGCGCTGATTTTCGGAGCCGGGTCTGATCGTGAAAAAGTATTTCGCGGGACCTTGAGCCAGCTTCCGGAAGTCGATGAAGTCACCGGCCAGCTGCCCGGATTATTCATCGTCGGTGAAATCGCCCGCTATGGATTTGATCACTCGCTCGGCGCGCTCGGCGGACAGCGTGTTCTGTTGACTTGCAGCAGCGCCCTGATGGATCACGCCGTGCAGGCTGTGAACGATTTCGGCGGACGTCCGGTTGTCCGCCCGCTGATCCGGCTCGAACTTGCGCCGGAGGCGACGGAAGTTTTCCAAACCTTGGAAACCTTCGACTGGATTGCACTGACATCGCCGTCTGCTGTCCGCTGTTTCCATGAGTTGCTGCTGAAAGAAAAAATCGATCTGCGCCGCGTTCCGAAAATCATGAGTGTCGGCTCCGGCTCCGCCCGGGCGCTGGAGCGTGCCGGGCTGGGATGCGATCTCATGCCGAAAGATAATTTCAGCGCTGAGGGTCTGCTCAACATGGCTGCGCCGATTGTTTGCGGACAAAAAATTCTGAGGCTTCGTTCGCAGAAAGCCGGGCCGGAGCTGGCCGGGGAACTGCACGCTTCCGGCGCACATGTGACCGATTGTGTTCTTTATCGCAACGTCGTCGTCCGCTATTCCGATAAACCGGAGTTTGACTCCGTCTACTTTGCCAGCGCATCGGCGGTGGAAGCGTTTGTCGAACAATGGGGCACCGAAGCGTTAAAGGGCAAAACGGTTTTGGTTATGGGGAAGCCCACTGCTTCTGCTTTGAAAAAACACAATATTGAGCCTGATGTTACGGGTTCAAAAGACACTGTTGATGAAGTCATCCGCAGCCTTGCTGAATATTTGATTAAGGTGGGACAGGCTTCCAGCCTGTCAGACAGGCTGGAAGCCTGTCCTACGTTAAAAGTGGAGGAGAGGTAATGTTTCCGGAAATCAGACTAAGACGTTTGCGCCGCACCGAAAGCTTGCGGAAAATGCTGGGGCAGCCGCTGCCGGGGCCGGAAAAATTTATCTGGCCGGTGTTTCTCCGCGAAGGAAAGAAAGTGGACGAACCGGTTTCCGCCATGCCGGGGCAGTCGCGCATGAGTGCCGATGTGCTGCTCAAAAAACTGGAGCCGGTTGTTGTGAGCGGCGTCGGCGGTGTTCTGCTGTTCGGATTGACCGATCCGTCGAAAAAAGACGCGGACGGTTCCGAAGCGTTTAATGAAAAAGGCGCTGTTCAGAAGGCGATCCCGCTCATCAAAAAAGCCTTTCCTCAGCTGACGGTTTTTACCGATGTCTGTCTGTGCGCTTATACCGATCACGGACATTGCGGTCCGCTGAATAAAGCCGGAGAAGTCGATAACGATGCCGCGCTGACGCTGCTGCAAAAGGCGGCGGTTTCGCACGCCGCCGCCGGTGCTGACTGTGTCGCGCCCAGCGCGATGATGGACGGGCAGGTTCTGGCGATCCGCGAAGTGCTCGACGAAGAGGAGCTGACCGACACGCTGCTGATGAGTTACTCCACCAAATTTGCCTCTTCGATGTACGGCCCGTTCCGCGAAGCGGAGCAGTCGGCTCCCGGCAAAGGCGACCGGCAGGGCTACCAGGCCTCTTACAGCGATTTGCGCACGGCGCTGCGCGAATCGGAGCTGGATGAAGACGAAGGCGCGGATATTCTCATGGTCAAACCGGCACTGATGTATCTCGACGTCATCCATCAGTTGCGCGAGTCCACCGATCTGCCGGTCGCGGCATACAACGTCAGCGGCGAATATTCGATGCTGATTGCGCAGGCCGAACGCGGCTGGGGCGACCTGCGTTCGATGGTGCGTGAAAACATGGCGGCCATGCAGCGCGCCGGAACCGACATCTTCATTTCCTACTGGGCCAACCGCTACAATGAACTGCTCAGGGATTAAGTTTCTCCGGACTTTACGTGTCCGATCCAAAGCAGCCCAGGTTGATCAGATTCAGGTTGGTGACATCACGGTGGATGTGGTTCGGAAGAATATTAAAAATATTCACCTGCGGGTTTATCCGCCGCATGGCGCGGTGCGTGTTTCCGCACCCTCGCGAACGGGCCTGCAGATCATACGGGTGTTTGTGTCCTCCAAGCTGGGCTGGATCAAAAAGCAGCAGCTGAAGCTTCGGAGTCAGGATCGTGAGCCGCCCCGGGAATATCTCGACAGTGAAAGCCATTGGGTCTGGGGTAAGCGTTATTTACTCAACGTGATCGAGGCGGACTGCGCCCCATCGGTTCGTTTGGAGCACGATCAAATGACGCTGAGCGTACGGCCCGGATCGACGCTGCATAAAAAGCAGACAGTGGTGGAGGACTGGCACCGGAACCTGATCCGTGAAGCTCTGCCTGAGCTGATCGCCAAGTGGGAACGAATACTGGACGTGCAGGTTAAGAACTGTAACGTCCGGAAAATGAAAACCCGCTGGGGAAGTTGTACGCCGCGAACCGGGCGTATCCGTATCAATACGCATCTGGTAAGCAAGCCTGCCGAATGCCTTGAATACATCCTCGTCCATGAAATGGCTCATTTAATCGAGCCTTCGCACAACCGCCGATTTAAAGCGCTGATGGATCAGTTCATTCCCAAATGGAAGCTGTACCAGGCCGAATTGAACCGCCGTCCGGTAAGCCACGAAGACTGGAGCTATTAAGGATTGTTGTTTACCGGATCTGCTGGCGAATGGCTTCGATGTCAGGAGAGCTGACTCCGCGTTCGCGTGCCTGCTGAATGATTTTCTTCGCCAGATCAGGCTGTCTGGTTTGCATGTAGTAAAAGGCCAGGGTCTGGACATAACGCGGATTGTACGGGTCGCTTTGAATAGCGAGATTCAGCAGCCGGAAGGTTTCGGGATAGTTTTTTCCGGCGAGCATGATGGCGAGGTTGCAGGCGGCCGCGGCGTTGTTCGTCGAGAGTTCCAAGGTGCGGTACAGTTCTTTTTGTGCTTCGGCGGTGCGGCCCTGTTCGGCGTAGAGGAGCCCGAGGTTGAAATGCGCATCCGCGGACGGCTCAGGCAGCGCCGTTGCTTTTTTCAGAAGGCTTTCGGCTTCAGAAAGTTTTTTGGCGTTGGCATAGGCCATGGCGCCGTTGATGAGCGGTTGCGGGATGTCGTCGCGCAGTTTGTGCGCCCGGTCGTATTTTGCAGCGGCTTCCTCATAGTGCTGCTGGCGCATGAGAATATTGCCTGCGTTGAATGGAGCGCTCCAGTGATCCATGCGGATGTTGATGGAGTTCCACATTTCTTTCGCCGCCGCATCAAAGGCCTCGCGGTGTTCTTTGGGAACATCGGTTTTCGGCAGAGCAATGAGGCGGTCGGCGGCGCGGATGCGGACGAGGCGGATGTCATCGGTGAGCGCGGCGAAGAGCGCGGTGCGGTCGGCCGGATTATTGTCGGCATCCAGCGCGGCGGCCGCCGCGGAGCGTACCAGCGGATGCGCAGCTTTGCTCAGCATGTCGCGCAGGATGGCGTGCTGGCGGGGATCGTCGGTTTGCGGCAGCAGACGAATTAATGTGGTGACGAAAAGCGGGTCGGAGGCTTGATCGTTAATAAACGCCTGGGCGGCGGGCAGCTGCTGCCAGTCACCTTTGCGCAAGGCGTCGACGAGCAGGGCGCGGTGCAGTTCGGGCGCGGTGTACTTGTCGAAATCCGGATGCCATGCGCGCACTTTTTCCAAGGCCCAGTCGTTGTCTTTATCTTTGTGGCACTGCACACAAGCGTTACGCGAACCGACGGCTTTGCTGAGGTTAGGCATCGGCGGGCGCATGGAATGATCGGACTGGTTCATGCCGCCGAACGGGCTCATCGGCATGTGGCACTGAACGCATTCCGTAGCGCCTTTGCCGGCAGGATGATGCATGTGTTCGGCGGCGTTTTCGACGCGCTGTTTATGACAGGGCAGGCAGGCGTTATTGGCTTCGGTGCCTTTGAAGCGGTAGCGTCCGCTGGAGGTGTGGCAGTGACCGCAGTCGAGATTGCCCTTCTGGACGCAGGGGCTGAGCAGCCAGCTGCCGATGGTGTAATTTTCGCCGAGGTCGCGGCCGTCGGAATAATAATCCTGAGTTTCGAAGGTGGTTAAATCGTAATGATCCCAGAACTTGTCGCCGGTTTCATAGCCGGCGGTAATCGGCGCGGCCTTGGCGTGGCAGCCGGAGCAGGAGTCGTTCTGCTGCTGGACGGTCATTTTTTTCCACGAGATGAGCTGGATGTCCTGCGGCGGCTGATTGGTCGGCGCGGCGCGGCAGACGCGGATATGTTCGGAGGCCGGGCCGTGGCAGGATTCGCAGCTGATGCCGGGTTCGTTCCAGGTGGTGGCGTAGGTGTCTTTGTCGGGATCGTAGTTGGAGTTGATCTGGCTGACGTGGCAGCTGAAGCAGGCGGCGTTGAAGGTGAGCATGGAGTCGCGCCAGTGCAGAGCGGTATCCATCCGTCCGTCGTCGAAGTGACGCAGCATGCTCTTGGTGGTGTTGTCCCACTTTTTATTGCGCACATCGTAAAACACCGGCAGAACCTGAAGCCGTCCGTCGTCGAGCAGCGTCAGAAAGTTGTAATAGTTTTTTCCGCCGATGGCGTAAGCGATGGGGAATTGGTTGGTACCGTTTTCGGTGACCCAGCCTTTTTCCGGCGTGACGGCGGCTTGAAACAGACTGCCGTCCGCCTTGATCGGTTCGGTTTGCGGCGGTAACAGAGCTGCCAGTTCAGCCGACCAGGGTTGAAGCGCCTTGCCGTGGTGAGAAGGGGCCCAGAGGTCATAGAATTTCTGATGGCATTCTTTGCAGCTGGAGGAGCCGGTGTATTCACGCGGGCGCTGGCGTTCCTTGCATCCGCTGTTCAGCAGAAGGATCAGGGCGGCGGCGGTAAAGAGCGATGTTATCCGGTTGTTCTGTCTTTTTAACATGCGGCCCGGATGATAGGCTTTCTGCCCAATTCAATTGAAGCTGAAACTTGTTTTGTTTGCCGGGGTTCGGAGGCGTGAATGAAGTCCAAAAATCTTTTTGAGCGGGCGGTAAAAGTAATTCCCGGCGGAGTGAACAGTCCGGTGCGGGCCTTCAACGCGGTGGGCGGCGATCCGGTTTATGTGACGAAGGGCCGGGGCGCGCGGATCACCACCATCGAAGGGCGCGAGCTGATTGATTTCTGCGGATCGTGGGGTCCGCTGATTCTCGGTCACGCCCGGCCTGAAGTGGTGGAGGCGGCGTGCGCCGCCGCCCGCGACGGTATGACCTTCGGGATCAACACGCCGCGCGAGGTCGAATTTGCCGAACTGCTTTGTGCGCAGGTTCCTTCGATGGAGCAGGTGCGTCTCGTCAATTCCGGTACCGAAGCCGTCATGACGGCGCTTCGTCTGGCACGCGGGTTTACCGGCCGCCGCCGCATCATAAAATTCGCCGGCGGTTATCACGGCCATTCCGACGGACTGCTGGTCGGCGCGGGCAGCGGACTGCTGACCGGCGGCATTTCCTCGTCGGCGGGTGTTTATGTGAATGAGGGCGATGTTTTTCTGCCGGCGTACAATGACAAAGAAGCGGTCTCCCGGATCGTTAAAGAATACGGCGATGAACTGGCGGCCATCATCGTTGAGCCGGTGGCCGGAAATATGGGACTGGTTCTGCCGCAGGACGGCTTTCTCGAACATCTGCGCACCGAGGCTGACCGTTGCGGCGCACTGCTGATTTTCGATGAAGTGATCACCGGCTTCCGCTTCGGGCCGACTTCTTACGGAACGCTGAAAGATATTGCGCCCGACCTGACCTGTCTCGGCAAGATTATCGGCGGCGGCATGCCGCTGGCGGCGTTCGGCGGACGGCGCGACGTCATGCAGCGGCTTGCGCCGGTCGGCAATGTTTATCAGGCCGGCACGCTCAGCGGCAATCCGGTCGCCGTGGCCGCCGGGATGAAAACGGTCGAACTGCTGATTAAAGAAAATCCGTATGAGCGTCTTGCAGAACTTGGATATAAAGTTGCCGCAACCTTTAACGTAGACGCGGTGTCCTCACCGCGTTCTGCTGAGCAGGAGAAACGCGGTGAGGACACCGCGTCTACACTGTTTCACGTCGCGCAGCTCGGCGGGGTGTTCACTCCGTTTTTCCGCCGCGAACCGGTCCGGAATCTGGACGATGCCAAGATGTGCGACACCAAAGCGTACGCCGCCTTTTTCCGCGGCATGCTGGAACGCGGTTTTTATCTGCCGCCCGCGCAGTTTGAAGCGGCCTTTATCAGCGCGGCGCACACCGCCGGCGATCTGGAACAGTTTGTTTCCGCCGCAAAAGAGTCACTAAAAGGTATGTAGTCCAGCTTTTCTCTGTCCGCCGAAGCTCGAAGAGCGAAGGAGGAAGGCTGTTCAGTGTGAGAGCACGCTGAAGCGTGGACTACGAACGGAGAGAAGACGGGAACGCACGCTGAAGCGTGGACTAC
>JBAZTQ010000044.1:0-24178 GCA_041661845.1 Kiritimatiellales bacterium | reverse complement strand
TCCTGCGGCAGCGGCAACGTTAAAGTTGCACGCATTCCGCTCGACGGCGTCATTATGCGCACCGAAGAAGACGGTCTCTTTACCGCCCGATCCGATATGGTCGCCGGCATCCTCACGCAGGTGCGCGCCGCCGAACGCGATCCGGATATGCGGGCGATTATTCTGGAGGTCAACTCTCCCGGCGGCGGCGTCACGCCGAGCGATGAAATCTACAACGCGCTGCGCGGCTTTCGCAACAGCCGTCCTGAGCGCCGTGTCGTCGTCTTCATCCGCGACCTCGGAGCTTCCGGTGCCTACTACGCCGCCATGGCCGGGAACTTCATCATTGCCGAGCCGACCGCCGTCGTCGGCTCCATCGGCGTCATTATGCAGACCATGAATTTTCAAGGCCTCTCTGAAAAGATCGGCATCACCGATGTCACTATCAAATCGGGCGCGAACAAAGACATGCTCAATCCCTTCCAGCCGGTGAACACCAATCAGGTGGCCCTGCTGAAGAAACTGATCGACGGCATGCAGGCGCGCTTCAGCGGAATTGTCGTCGATGCACGCAAGCTTGATCGCGCGGCCGCGCCGGAACTGTTCGACGGACGCATTTTTTCCGCCGCCGACGCGCTGGATAAAGGACTGATCGACGAGATCGGCTACTGGAACGATGCCGTCGCCCGGACCGCCCGGCTGCTCAATACCGGCGCGCTGCGCGTCATACGCTACGAACCGCAGCGAACCTTCTTTGAACAGCTGATCGAAGGAAAGAGCCCCGTCGTGCTGCCGAACCTCAAACTGAGTTCACCGCAGTTTTTGTACCTTTGGAAACCATAACAACCCAACATTTGGAGTGATAAAACCATGAAGAAAATATTTTTTATACTGCTGGCCGCCGGATTACTGACCGGTTGCGAAACTATGCCTTTCCAGTTGCAGACGCCCTCTGACCGCGCCGCGCTAGGTGAAGACCAGCTCATTGCCAAAGAAAACCAGCAGCGCATGGCCGGACGGCTCGAAACGCTTGAAATGGAAATAGGCCGTATCAGCCGCGATCTCGAAACCCTGAGAGGTCAGCTCAACACCCGCTGCGCGGCCATCGAACAGAGAAGCGAAGCGGATAAACGGGAAATGGTCACCCGGCTGAGCGGTGAACTGGACAAGCTGATTAAACAGACCTCGGCTCCTGCTCCGGCTCCCAAGGCTCCTGCCGGCGTCTCCGGCATCGAACATGTCGTCCGCCCCGGCGAAACGCTTTACATCATTTCCAAGGCGTACAACGTCAGCACCAAAACCATCATGGATGCCAATAAGATGCAGGACGCGGGACGTTTATCGGTCGGCCAGAAGCTGTTTATTCCCGGCGCAAAATAGATATGGTGCTCGAGCGGGGACTCGAACCCCGAAGGCCTTGCGGCCACTAGCACCTCAAGCTAGCGTGTCTACCAATTTCACCACCCGAGCGCGGGAAAGGCCGGAAAACATAGCTTCTCCATCCGCGCGGCGCAAGTGCATATTTTGAATTAAGCTGTTCTTGAACTCGGGATCCCGAACTTCCACACTCCGCCCCATGAAACTGGTCATCGCCACGCGCAATCCGCACAAGCTCGAAGAGATTCACGCCATCTTCGATTTCCAAGGATTGGAAGTCTGCTCAGCCTTTGATTTTCCGGAAATTCCCGACGTCGTCGAAGACGGCGATACGCTGGAAGCCAACGCCATTAAAAAGGCCGTCGAAATCTGCCGGGCCGCCGGACTGCCCGCACTGGCCGACGACTCCGGACTGGAAGTCGAAGCGCTGAACGGCGAACCGGGCGTTTATTCGGCCCGCTGGTCCGGCGAAGGCTGCACCTATCACGACAACAATCTGAAACTCCTGCGCGAACTCGCCGGAAAACCAAACCGTCACGCGCAATTCCGCACCGTCATCGCGCTCGCCCTGCCCGGCGAAGAACCGCGAACCGTCGAAGGCTCCGTGAAAGGCATCATTATCGAAAAGCCGCGCGGCAATCAGGGCTTCGGCTACGATCCGCTCTTTATTCCGGACGGCTACAACCAGACCTTTGCCGAACTTCCGGCGGAAGTGAAAAACAAAATCTCACACCGCGCCCGCGCCCTCAACGCCGCCTCCAATGTCTGGAAACATTTCTTCCAAGCTTGAGGAATGCACGGTATAAACCAGTCTCGTTTGATTAAACGGCAGAGGCTCTAAATTCATGAAGTATACGGTCAAAACGCCAAAAGCACCGGAGCATACCCACAAAAGACGGCTGTTTGTCTGGCCGGCGAATCCGCGCGAGGTAAAAGAAAGCGCCGTGCCGTACTGGAGTACAAACAAGCAACCCGCCTTCATTTCACTGTTCAGCGGAGCAATGGGGCTGGATCTCGGACTTGAATCAGCCGGCTTGAGGAATGCCGGTTGCCTCGAACTGGATAAATGGGCCTGTAAAACTATCAGGAAGAACAAGCCGGAACTCCCTCTGGTCGAGGATGACATTCGCAACTGGTCAGGCGCTGAACTCCTGAAAAAATTCAACGTGCATAAAAATGACATTCAGCTGGTTTGCGGAGGCCCGCCCTGCCCGTCTTTCAGCACCGCCGGACGCCGCCAGAGCTTTGATGATCCGCGCGGCGAGGTCATGTTCGACTTTCTGCGTATCGTGGACGAAATCCGTCCGCCTTTTTTTATTATGGAAAATGTGCGGGGCATCCTGTCCGCGGCTATCAAGCATGTTCCGCTGGCTGAAAGATCCGTTAAAGGCAAAGGCCTGACCGCTAAAGAACAAAAAGGCAGCGTCCTGCGGCTTTTGAAAAATGAGTTCGAGAAAATGAACTATACCGTCACGGTTGAACTCGTTAACGCCGCTGACTACGGCGTTCCGCAAAAACGTGAACGCGTGGTTTTCATCGGAAGCCGTGACGGCTTTCAGGTGGCAATGCCTCCGCCCATGTTTGTCAGCTCAGGGGATATGTTCACCCCGCGCTGGCGCACTCTGGCTGATGCATTGGCCGGACTGCATGAAGAAAAACCGGAAATAACACCGTTTTCAGAATCCCGCAAAAAATATCTGCGCCTGTTAAAAGAAGGACAGAACTGGAGAAACCTCCCCAAGGATATCCTGCCGGCAGCAATGGGCGGCGCATATACTTCCGGCGGCGGAAAAGTCGGCTTTTACCGCCGGCTCTCGTTTGACCGCCCCAGCCCGACTGTGTCAACCAGTCCGGGTCAAAAAAGCACCTGCCTCTGTCATCCGACCGAACTGCGCCCTTTAAGCGTACGGGAATATGCGCGGATTCAGCAGTTTCCAGACGACTGGATATTTGAAGGCTCTGTCGCCGAAAAATACAGACAGATTGGAAACGCTGTTCCGGTCGGACTGGGTCATCAAATCGGACGCAGCGTCCTTAAGTATTTAGTAAACTATGAGGAGTTACCGGCATGAAAGAGGCTTTGCTGATCAAATCGGTGCAGAACCGGTTAAACGACTTCTATGACCGCCGCATAGCAAAACTTTCAACGCTTGATCTCAGAAAAACCTTGCGACGTAAAAATCCGTACCTTTTTCGAGCCGTCGGCTTACTGGATGCCAATGAAGTCATCGAACGCCTGTTGAATGATTTTATGTCTTCATCCGACGAAACCATCTTCGGCGATGCTTTTTTTGAGCCGCTCGCAAAAGATCTCGGGGCCGGAGGTGCATCCCCGACAGAAGGTGTGGATGTGGTGATTGAAACAGCAACATCCTATAAAGCCATTGCTGTAAAATCAGGCCCCTCTGTTTTCAACGCTCAAAGCCGCCGCCGTCAGAATCAGGATTTTCAGGCGTTAAGAAGCCGTATGATGAAGCTTCAGAAACACTTTGAAGCCGTTGTCGGCTACTCGTACGGAAAGAAAAGTTCATTGCCGAATGAAAATAAAATTTTCACCGAACTGGCCGGGCAAACATTTTGGGCCGGGCTGACCGGAGAACCCGATTGCTACCTGAAAATCATCCGAGCGATGCAAGACCTTCCGGTTCGTCACAAAGATCGTTTTAATGAAGAGTGGGCCAAGGCGAAAAACAGGTTTGCAAAAGAATTCATTACCGATTTCTGCGATAAAGACGGAGCGATCAATTGGGACAGGTTGCTCGAATTCAACAGCGGTGCAAAAAAGTAATTTGCAGGGTGTCTTTGCCGGAGGTTCCAAGATCCGGAAAAGTAAAAGGCGTCCCCGCCGAAACGGGGACGCCTTTGTTTTCATCCGGCAGAAAATCAGCCGATAGCGGCTGATCCGGTTTCACCGGTCCGTATGCGCATGCATTCTTCAAGACTCAGGACGAAGATCTTGCCGTCCCCGATCTCTCCGGTCCGCGCACCGGCGGTGATTGCCTCCACGGCCGGCTTCACAAAAGCCTCGTTGACGACAATTTCCAGCTTTACCTTTTTCAGCAGACTGCCCGCTTCCTTGTGGCTGCGGTAAACCGCCGCGATGCCTTTCTGCCGTCCGCGACCCATCACATTAGAGACGGTCACCAGATGAATTTCTTTCTCCTCAAGCGCATCCAGAACCGGATCCAGACGGTCGGGTTGAATAATAGCGACTATGTATTTCATACGGTATATTCCTTTCGGTTAGTCGATCGTTGTGTAACCGGCTTCTTTGTGCTGTGTCAGATCCAGACCCACCCGTTCTTCGTGTTCCGAGACACGCAGCCCTATGAATTTGTCCACCAGCTTCAGCAGGACAAACGACACCACGAACGAATAAACCATCGTGATCAGCACCGCTTTGAGCTGTATCAGGAACTGTCCCGGGTTGCCGTGCAGCAGCCCGTCGAATCCGCCGACCGATTTTTCGGCCCATATACCGGTTGCCAGTGCGCCCCAGATACCGCCGACACCGTGTACGCCGAAGGCATCCAGCGTATCGTCATATTTGAAGACGGCCTTGATAAACGTCACCGAGATGAAGCAGATGACCGAAGCGCCGGCACCGATCCAGATGGCGCTCATCGGCGAGACAAACCCGCAGGCCGGTGTAATCGCCACAAGACCCGCAACCGCGCCGGTGATCATACCAAGCGTCGTTGCCTTCTTATGCCACAGCCAGTCGCAGACCGCCCAGGTCAATCCGGCAACTGCGGTTGCCACATGAGTGGCTATGAAGGCATTGCCGGCCAGTCCGTTTGCGCCCAGCGCGCTGCCGGCATTGAACCCGAACCAGCCGAACCACAGCAGCCCCGCTCCCAGCACGGCGAACGGAAGATTGTGCGGCGGCGAGATCGATCCAACGCGTTTGCCCATAACCAGTGCGGCGGCGAGCGCGGCAATCCCTGCGTTAATGTGTACGACCGTACCGCCGGCGAAGTCCAATGCACCGGGCACAGCGTTGCCGGCCGCGTCAAAGCGGGACAGAAAACCGCCCAGACCCCACACCCAGTGAGCTACCGGATCATACACCAGCGTGGCCCACAGCAAAACAAACGCACAGAACGCCGAAAACTTCATCCGTTCCGCGAAGGCGCCGAGAATCAGCGCAGGCGTAATAATGGCAAACATGGCCTGAAAGATCATGAATACCGAATGAGGAATCGTCGCGGCATAGCCGGTAAACGGATCGGCACCGACACCCTTTAAAAAGGCCCAGCTCAGATTACCGATCCAGCCTTTTACATCCGGGCCGAAAGCCAGACTGTATCCGAACAGCACCCATTGCAGAGTGATCAGACAGATAATCATGAAGCACTGCATCAGGATCGAAAGCACGTTCTTTTTACGGACTAAACCTCCGTAAAAGAAGGCCAACCCGGGGATCATCAGGAATACCAGCGCCGTGCTTATCAGCATCCATGCTGTATCACCTGTATTGATCACCGCCGGCGGCGAAGCACTGACTGCTCCGGCCGCCGCATCCTGACCGTATCCTTTTCCCGCAAGCATCACTATGATGCTGAATAAGCAACAGAGCAGACCGGCTCTGCCAAACACAACCTTCTTCTTCATACAACGCACCTCCTGTTTGTATTTAGGTGTGCATTTAGCACTGATCGTGCCTGAATCACCAATCAGCCATTGATAATATTTATAAAACATTGTTGTGTATATATTAATGATTTTTTTATAAAAAATACATTGTCATCAATACAACTGACTGTATTTTCCTTTTTTGTAATACGTTTATATTACAAAACAGAATTGTAGCTGTTTATTATCTGTTCTACGTCGCTGATGCGACTGGCGGCCAGCATCCTGCGGGCCGTACAGGCGGCCTTTTCTATACTGATCTGCTCAATTGCATGCTGAATTTCATATACCCGCCGCGGCGGCAGACTGAGCTTGGTAATACCCGCCCCCAGCAGGAAAGGAATCATTTTCGTATCCATAGCGATATCGCCGCAGATCGAAACGTCCTTTCGATGACTGTTCGCCACGGAAGCCACCCGTTTGATCGCACGCAGAATAGCCGGATGGTGCGACAGATACAGCTTGGAAACCATTTCGTTGGTCCGGTCAACAGCCAGCATATACTGAATCAGATCGTTGGTGCCGATAGACATAAAATCCACCTCGCGCGCTAAATCTTCGATCAGTTCCACCGCCGACGGCAGTTCCACCATAATGCCGATCTTCGTGCCGCGATTGTACGGTACGCCGCGCGCATCGAGTTCTTTCATGCAGTCGCGCACCACATCGCGTGCTTCAATAAATTCGTCAAGCGAAGCAATCAGCGGAAACATGATGCGCGTGTTGCCGCTGGCACCCGCCCGAAGGAAGGCGCGCAACTGCTCCGCAAAAATATCCTTGTGCAGCAGCGAAAACCGGATGGCGCGCAAACCGAGGAACGGATTGGCCTCCTCCGCCTCATTCTGATAGGAAAGCACTTTGTCGCCGCCGATATCCAGTGTACGGAAAGTTACTTCGCGTTCTCCCATCGCCTCTACAATCCGGCAATACACCTGGTATTGTTCTTCTTCCGACGGAAAAGCGTTGCGGATAATAAACGGAAACTCACTGCGGTAAAGACCCACCCCTTCCGCACGGGAACTCAGCGCCAGCTTCAAATCGCTAAGCAGATTGATGTTGGCAAAAAGCTGAATACGCGTGCCGTCCTCCGTGCGCGTCTCCTCTTTGACCGGAGGAGCAGACTCCAGCGCCGCTGCCGCACGGCGGTTTTCGGCATACTCCTTCAGCACATCTTCCGCCGGCTGGATATAAATCGCGCCTTGATCACCATCCATCAGCAGTTCACACGGCTTACAGAGAATATCCAGCTGCTGCGGGTCGATCATCACCATTGGCTTCTGGAGCGAGCGGCAGATAATCGCGTTATGCGAAGTGACTCCGCCCTGTACAATAAATCCTTCCGCATTCTCCGTCGCCAGTTTCAGAATGTCCGACGGCAGCAGCGTATCAGCTACAATAATCTGCCCGCTGTAATCGCCATGTTTACGGTCTCCGCCGGCCAGATTCTCCAGCATGCGGTGACCGAGATCCTTCAGATCATGTACTTTTTCCTGCAAACGCTGATTGGGACTGGCGGAAAAAATTTCAATGTAGGTGTTCACCAGCGTCACCAGCGCTTCAGCCGGAGGCGTTCCCGCCTCAATACGCCGGCGGATCTCGCCGGAAAATTCATCATCAGCCAGAATCAGCAGATGCGCGTTAAAAATCAGCTGAGCCACATCGGAAAGCTCTTCGTCAGCGCGGCGCTGCAGCTCTTTGAGCTGCTGCTCCGTCTGTTGCAACGCACGATCAAAATCTTTTATTGTCAGATCCTGCGGAAAGTCGGCGGGCGCACAGAAACGGCCGCTGCGCCCCGAAATAATAAGGGCCGCCCCGCCCTGTGCTACGCCTCCGCTGGCCGGACGGCCCTTAATCATTTTGGGTGCCGTTTCGGCTTCAGCCCGAACAACATCCTCCTGCCGGTGCAGCGTCAGCAGCAGATTGGCATTTTCAATCACCGTGGCAAGCTGTGCGGCAATCGCCTTGAGCGCCTGTTCATCCTTTTCATCAAAATAGTCCGGCTGGGTATCCTGCACCGCCAGCACACCGACACGCGTCAGTCCGCGCCGGATCGGCACCGCCAGAAACGCCTCGTAGCGCTCTTCGTTAATTCCTTTGACCGGCTGAAATCTGGGACTGCGGGCACCGCGCCCCTCCCGGATAGCCCGCAGCTCTTTAAGTGCCAGTCCGGTGAGTCCCTGCCCGAGCCGCAGCGTGACTTTACCGACAGCGACCGGGCTCAAGCCCTGCGTGGCGCGCAGCGTGAGCATCCGGTCTTTATCGTCATAGATATAAATCGAGCAGACAGCCGCCTTCATATGCCAGGCCACCACGCTCACCGCAGATTGTAAAAAATCGTCGAGGCTGCTGCTCTTTTCAAAAAGCGACGACAGCTCCGCGATATCGCAAATCATATTGACGTTGGCTTTACCCATAAAAGTCCCCTGTGAAAACCGGCTCGGTTTTACCCTGTTTTTACAAGGTTGGGAAGGCGATAGAGCGTTTTAATCAAAATTACGAATGAGATGCCGCGCTGTTTCGCTGGCAGGGACGGCTGTCCCGACCGGACGCGGCGGGCTGGGGACAGACCACGTCATTTCCGCTCAAGGCCGCAGGAGTACCTGCCTCATCAGCATTCCGCATTGACCACACATTCGTTTCCCATATAGTTCGGTCTATTGGTTCGCTTTACAAAACCGCATAAAGCGTAGTTAAAGTTCGTTCAATAATACTGTTAGAGGTCTCTATGAGTATGCTCCTGTCCATAACTCGTATTTCCCCGAGTCATGTCGAGGCAATTCGCCGTGACCCAGACTGTGTGGGCGATCTCTTAGACTTACCGGAACCACATAGTCCTCCCGAGGTATCCAAACCAGGGTTCTTATCACGCACCCTTTCACGCATCTTTCTAGCCCGGCGCTCTGACACGCTCCCCCGCGAAACATTTCGGCAACGCACTCGCGAGCTAGCACCCGTTCCTCAATCCGACATATACGACGTAGATAAGTATTGGCATATCCTCCACTTCCTGTTCACAGGAACTGCCTGGGAAGGGACTCAACCCAAGGCGTTTCTTGCCTCGGGCGGATCGCCAGTCGGTCGTGAGCTCGGATATGGGCCGCCACGACTATTCGAGCCGGAAGAACTCCAGGCTATTTCATCTTTCCTGGAAACACTGACATTCGAAGAGTTTGCTAGTGGATACGTCTCTGAAAGCGTCATGGATGCAGAACTTTACTACTGGCGACCAGGATCAACCGCTGAAGAATTATCCGCCGATCTTGAAACCCTCTGGGCGATTGTTGGCGAGATGCGGGAATTTTTGGCTAATACCGCAAAACATGGAGATGGAATTCTTGTCGAGATTTACTGAACGACCTCTAACCCGGCGCTCAACCTCGCTCCTTTCGGTCGCTGGACGCTGCGCGATAAAACCGCGCAGCGCCGGTTAGTTCCACGTTAGTGTCTTCCTCGGCTATGCGGTCTGAGTTGTTTCATCTGCGTACGGCGTTCGGCCAGACCGCGCACCACCGGAACCGGCTCGCCGGTTTCGTAGTCGAGACCGGTGTAATAGACGGCGGCGGCAGGCGTCATCGGCAGCGGAATAAAATCCTGCACCTGCTGAAGCTTCCATTCCTCCTCGCGCACAAATTTTTCGACCGCTTTCATCTCGGTCTCCGTTGAGCCGGGAAAATTGGAGATAAAGTACGGCACTAGATACTGCTTTTTACCCGCCGCGCGGCTCTCTTCCTCAAACGCCTTCTGAAACTCGCAGAAGGTTTCCGGCCCCGGCTTGCGCATTTTTTTGAGTACATTCGGGTGCATATGCTCCGGTGCCACCTTCAAATGACCTGAAACATGGTGCTTCGCCAGCTCGCGGATATATTGCGGATTCCGCAGCGCCACATCCATCCGGATACCCGACTGAATAAAAACATGCTTCACCTTCGCCAGCTCGCGCACACGCTTCATCAGACGGATCGCCGACTCGGCGTCCAGTTCAAGATTCGGACAGATTTTCGGGAAAAGACAGCTGGGGCGACGGCAGACTTTGCACGCCGCGCAGACGCCGTTGGCACAGCCGTACAGATTCGCCGTCGGCCCGCCGAGATCGGTGACCGTGCCGGAAAATGACGGCATCGCCGCCATCGTTTTCACCTCGCGCACCACCGAATCTTCCGAACGGCTCGTCAGAAAACGCCCCTGATGCAGTCCGAGTCCGCAAAACGCGCACCCGCCGCCGCAACCGCGCACCACCGTCACCGATTCCTTGATCATAGTGAACGCCGGAACCGGCTCCTTGTACGAAGGATGCGGCAAGCGCATGTACGGCAGCTCATACACCCGATCCATCTCTTCGGTCGTCAGCGGCGATGCCGGCGGCTCAATCAGCACGGCGCGCGCGCCATGAAATTGAACCAGCGGTTTTCCAGTGAACGGATTCTGCTCGCGCTCCGTCAGCCGCGTCAGCTCCAGCACCGCTTTTTTGTCCGCCTGACATTCTTCAAATGACGGCAGCAGAACAAATGTGGAAGCGGCATCCCTGCCGCTTTGCTCCCGTTCGGAAAGATTAGGCAGGCTGGAAGCCTGCGGTACGTATCGCAGGCTTCCAGCCTGCCCTGAAGAACCGCCATTCAGCGCCGCCGATTCTTTACCGCCGAGCAACCGCGCCGTTCCGGGAATCCCCGACAAAATGGTATTGCAGGACGCGCTTCCCGTATTCGGGAGCGTGTGTCTATCGCCGCACAGGCTCTCTGAATACAGAGAAGCCTGTCCTACAAGTCTCTTCGCCACCTCACGGATCGCCCGCTCGCCCATTCCGTAAACCAGAATATCGGCTTTCGAATCCTGCAAAATCGAGGGACGCAGCTTATCCTGCCAGTAATCGTAATGCGCCGTGCGCCGAAGACTCGCTTCGATGCCGCCAAGTACCGTCACCACGCCTGGAAACGCTTTTTTCGCCAGTTGCGCGTAAACCATCCCCGCCAGATTGGGACGCTTGCCGGTCACGCCGCCCGGCGTGTAGGCGTCATCTTTGCGTTTCCGCCGCGCGGCGGTGTAGTGCGAAAGCATCGAATCCAAATTACCCGCCGTAATTCCGCAAAACAGGCGTGGACGACCCATCACCGTCAGCGACTCCGGCTTCGTCCAGTCCGGCTGGGCGATAATGCCGACCCGCCAGCCGTCGGCTTCCAGCACGCGACCGATCACCGCCGCGCCGAACGCCGGATGGTCGATATAGGCGTCGCCGGTAATAATCAGCACGTCCAGCTCGTCCCAGCCGCGCGTCTTCATCTCCGCCCGCGTCATCGGTAAAAATTGTTTTGCCTCAGCCATAGAAAAAGTTAAGCCCGCACGCGGGGCTTCCGTTGCGTTTTTTCCTGATTCAAAAGAGATTCGGTGTATTGAGCGTAAAGATTGAACAGGAATTCAACGCGGGCGGTTTCGGTGACGAACGGTTGCGGGCGATAGCAAAGATCAACCGCACGGTCGAGTTCCTGATGCGCCTTCAGCAGATCGGCCGGCGTGTAGAGCGGGTCGTAGAGATCAGCCAATGTTGCGCCGCCATCAAAATGTTTCTGCCGGACATTAAGAACTGCCTGAGCCTTCTTTTCCACTTCGCCCCGCTGTTTAGCGGTCAGATTTTCCGGCCAAGGAAAATTGTTGTAAACGAGCTTGGCAGAATACCGGTAATCCGATTTCAGTCGCCCGCAGACTTGGTGCACCCACGCCATATGCATAGCGCTGGTCAAAACCCCGAAGTGGTAAATCTGAGCATCGGGAATAATCAGACATAAATTACTGGCAATGGTATCGGCGGGCAGAAATCCCATTGGGATATAAGTCCGTCGTTCCGAAGACACGGACGGCACCAGCAGGTAGCTGGTTTCCTTATGGCTGATGAACGCAAAGCGATACGGAAGACTCGCCAGCTCGCGCGTCACCTGCCGGTTGCTGCTCAAACGAAAATCCTGCACCGCCTCGATTCTTTCCTGCAAAGGCTTCAACCCGCGTAAATCCTGTGCTTTTGCATCGTTAAACCATAGACACCACCGCTCTATGCCGTTGATGAATTCCTGAGACCCTAAAAAGGGGCGGAGATACTCTTTTGCTTGAGGACAAACATCCAACAGCTTTTGTTTTTCATCTGCGTTAAGAAGCAGGTGTCCGCCATCAATCGGCTGGTTGCCGAAGCTCATAATTGGCGCATCACAAAGCGGACGAGTGCGGTTAATCACAAACAGATTTGTGCCTTCGACCAAATATGGACTGATGTTTTCAGCCGACTTTTCGTGTGCTTCACCGCTGATGTCTTCGTAGTCAAACAACCGCTTGTTATCCGTGTCGCGCGGCGCGAATCCAACAATCACACAATGAACAGCGGCTTTCCCTGAAGCTTCATTACTCCATCTAAACGTGCGGTGGGCAAAATGAATTTTAATTCCGTACTTCGACAGCTCGCTCCAGAGAATTCCGACCTGCTCGCCTTGTGTAATGGAGTTGGTGGAAACAAAAGCCGTCTTGGTTTGTGTACCCTGCATGTAGCGGGCAGCCTTGATATACCAAGCCGTCACATAATCAAGAACCCCTGCCCCTTTAACTCCGGCGAAGAGTTCCGCCATCTCCTCGCGCTGCGCCTTGGACTGGTATTTACCCCCGACAAACGGCGGATTACCGAGGATAAAATCAAATTTCTCGCGCTGGCGGGTCTGAAGAGTCCGGATTTCCTCCTTACTCAGGATATTGACCTGTTTGGCGGCCACATTGATGGAGCCGTAATGAGCACCCGGTTCTTCGACCTTCATGACATTCAGCGTGTCGGCGCTGAGATCAATGTAGCTTCCGGAAATCAGATGATCCCAGTTGATCCGCAGGGCGTTGCCGTATGTAATGTGTGCAGATTTTTTCAGCGGCAGGCGGACGAAATACTGCCCGAACTCTTCGGAGACCAGCATATTCATCTGGTGATCCATCAGCCACATGGCAACTTCGGCGATGCGCGCAGGCCATTCCTCGCACTCGATGCCGTAGAACTGATCGACATCAATCCACATGATGTCAGAGACATCGAGCACGGCCTGCCCGTCCTTGTGGAGTTCACGCAGAACATCCAACTCCAACAGCCGCAGCTCGCGATAAGTGATGATGAGAAAGTTCCCGCAACCGCAGGCCGGGTCGAGGATTTTGAGTTTTGAAAGCTTTTCGTGGAATTCAACCAGCTTCTTCCGGCTTCCCCTGCACTTGCTGAATTGGACGCGCAGGTCATCCAGAAACAACGGATTGATGAGCTTGAGAATGTTTTGCTCAGACGTGTAGTGTGCGCCCAGATTGCGGCGTTCGTCCGGACTCATAACGGCCTGAAACATTGAGCCGAAGATCGCAGGCGATATCCGGCCCCAGTCCAGCGCACAGCATTCCATCAGAATATCCCGCATTTTGGAATTAAAGGCGGCAATACGCAGAGGCTCTTCAAACAGCCTGCCGTTGACATAGGGAAACTGACTTAACAGTTCTTCGGTGTTTGCCAGTCTCTTTCCGGGCGGGGTGTCCAAGGTCTGGAAAAGTTCAGCCAGCACCGGGCCGAGATTGCTGCCGTCCGCATGAGTGCGCTCTTCGAGATACTGCCGGAAGGTGCTCTTTTCGAAAATACCGGTATCGTCGGCAAACAGCGCGAACAGCAAGCGCACCAGATAAACCTCCAGAACATGGCCTTCATAGCCGCTGTCTTTGAGAGCGTCATGCAGCCGTCCCATCACTGCGGCGGCTTTGACATTTACAGGGTCTTCTGCGCGAATAACATGCTCCTGATAGCCCGCGATGAATCCGAAAAGTTTTACTTTCTGCCGCAACTCCCTGATATGAAACTCTTCCTGAGTACCCGCCTCCAGATTATAGAGCCGGAAGCGCTCGAAATCAGAAACCAGTACGTATTTAGGCAGTTCGTGCTCTTTCAGCCCGCAAAAATAGTCCAGAGCCTGCGAATAAGCTTTGTCGAGATCCTTGCCCTTGGACTTATGCTCGACCAGCAGCGTCCCCCTCCAAAACAGATCAATAAATCCGGTTTGTGTATTGAGCTTCTTAACCGGTTCCTCAAAAGAGGCGACACGACGGCGGGAAACGCCGAAAACATGAAAAAACTCATCCCAGAAGGTTTTGGCTTCCGCGTGTTCGCGGGTTTCACCTTTCCAGTCATTGGAAAACCTGAGAGCACGGTCTTTAATTTCGTTCCATGATAAAGTTGCCATAGGCGGAGAATCAGTTTCTTTAAGATCAAAGTCAAGATTCCGAACCCTGTGGAATTCTAGGCATTTCGATATTGGGGAACCCCGCCTCAAATTTCTCAATCATTGGAAAATTTATTCGACCTGACCGGAGCGGCAACCTACTATGCGGGCCTCATTTAACTCTGAAAAACATGCATACATTAAACACCCAGCTTTTTCTCGGCCTCTACCGCCACATGCTCGCGTCGCGTAAAGCCGACGCGGTGCAGGAAGATGCCGCCCAGCGCGGCGAGGCCTTTTTCTACATTCCGTCGTCCGGTCACGAGGCAATGGCGGCGCTTGCGCCCCATCTGACGCCGACCGACTGGCTCCACTGTCATTACCGTGACCGCGCCTTGATGCTCGCCCGCGGCGTCACCCAAAAAGATCTGCTGCTCGATCTGCTCGGCAAAACCGGATCGCCGACCGAAGGCCGCAATATGCCCGGCTTCGCCTGCAACCGGAAACTGAACATGTTCGGCGCACCGACCGGCGTCGGCAGTAACGCGCTGCAAGCCGTCGGCGTGGCGCAAGCCATCAAAGACAGCCGCGATATCGTTTATTGCGGCATCGGCGACGGCGGCACGCAGGAAGGCGAATTTTTTGAAGCGGTGGCCGAAGCCGTCCGCTCGCAGCTGCCGGTTCTCTTCGTCGTCCAGAACAACCGTTACGCCCTTTCCACGCTGTCGAAAGGCCGCACCTTTTTCTCTCTGCCGGACGGCGATGCCAATGAATTTTACGGCCTGCCGATTCTGCGCGCCGACGGTACCGATGCGGTCGAAGCTCACCGCGTATTCGGCGACGCGGTTTCCAAGATTCGGAAAACCCGCGGTCCGCAAATCGTCGTCTTGAATATCGAGCGGCTGACCAGCCACACCAACGCCGACGACCACACGCTTTACCGCTCAGCCGACGACATCCGTGAAATGCACGAAAAGGCCGACCCGATTCTGATTCTGGCTGAAAAGCTGATCGCCGCCGGTATTCCTGAAACGCAGCTCAAAGCGATTGAGCACGAGGTTAATCAGGAACTCAGTGTCGCTTTCGACGACGCCCGCAAAGCGAAAAACGCCAAAACGGAACTCAGCGCCAAAAAGCCGCTGCCTGCAAAACTTACCGGCGCGAAAAGCGAAACCCGCACCGACGGCGACGCGCTTACCATGCTCGAAGCGATGCGTGCCGTACTCCGTGAACATCTCGGCACCGACGCCAACGTTTATCTCTACGGCGAAGACATCGAAGATCCGAAGGGCGATGTGTTCGGCCTGACGCGCGGACTGAGCACCGCATTCCCCGGGCGCGTCATCAACGCGCCGCTCAGCGAATCCACTATTGTCGGCGCGGCCATCGGTCAGGCGCTGGTCGGAAAAAAACCGGTCGCCTGCATTCAGTTTGCCGACTTCATGCTGCCCGCCTTCAACCAGATCGCCGCTGAACTTGGCGCAATGTGGTGGCGCACGAACGGACAGTGGGAGTGCCCTGTCATCCTGATGGCAATTTGCGGCGCTTACCGCCCGGGCCTCGGCCCGTATCACGCGCAAACCTTCGACGCCACGTTCGCGCACATTCCCGGCCTCGACGTTTTTATGCCGTCCACCGCGCCGGATGCCGCCGGTCTGCTCAACGCGGCTTTTGAATCCGGACGTCCGACCGTTTTTCTCTTCCCGAAAAATCTGATCAATGACCGTTCCGTTACTGCCGCCGCCGATGCGGCGAAACAGTTCGTACCGATCGGCAAGGCGCGCGTCACCCGTCCCGGTAAAGACCTCACCATCGTCAGCTGGGGCAGCACGGTGCCGCTCTGCGAAAAAACCGCCGAAGCGCTTCAGACCGCCGGCGCGTCCGTTGAAGTCATCGACCTGCGCTCACTCGTTCCGTGGGATCATGAATCGGTGATCGCTTCCGCGCAGAAAACCGGCCGACTGCTCGTCGTCCACGAAGACAATCATACCTGCGGGTTCGGCGGCGAAGTGCTGGCAACCGTCGCCGAAAAAGCGAACGTACCGGTGCAAATGGCGCGCGTCACGCGGCACGACACTTACATCCCCTACCTGTTTGAAACGCAGATTGAAGTGCTGCCGTCTTTCCGCACCGTACTCGGCAAAGCCGCCGAACTGCTCGGTTATTCGCTGACGTGGCAGAAGCCGGTCGAAGAAGCCGAAGGCTCCGTTACGGTCAACGCCATCGGTTCCAGTCCGTCCGACAAAACCGTAAAAGTGGTCGAGCTGCACATCAAAGCCGGACAGACCGTTAAAGCGGGCGAACTGCTCGCATCCGTCGAGGCCGACAAGGCGACGATGGAAATCTCCTCGCCGGTCAGCGGTATTGTCGAAGAACTTTTCCTCGCCGAAGGCGATTCTGTCGATGTCGGCACGCCGCTCGCCCGCATCGTCACCGAAGAAACCAGTCTCATCAAAAAACCGGTCACCAAAGACGATCCCGGCACACCGATCCTCGAAAAACAAACAGTTGCGGTTCCGAAGGTTGGAAAAACAACTGCTGTCGAAAAGAAACCTGTACTGATCTCGTCCATCGCCACCGTGCTCGGCTCGCGTCATATCATGAACGACGAGTTGCTGAAGGGGCACGGCGAATGGGATTCCGAAGCGATCCGTTCGCGTACCGGCTGCGAAGAACGCTACTGGATCACCGGCGACGAAAACGTCGAAACGCTCGCCGTCAAAGCGGTGCGCAACCTGCTGGAGATGGAAAAGCTGTCGCTGGCCGACATCGACGCCATCGTCTGTTCGACCGGCACGCCGCTGATGATGACCCCGTCGCTCGCCTGCCGCGTCCTCAAGGAACTCAGCCCGGCCAAAGGCGAAATTCTGATGCAGGCGCACGATGTCAGCGCCGCCTGCGCCGGCTATATGTACGCCTTGCAGAACGCGGTCGATATTCTGCGCGATGATCCGGCGAAAAAGGTGCTTGTCATCACCGCCGAAACGCTCTCGCCAATGGTTAATCACGAAGACCAGAAAACCGTGGCGCTCTTCGGCGACGCCGCAACGGCCTCGCTCGTTTCGTGCGAACCGCGCGGCGGCAACGTCAACATACTGGTGAACCGTCCGGTTCTTTCCGCCGTCGGCGTCGACCAGAAGGTGCTCTATGTTCCGCACATGGGAACCGGTGAGAAAATTGAAATGGAAGGCCTCACCGTCTTTAAAATCGCTGTGCGCAAGATGATCGATATCCTGGCTGAAGCCTGCGAAAACCGGAACGTCTCCGTTGAACAGCTCGACAAGATCGTACCGCATCAGGCCAACGAGCGGATTATCGAAGCCATCCGCAAAACGATCCACTGTCCGCCGGAAAAAATGTTCAACCACATCCGCAAATACGCCAACACTTCGTCGAACACCATTCCGTTCGCGCTGGTTGAGCTGATGCCGCAAATGAAAAAAGACGCGCTCGTCGGACTCACCGCCTTCGGCGGCGGCTTCACCTTCGGCGCAGCCGTCATCGAAAAGCAGTAAACCTATGTTACACCCCGATACAGAAGTCCGCTGGATCAGTGAAGAAATCGGTTGCGGCATTGTCGCCACCCGTGACATCCCCAAAGGCACCATCACCTGGGTACAGGATCCGCTAGACCGGCTCTTCGACCCGCAGCAGGTTGCCGCGCTTCCCGCCCGGTGCCAGGAAACACTCTTCAAATATTCCTACCGCAACCGGCACGGCAGCTATGTCTTCTGCTGGGACAATACGCGCTTCATGAACCACAGCTTTAATCCCAACTGCATCACCACCGCCTACAACTTTGAGCTGGCTGTGCGCGACATTGCCGAAGGCGAAGAGCTCACCAACGACTACGGCTCGCTCAACATTGTTGAGCCGTTTCATGCCTGCGACGAAGGCTCTGAACGGAAAATTGTTTATCCGGACGACCTCGCCCGACACCACGAACAGTGGGACAAAAAACTCGAGGGCGCTTTCAAACGGATTAAAACCGTCGAACAGCCGCTGCGCGAACTGCTTTCAGCCGAGCAGTGGGAAAAGTCCTGCCAGATCGCCGATAAACCGACCCTGATGGACTCCATCCTCAACTGCCTGCACCGGCCGGCCACGGGTTTGGAAGCTGTTTAGTCAACAGGCGGTGCAGCCCCTGCTTCGATCCATTCCGGATCAAGGACTCCGGCGGCAGACTCTCCTTCAGAAGGAAAGGCCTTAAGCAGATCATAGTCGTCCCCGAACTGTTTCAGGAATTCAACGCCGATAAACCGCCGGAAAACGAACACCGGCAGCAGCGCGACAGTTCCAATGTAAGGAATAATCAGCAACAGCAGCGCGGTACAGCAGGTGAGAAGCACTCCGATCAAAATGGCAAAGGCAATGACGATGCTGAGCACAAAGAGAATTAATCCGTAGAGTACAAATTTCCAGAAGTGCTGCCGAAGCAGCGGCACGAAAGCCCGGAATCCGTCCCGGACGGAAAGACGGCGCTGATACATCAGCGGCACGACAAACTCACTCAGGATCATGCCGATAAAGCCGCTTATGATTCCTGTGACGACAAACAGGCCGATTGATCCGATGGCAATACCAAAACTTCTCGCGATCCACTTTTCAGCCATGATCATCTGAAAGCCCGGCACCAGAATTCCGGCCAGCAAAACGATACTCACGCAAAATACCGCCAGACCGAAGAGAATTTGAAAAAACATTAATGAACCGGCTTCTTTTTTGTACTCTCGCCACGGCTCCGCAACAGCGCCGCGGTTTTTCAATGCATTATCAAGCAGCATGAATTGTCCGCGGCTGTTCAGCCAGTTAATGAGAATCGTCAGCAGGATAACCAGCAGCACGATCACAACACTGGCCGCGATGATCATACCGGAATGTGCGATCCAGAAATCTTCCGCACGCTCCATCATGTCGCACAGCCCCGACTTTAACGATGCGCCGGACTCGGAGTGTTGTCCGCCGGAATTCCCGCCGGAGCCGCCATTCCCGCTGCCGTTGTTGCGTCCGCAGTTTGCCAGAAACGCCGAGAACCCGACAGTCATCCACTTACCCGGATTGAATGGACGGAATAAAACCGTCACCATGCGATTCCATGCGCGCCCGATCGGGTTCCAATAATTTATGCCATTCATTGCGTTCCCCCTCCGTT
Organism: Kiritimatiellales bacterium; assembly: GCA_041661845.1. Classification (GTDB taxonomy): domain Bacteria; phylum Verrucomicrobiota; class Kiritimatiellia; order Kiritimatiellales; family Tichowtungiaceae; genus Tichowtungia. The sequence continues at coordinate 4,831 of JBAZTQ010000044.1, read as the reverse complement.
TTCAACAATCAGATAGACCCAGTTCACCGCCAGCAGAACCGCTGCGACTCCTGTAAAAAGGCGGCGTTTAACAGCAGGGCTGCCGCGCTTCCACAACCGGAAGATACCTGCCGTAACCAGAATATATCCCGGCCCGGCTAGAACAAGCGGTTGCATCAAAAATGCTTCGCGCCACTCCGCCGCAAAGAGCAGTCGAACGGCTCGCGTCGTACCGCACGTCGGACAGGGAATCGAAAACAGCCGGCGAAACAGACATTGAACCGCAAATGTATCCGGCACGGTTGCCTGAAAAAGCAATCCGGCCGGCAGTAACCCGGCAGCCAGAAACCACACTAACCATTTCGTTCTCGCCATATTCACCCGTACCGCAATCCGCTTAATCGGTGTTCTGCTGCCGGCGCATCATGCTGATGATGATCCAGACGGTCAGCAAACTGACTGCACCCACCGCAACGCCGCCCAGCATTTTGGAATATTTTCTGAAACAGGAAACCTGCGTTCCTTTATTGGGCTCCGCCGGGCCGGTCGCGAAAAGCGGCAGCATCAGTGCATCGGTTTCCGGAATCCGGCGACGGAGGTCATAGCCCGGTGCCGGAATGTCCCATCCCCGGAAGCAAAAGCGGGCGGGCCGTTCGCTAGCGGCTTCGAAGACGAGATAGCGGGGAATCGCTTCGAGCCGGATTTCGCGGATCTCAAGCGGCAGATTGTCATCTTTCCGGATATCCGTTTTTATCCAGCGGTAGGCCGCCTGCACCCGGATGGTCAGCTCCGTATCTTTTTCAAGCCGGTGGATTTCGCCGCCGCCCGCGCTTTGCCACGGTTCGTTTTCGGCGTTGCGTCCGGATACGGAAACGCAGCGGACAAATGAAGTTCCGGCAGCGTCGAACGTGATGAACTCGACCGGCCGGTTTTTAAATCCGGTATCCAGAATAAAAGTCTGAGTCCGTTCATCCGTTTCTTTGGCTGCAACCGGACAGCGCACCGCCGCAACCGGTTCGCGTTCGGCGGGAATTTTATTCAGACAGTAAACGGCCGCGCTGTGTACATCAAAAGTCTCCGCCGCATTTTTTGCGCTGGTATAAACCTGTACATGCAGCCGCACGGCATCGGAGTCCGGATAAGAAACCGTCTGATTGCGGGCAGCGCGGTTTTCCGGAAAGCAGATCAGATAGCCGGATGCGAGGTGTGCCCGCGTCCCGTTTTCCGCATCACGGAAAATTTCAACCCGCCGGACAAAGTCGTATCCGCCGGTACTGATCTCCAGCCGGTTATGCACCGCCAGCCGGTCTTTTTCCGGCAGCAGCAAATCGAATTCCCAATGCGGTTCGCGTCCGCCGACAAAGGCTTTATTCAGCATCTGCGGAACCCGTTTCTCAGAAAGCGTCCGGTCGACCGGCGTGGTAATGAAGAACGGCCATTGCGTTCCGGCTTGATCCAGAATCCGCAGGTCGGCTGGAAAATTACGGGTTTGATCGAACACATCACCCGGAAGCCGTAAGCGGCCTGCGGTGCCTTTTCCCGGCTGAGATTCGAGCGGACGGCAGAGTTCAAACCGGGCGGCCATTTCATCCGCGCCGCTGTGTGCGCAAAACGCCGCGGCCGCCAGCAGTCCAATCAGCAGTTTTTTCATTTTGAATCTCCGGAGGTGAGAAAGCGGGCGGCGACTTTCTGGTAAATAAATGAAAGCACCAAAAGCAAAACGCCGGTCGCCATAAATGCGGCGATCCGTTCGATGCCGTGCAGCTCGGAAGAATCAACCAGCAGAACCTTCAGCGTCGTTAAGCCGAACAGAATCAACCCGAAGAAGCGGTACGGCGCGGCGCGGCGGGCCAGACCGAAGATCGTCAGCGTCAGTGCGGTGACAGCCCATAGAACGGTGATCAACGATCCTGACCACTGGCTGTGAATCCGTCCGATTTCAAAAGTCAAAATCACCAGTGCAGAAATCAGCGCCGCGATATTAAGAACAAGGCCGTAGGTCGTCCCGGAGAACGGGCCGACAGGAAGATCTTTCGGCAGACGCGGCTGGAGCCAAAACACAACAGCTCCCAGCACCGCGAGCAACAGCCACGGCACCGGCCCCAAAAAGGAACTCCAGCGGGAGGACTCCGCGCCAACCAGCAGATAAAACCAGACGATCTGTAACGGAAGCAGCGCCAGCAGCAGGCTGCCAAGAATCCGCAGCGACGATTCAGGACGAACGGCCAGCGTAATCACCGCGCCAGCCGCCAGCAGCGCCATGGAAATCAGCATCCAGGCCCACTCATCTGAAACGCCCATAGTCCAAAATGCGTCGGCGGAAAAAACAATCAGCGCCGCGATAATTCCGATCCACCACAGCCCGTCACGCCAGCGGCCCGACGAATCATTTGCAGACGGCAACCGTCCGGCCAGCCAGCCCTGGACGCCGAGCAGTCCGCAGGAAATCACGCCCACCGCAAACCGGACATTCCAGAACGGGTTTGGCGTGTTGGTGTAAAGGCCGACGTCGTAGCAGAGCGGCTTCACAATACCGATCAGGCCGATCAACGAGGCCGCGCCCAGCAGCGTGCGGGATTTTACGCGCACTGCAAACCATGCAAGCACCGCGCCTTCCAGCGCCCAGCCCAGCGAAACCCATTCGCCGTCGAGCTGCGCGGGCAGCGCGAGCACCGCGAACAGCAGTCCGCCGCCTAAAAACGCGAGAATGTCTTCTGTAAACCGGCTGAGCAACCGGCGGGCCAGCGCCGCAAAGCCCATGTGCAGCAGAGCCAGCAGAAGAAAAGCAAACCCTATCCACTGATCGAGTCCGGCTTTATGCAAAATCCAGTACACCGCCCCCAAAAGAAGCAGCGACGCTATCAGCAGACGCGCTGTATCGGCCCGCCGACCGGAAACCGCCTGCTCGCAGCGCAGCTTCAGCAGGCCGAGCACGGCGAATTCTGCAAAATAAAGTATAGCGAACATCAGCCCGGCTGTGTATTCACCCGCGCCGATCCAGTCCAGCCAGGCGAGGAAATAAAATACCGTAAAAGCAAATGCCGCATTATAAAGGAGCTGCCATTTCCGGCGCACGCCCAGCAGAAGCACCGGCACATTGATCACCGCGACATAAACCAGCGGAAAAACGCCCTTCTCCATATTACCGCCGATCAGCAGCGGTGTAATGAATGCGCCCAGCACACCCAGCAGTCCGACCGCCTGCGAGTTATAAACTATCGCCAGTCCGAACACCGCCATTGCACTGACAAACAGCCCCGCCCCGCAGGCCGCCGCGCTGATCAGGTGATAAATTCCGTACGCCGCGAACACCGTGAAATAAAACAGCGCACTGCCCGCACCGGTCAGCGCACGCGCCAGCAGCCCGTACTTCCCGCCGCCCCGGCATTCAAGACCGTACCCGCAGCCGACCAGCGCGCCGCCGAAGAGAAGTCCAATGATCACCCGGGTTCCGGGGCCGATCCATGAATGCTGTATCGCATAGCCCACCAGAAAAACAACGCCCGTCACCAGAATCGCCGCGCCGGCAAAAGCCGCCGCCTTGCCGCCCAGCATAAACTCCATGCCGGAGCGCGGTTTATTTTCCTTCGGGAAAACCGGCGGAGGAACGGACCGTACGGCTTGCGAAACCGGAGGAACCGGCACCGTCCGGACAACAGGCTGCGCGGGTGCCGCACCGGGCTCTGCCGGTTTGCGGCGCAACGCATCAAGCTCCCGCCGGAGTGAAGAAATTTTAACCAGCGCAACAATCGACATAATAAACGGACTTACCAGAAAGCCAACGACTGCCATGATGAGCAACTCTTCTTCCATAATTTCTCCCTTTTCATTATTCCGCTGCCGACACCACGCTGAAAACTGAGCGGCATTTTACCACTCTTTTCCAAACCTTGGAAGCCCGGCGGCTGCAATATTCCTGTCCGGCCGTTCGACTTTTGACTTCCGGCGGTCCGGTGCTATCTTTAAACTCCGCCCCATGAAAAACTTCCTGTCAGTACTTATTCCGGCGGCCGCTCTGCTCGCAATGCTCGCGTGCGAATGCGCTGCCGACACTTCGAAACAAGCCGCCGATCCGGTGCCACCGGTGTTCTTTTACGGACAGACCCTTGCTGAGGTTCAACAGCTGCTGGGTGAACCGGACGGCACGATGACCGCCAGCGAAAAAATCGTCCTGCTGTACAGCGGAGAAGCATTGGAATTCATCAGCGGAAAATGGATCAATCCGCAGGCTGACATCCGGGCGCGGATTGCGGACGGCAAAAAAGCCGTCGTCAAACGGGCCGCAATCCAAAAGGCCGAGGTGAAAAAAGAAAAGCCCCGCGCCGTCACGCCGCCTCCGGGAAAAAAAGCTGAACAGGCTTCCGCGCCGACTCAAAGTGCATCAAGCGAGTACAGCGGCCTGACTGTCCCGGGAAAAATCACCGTGGTTGATTTTTACGCCGACTGGTGCGGACCGTGCAAACAGATGGCTCCGGTTCTGGACAAACTCACCGGAGGGAAAGCAGATATTGCTCTGAAGAAGGTGGACATCGTCAACTGGGATTCTGCTGTCGCCAAAAAATACGGCATAACCTCCATCCCCAACGTCCGGGTTTTCGACAAACAGGGCCGGATGGTCGGATCGCCCACGTCCAGTCCGGATCAGATCGCGCAGTACATCAAGCAGGCCAAACAGAGCAAATAGCCGGATTTTCCATTCCAATCTTTGCGCCGCCGTGTTATCCGTAACGGCATCATGAACGACGACTATGAACTGATCGACAGCGGCGACGGCCGCAAGCTGGAGCGCTTCGGCGACGTAAAACTGGTGCGCCCCGCCGGGCAGGCCGCGTGGCAGCAGTCGCTTCCCGAA
>JBAZTQ010000043.1:0-25160 GCA_041661845.1 Kiritimatiellales bacterium | reverse complement strand
GTCCGGTCGCCGTCTAAAACAGCATTCGCGTCGCCCGGAATCAGCGGGAGTTGACCCGCACCCATGAACGGCGCAGTTCCGGCTTTCGCCGCAGCGTTCGGATCGGTATGCCGCGACGAAGTCGCCACGGCCGTTGTTTCGCGATGCGCATTGCTCGGCCCGGCAAAAACCGCCGCGCCGGTCAACGATAAGACAAAGCCGACGGCGCACAGAACCTGATATCGGACAGGTGTAGTTTTCATTTTTTATTCCTTGTTTCCGTTACAGAACTCACCACCCAGAAATACGGAACCGGGAGAGGTTAAATCAAGCCGAGTTCTTTCGCGTCTGAAGTCGTCTCCGGATTATCAGGGGCATCCGTGCGGAATATTTTAAGATACCTCTTGGGTTGCTGCGCGGGAGGGCGCTTGTACGGTTCCTGCTGTGCGGGCAGGCCAAGACCGGGGCACCGGCAGAGGCACCCGCATCCCGATGAATGCCGGCGGGGGAACCACCTTGATGCTGCCGGTGCCGGTTACCTTGCCGCCTGTGCGTGCACTCAGTTGTGCGGCGGTGTATGTGCCGCGCTTGAGCCAGCTGTTTCCGTTGTCCAGTGAAATCCCGCCGACTATTTCAAAGCCGGTATAATCCAGAACCAGCACGGCGTTGGTATTCAGAATCAGGCGGGACACATTGCTGATGCAGTCATTCGATGTTCCGGCCTGAAGAATCAGTTTTCCCCGGCTTTCCACGGTCACGTCACCGTATCCGAGCGCTCCGTCCGCTGCCGCAATCAATGTCCCGTCGGAAACCGTTGTTCCGAAGGCATACGTATTTGCATTGGAAAGGGTGACACAACCTGCTCCGGCTTTAGTCAACCCGCCGTCGGAAATGAGACCTGTGATCGTCTGATCGTTCAGGAACGTGAGGATCCGGCTTTCTCCGTTGAGATCGACTTCGCCGGACCATATTGCGTTGTTGAAGTGTTCATCGACAACCACGTCGTTTGTCAGAACAGCAGATGCGGATTGATCCTGTTCCGATGCAGTGCCGGCGGCGGAAGCGGTTCCGCCGACCGGTTCCAGAAGGAAAATGCCGAGCCCGCCTCCCGGCGTTCTGTCCGGTCCGATTGCAACCGGGATAACCAGATTTGAATCATTGCCGACCGGACAGGTCACAGACGGTTTTCCGGACCATAAATCCGTTATGCTGACTTCCGGACAGTTCCATTTCAGAAGATTGCACGGGACTTTCAAACGGATGGATACATCCTCTTTGCCCGGATTGGCCGCAACGAGGATCGCTCTTCTGCTGTTCCATCGAATATACGGTTTGGGGAGTTCCGTGCCGCTGTCGTTTTCAACCGGAACGGAAGCGATGCCGGGCACCTTTGAGATCAGTTCGGCGGCCAGCACATCGGGGTATGCCTTTCGAATGGATATGATTTTTTTTGCATCCTTCAGCATGGCCTGCCGGGCGGGCTGATTAAAATTCGACCAGTCGATCCAGCTGCCGTACAGCCAGCGGCCTTTTCCCGGCATCGATCCGCCGTACAGGTTCGGCGATTCCGTCGGCAGCGGGCGGAATCCGCAGTTCCATTCGTCACCGGACATGAAAATCGGAATGGCGGGGGCGAACATGGCGTATCCCATCAGACAGCGGCTGTCCTGGACGACATACGGATTCTGATCCAGAGGGAATCCCTGCCATCCCGGGCCGTGAAAGGATATCTGGATACTGCCGTAAAACTTCTTCGTGAATGCCGGGCCGTAGTTTGCGTGAATCAACCCTGCCATATCCGTGCAGGCTTCATTGGTCGGCGCAAACGGCACATTGGGTTTGTTCATGACACGTAAATATTTCTGGCAGAAATCCGTAACTCCGGGAACCCGGTCTGCAAGCCAAATGCCGTCTCCTGATTCAGCGAAAATGACAATCGGATGACCGGCTTCATAAGAGCGCCGGCGGATTTCTTTCCACAGGTCGTACCGCTTCCCTCCCAAATCCAAACGGAATCCGTCCGCTCCGTACCGGGTGACCGTGTCGACCCAGCCGTTCACCCACCACGCATCCAGTTCCTGATTTTTGGCTTTCCAATCGTAGTCCGTCATTTTAAACGACCCGCCTTTAAACCATGTTGGATGTTCCTTGATGAGAGGGCTGAAGTTCATGACGCCGTGCGTAATGACATCCAGGAAAACACGGATGTCCGCCTGGTGGCAACTGTCAATCAGGGATTTGAATTCTTCGGGGGTTCCGAGCGAAGGATCAATTTTAAACGGGTCTATACAGGCGTACTGGGTCCAGATGTTGTAGAAATGATTCGAATCGGCCAGCGAATGGCCGGCGAGCCAGATGCCGGTAATGCCCAGTGACTTCAGGTAGGGCACTTTTTCCTTCAGCGAATTGAACGTTCCGGATTCCGGTCCGTTCGGCGACGTAAAGCCCTTCGGATTGATTTCGTAAATGATCAGGTCTTTTGTCCATTCGGGGGGTTGGTCATACGGCGCGGATACCGCAACGCAGCAGACAGACAGAAATAATGCAAGAATGCCGGACGGCAGCCTGCCGAAAAACAACGAACATGACTTCATTTGCATAACTGTTCCTTTCCTGGTGTTTTCATTATCGCCCGCATCCGGAATCGCGCGGTCGCTTCTCTGAAGACGGTTCCGGAACAAATATCCGGGTCGTGCTTCGTTCGAACTTCTTCATTTGCACCGGATACTTGAATTTTTCCGGCTTTGCTCCCGGATGCGGCCATGGCGATTCCGGCAGCTTTTCACCGGTCTCGCGGCTGAAACTGTCGGAGGTGATTTTCATCGGATCAAATTCATCTTTCGTATCCTTCTGCCACTTTTCCATTGCGTTCCGCATCTGTTCGAGCACCGGCGCGTATTCCGGATCGCCGGCCAGGTTGTGCAGTTCGAAGGGATCCGTCTGCGTATCGTACAATTCTTCGACCGGCTGGGGGACTGCAAAGCAGGCGGATTGCTCCGGAGGAAGTTTTCCCTCGTCATAAAGTTTCTTCATGACGGTCCATACGGCAGATTTTTCAATGGCCCCCGCCGGCGGAACCGCCGACAGATCGGGCCGCCAGTTGTGGATGTAGTTGAAGCGGTCGCTGCGGACAGCGCGTTCACAGGCGGCAAGCGCATGCCAGTTGTGCTCGGCATAGGCATATTTCCGTATTGTGGCGGACGGATTACTGAAAAGCGGCAGAAAACTTTTTCCCTGGAAGCCGGGCAGCGGAGGGAGTCCGGCCAGTGCCAGTATGGTGGGCGCAATGTCCACGGAACTGACCAGGCTGGCCGTATGGCTGCCGGGTCTGACAAGCTTCGGATAGCGCACAATGAAGGGCGTTCTAACCCCGCTGTCGTAAACTCTCGTCTTGCAGCGCGGAAAAGGGCTGCCGTTGTCTGAAAGAAACAGAATGAATGTAGTGTCCAGAATTCCTTCGCGCTGAAGTTCGGCGAGTACTTTTCCGATGCCGGTGTCCATTCGGGAAATTTCGTCGTAGTACATTGCCAGTTCGCCGCGCGTTTCCGGACCGTCGGGCAGATAGGGAGGCACAATGACCTTATCCGGCGAATTGGGCGGGTCGAACGTTTTCGGCATGAAGGGCCGGTGTGCATCGTGGGCTGCGCACCACAGGAAAAACGGTTTGTCCTTCGGGCGGTTCTTCAGTGCGTCCAGCCAGAGCTCGCAACCGCTCGGAACCGAATCCTCGACGAAATCATATTGTACGCGGCCGGCATCTCCCCACGGATGCCATTTGCCCACACTGGCGGCCCAGTATCCCGCCCCGCGCAGCGGTGTGCTCATCAGCACGGCATCCTCCGGCCACGGCAGATGCAGTTCGCCGCAACCGGTGGAGTGCGGATAGCGCCCGGTCAGAATGCCGGCCCGGCTCGGACTGCACGAGCTGCACGTCAGCCACGCCTTGTCGAAGCGCATGCCTTCCCGCGCCAGCCGGTCGATATTCGGAGTTTGAACGGCCGGATTCCCGTAGGCTCCGATGTCGTTCCATCCCGCGTCGTCTGCAATAAAGATCAGAAAATTAGGCTTTTGCGCAGCTGTCTGACCGGCAGCCGGGGCGGAAACAGCGGTCAATATTCCCGCGCCGAGCGATAAACCGGCCCAAACACATTTCATGATACGCTCCTTTTCAACAGGCGGATGATCGTGTGCCGCGCACGCCGGCGGAACATCCGTCATAATGTACGCTTTATATGACATGTCGTTGCACTTCCTTGCGTCCAAAATCCGCTCCGGATTATTTCGAACATCCGCATTCCTCGCGACGATGCACCTGTACAAACAGAGCTCGACCGTTTAAAAATATGCTCCCGGCGGTTTATGAAAAAAACAGATAAAAACACCATTGCCGAAGGAAGCGAAGGGCGGCTTCCTTATATCGAACAGCTCCATGAGGCGGGCTGGCGGAAAACTTTTGCCGGAAAAACCACGCTGCATCCGGCCATTCCGCACATGGGAAAAGTGCGCTACACCAAGGCCCTGCCTGAACTGCCCCGCCACCTGCATCTGGACAGTCTGGAGATCTGCTGCATTCTTCACGGGCAGCTGCACTGGGAGCTGAAAGGCGCGAAATATGCCCTTAATCCCGGCGACTGTTTTCTCAGTCTGCCCGGCGAGCCGCACGGCGGACTGCACTCGTTCATGGAGCCCTGTGAGCTGTTCTTCCTGCAAATTCATGTCCCGGCGGGACAAAACGATCCGGCTTTGAAGCCTTTGCTCGCCGAGCTGAAACGGCTTCCGGCCCGGCAGTTCTGCGGCAGCAAAACCATTCAGGCCCGGCTCGATCAAATGTTCCGGGAATGTGAATTCCCTCAAAAAAACTCAGAGATCGCTCAGCGCTGCAATCTTGCGCTGTTGCTGATTGATCTGCTGCGCTGCGGAACCTGCCGCGTCGAAACGCCGGCTCCGGCGGCGCACTCCCGCCCCGTCCAGCGGGCTCTGGACTATGCCGGAAAAAACCTCCACGACCCGGCGACGGTGGAAGAGATGCAGCGGGCATCCGGACTCAGCCGGAGCGAGTTCTTCCGGAAATTCAAAGACGAAACCGGAACCGGGCCGAACCAATATCTGCTTTGGCGGCGGCTTGAAGCGGCAAAAGATCTCCTGACAAACAACGAACTGTCCATAACCGAAACGGCCCACCGGCTCGGGTTCAGCAGCAGTCAGTATTTCGCCACCGTCTTCCGGCGGCATACCGGACTCCCGCCCAACTCGTTCCGCCGGCAGCCGGAACATTAACACGCAACCGTCCGTCCGGCGGCGGACAGAAAAGTGCGGATGTTTTCTTCCGGAACCGCGGACGGCAGCGCGCATCCGCTGTTCAAAACAAAGCGCGGCGTACCGGCAAACTGCTCAATCAGCCGGATTGTTTCCCGGTGAACCGTCTCAGGTGTTCCGCGCGCAAGTACGCCGCTGGGATCAATGTTGCCCCAGAACGCGACACCGGAATTTTTGAGCGTCTCGTGCACACGGCGCATATCAGTTTTATAATCCAACTCCACCGCATCCAGCCGACGTCCAACAAACTGATCAAGAATCGCGGTGGTATTGCCGCAGATATGCAGCAGATACGGCATTCCGCAGGCGTGTGCGCATTCCGCCAGCCGGTCTTCATAGGGCCGCGCAAACTCACGGTACATGGCCGGCGAAATCATATCGGGCCCGGCCGGGCTGTCGCCGGTCGCCACCATGTGAGCGCCTGCTCCGGCCATGAGCCGGATAAACTGACAGCTCGCCTGTGTGCAGTAATCCAGCAGCCGGTGCGCCGGTTCGATCTGTTCGTCGTCCATCAGATCGTACAGCCATTCGGCCGGAGTACGCAGCATACTGGCCATCGAAAACGGGGCCTGATCCACGCTGCCCCGCAGATATTTCTCATTCCCGAAATGCGCTTTCAGCAGCCGCATGGTCTCCAGCCAGACCTGCAGATGCTCATTGCGTCCAACATTCGGAACATCCAGCGCGTCGAGATCGGCCAGCGACTTGAGCAGGCCCCTTTCGCAGCGGGCGGGCGCATCGTCCGGGAAATCCACCGGCACGCCCAGCGCTCCGGCGATGGTCGCCGTATCCAGATCCATGATGATTCCGTCGAGGTCATATTTCTCGGCGGCCTGAATAAACGCCTGTGCCGCTTTTTCCGGATCGGTACCGAACTCGCGCTGGGAAAAACCGGCTTCGCGGGCGGCGGGCATAAAATTATGGAGCATCACCGGAACCCGGTCGGGCTGCCCGCCGCGCATGGCGGCCTGAATCCGTTCATATCCGTTCATGGCTGATTCCCGGACATTTCTTCGAGCGTTTTGCCGCGTGTTTCCTTGATCCATTTGACCACGAAGAAAAACGACAGCAGTGCGCCCAGCGTATAAACGCCGTACGCTCCGCCCAGCCCGATGGAAGCGAGCAGCATCGGGAACGTCATGGTGATGACAAAGTTTGCCACCCACTGCGCGCTGGCGGCGACGGCCAGCGCCGTACCGCGAATCCGGTTGCTGAACATTTCGCCCAGCAGCACCCACACCACCGGCCCCCATGAAAAGGCGAAGAAGAAAATATACAGATGCGCCGCCGCCAGCGCGCTGATTGCCGCCGTGCGTCCCAGCAGCAGCGAGCCGTCCGCCGCCTGACCGGCCAGCATGAAAATTACGGCCAGCACACCGAGCGAAACAAACATACCGGCAGAGCCGGCCAGCAGAAGCGGTTTGCGCCCGACGCGGTCAATCGTGGCAATCGCCAGAAAGGTGGAGCCGATGTTGACTGTTCCCGACAGAATACTGATTAACAGCGCGTGGCTTTCTGAAAAACCGGCGGCCTGCCAGAGTACGGCACCGTAATAGAAAACCACCGCGATTCCGACGAACTGCTGAAACACGCTCAGGCCGATACCGATCCAGACAATCGGCAGCAGCTTACCTTTCGCCAGCAAATCGCTCAGTCTTGGTTTATGCGTCCGCTGCATCGTGCTGCGGATCAAAGCCAGCTCGGCATCCAGTCCTTCATGTCCCCACACCCGGCTCAGTACTTTCGCGGCACGATCTTCTTTGCCGCAGGCCACCAGATAGCGCGGCGACTCCGGCACCATCAGAATCAGCAAAAGATAAAGTCCGGCCGGAATGGCGCCGGCCCAGAACATCCAGCGCCACGCCGCATAACCGCCGAGCCAGCTTTCCATCGCGCCGCCCGACGCCCAGGCAATAAAGTAGTTGCTGAAAAACGCCGCCAGAATTCCGAGAACAATCGCCAGCTGCTGGAGCGACGCAAGCCGTCCGCGAATGGCGGCGGGCGACACTTCGGAAATGTACGCCGGAGCCAGCACGCTGGCCGCGCCGATCGCCAGTCCGCCGATCAGCCGGTAAATGACAAATTGCAGCACGGAGTTGGAAATGCCGGAGCCCCACGCACTGACCAGAAAAAGAACAGCCGCCACCAGCATCATCGGCCGCCGCCCGACTTTATCGGCCAGCGTTCCGGCGTAAAAAGCGCCGACCGCGCATCCCAGCAGGGCCGAAGCGACGGAAAAGCCGGAGCCCAGCGCGTCGGATTTAAAGGTCGCCGCCAGCGCGTTGACTGTTCCGTTGATTACCGCGCTGTCGAACCCGAACAGGAAACCTCCCAGCGCCGCCACGCAACTGATGAAAAGAATGAACCCGAAGTCATACGTTTTTTTCATAACCCTCCGCCGGCGAACTGAATCATCAGAAGGGAAGTTAAATTCAATCCCGTTTCCCCGCGTCTGAAATCCACTTCGGATTATTTCGAACATCGCAATCCGGCCCGGCCTTAAGCGTACCGGGGCCCGGAGACGTCGCCCTGCCAGCAGCTCTCAAGGCAGGGCGAGCTGTCCCCAGCGAGCCGCCATGCAATGTCTGGAAAATGTGGAAGAGGCCTCCTTGCCTCTGGCCGGCGGCAGAGATACCGCTTCCACATTCACATTCTATAAGGTAGAACGCGCCGTCCCGGCGCGTTTAAAACAAGCGTGCGCGGAGCGCCCGCTCCACCTTGTTTCGGCTCATAGAGCCGACTCTACAATTCAAGCTGTTTGTAGCGTTGGCTCTGCGAGCCAAATCATCCGGCCAGCGGCAGCTGCCTTCGCAGAGCTATGGCGTGCCAGAAAGATGCCGCTTCCACATTTGTAGCCGAGGCCCGAGGCCTCGGAATCAGAATTCGGGATCACGCTGAATTCCGCGATCATGGATCGCGGCTACAATACTTCGGCGGCTTCCACCATCTGGAAATTCTCCGTGCGCTCCGCGGTAAAACTTCCGGCGTCCGGATTCTTACTTCGCGTTGTTATCCAGCGCGGTTGACGCACGGTGTAGGTTTTCGCAGTTCGAAATGGCGGGGCCCAAGGCATTGAGGATCGGCTCAATCGGTTCTTCAAATTCCGTGAAGAATCCTTCCCGGTAGGTCAGTTTTTTATTCTTAAAGTATTCAATGGATTTCTGGTCGTTGCGCTTCAGTGCCGCGACATATTCCCGGCGCAGTCCGCGTATGTAGCCGCAATGATGCCAGCCGATAAAATACGGCAGAGAGAACAGTTTCGTCACGTCATCGGCGTAGGTTTTTCCCATCTGGTGGTAAAAGTCGGCATCATACGAAGTTTCGTCCTTCCACAGCGGACAGCAGGCAGTGTCACCCGTGAGGATCGGCTTGCCGGATTCCTTGTAAATCAGCGCCAGCACGGCGCGCTGTGTATCAAAGGGGGCGTAGTACTGAATATCGATCACGTCCACATAGTCTCTCATGACGTGCAGACTCCGGGTCAGCTGATCCGGACATTTGGAGTCCCGGTTCATGTTCAGCTTGTCGCCCAGAATGAGATGGTTCCGGTCATATTGCCGGATGGCGTCTCGGCGGACTTCGTACCACTGCCGCATGATTTTTTCCATAAACGCCAGACTGTCGTCTGCTGCTTTTGCGCTGTCAGATATAGAAGTCCAAGCGGTGGTGGAGGCCAGTTCATCCCAGCCCGATACTTTGCAGGCATAGGTCGCGCCAGCCAGTTCAGGAGAAGAATACCGTTCCTTCATGGTCGCCAGCCAGACCTGCTTGCCGTTGGCTTCCGCCGGCAAAGACATCAGCGCGAGACACCAGGGATGAATAATTTTTTCGGCGACGGTGAGTTTCTGAAAATCTTCCGATCCGCTGTCATCTTCGATGATCCACGGCGGACCGTCGGTATAGGTGTACCCCAGAACCTGCGGATCGCCGGCGCGCGGCTTCACCAGTTCCGCCGCCTGCGATTGGACGGCGGAGGTGAAGGACGCATCAAAAACATCGAGCGGTTTCTTTTTAAAGGCACTCACTAAGATAGATCTCTGGAAATTCCAGCCCCAATTGCACGGCAGGCCCAGTTCGACGACGTAATACCCCCTGACTGCAGCGCGGAGACTCTTCGACGGAGGATTGTGAACACCCAGCGTGTTGAAACCCCAGGTGGTCAGATTGGACGCCACTCGCTGAGCCCATTTCTCCACCGCCGGCGACCCGTCCTGAAACGTTTCATTCGGTGCGAAAAGATCCGGCCCGTAGGTATCGAGGACAAACGATTTGTTGTTAGGCGACTGCCAGTAAAACGGTTCGACATGATTGACGCCGATGGAAAGAAACGGTTTGCCGGCGGGCGACTTAAACCACCAGACCCCGGAATCATTTTGCAGGCTGACAAATTCTGCCGGAGCTGTTTCGCAGAAGACGCTTCCGGTCAGCAGCATCAGCAGAGCTGTTGCGGAGCAGATTTTCAGCGGGCGGAACTGCGGCTTGATACGTCTCATTTTTCCTTCTTCTTGTTTTTCTTGCCGCCGGCCTTCTGCTGATCCGGGCAGGGCACCACATTGGCGCGGACCGCCCAGACTTCCCACTTCGCGGCCAGTTCTTTGACCGTTTCAGGATTCTGCGCCGAAAGGTCGTGCAGTTCGGTGCGGTCAGCCTTGAGATCATACAGTTCCCATGCGCCGTCGCGGCCGCGACGGACAAGTTTCCAGTCGCCGACACGCACGGCGGCGTTGCCTTCGTGCTCCCAGTAGAGCGCGTCGCGCTCAATCGGCTTGTTTGCGAAAGCCGGCAGCAGGCTCCGGCCTTCCATCGGCACGATGGCTTGGCCGTTGAATTCGGCGGGATAGTTGGCGCCGGAAACGGCCACGCAGGTGGCCATGATGTCGATAAGGTGGCCGGGCTGAGCGCGGAGTTCTCCTTTGGCCGCAATGCCTGCCGGCCAGTGCGCGATCAGCGGCGTGGAGATGCCGCCTTCATGATTGAAGTGTTTGTAACGGCGGAACGGCGTGTTCTCCAGAGTCGCCCAGGACTGGCCGCAGAAGACGGTTGAATTCACCGCGCCGGGCGCACCCGTACCGGTCATTGTGCCGCGCAGACCGCCTTCGGCATTGCCGCCGTTGTCGCTCATGAAAAGAATGAGCGTGTTATCAAGAATCCCCTTTGCCCGCAGATTCGCGACGAGCCGCCCCACGGCTTGATCCATGTGATCCACGCAGGCCGCATAGACGGACATGATCTGGTCGAAGCGATCCTGTTCGTCCGGCGTGATGCTGTCCCACGCGTTCATTTCCTCCGGGCGCGGTGAAAGCGGCCACGCTTTGTCCACGGTGCCGAGGCTGATTTCTCTGGCGTGGCGCTGCTCGCGCAGTTTGTCCCAGCCGATCATGTATTTGCCGCGGTATTTGGCGATGTCTTCCGCCGGGGCCTGCAGCGGGAAATGCGGCGCGTTGTAGGCCAGATAGAGGAAGAACGGTTTTTTCGCCGCTAAAGCTTCATCAATGAATTTAATGCTGTAGTCGGTGTACAGGTCGGTGGTGTACCAGTTTTTCGGCAGGGCCGGATCGTCGTTCGCCAGCAGTTTCCCGTTGAGATACAGATTGGCCTTGGCGTCGCTGAAATAAAATCCGCCCTGAACCGAATTGATGCTGCGGTCAAAGCCGCGCTCCCACGGAACAACGCCGAGATCCTGTCCGACGTGCCACTTGCCGCTCATGACGGTGAAGTATCCGGCGGGCTTGAGCACTTCGGCCATGGTTACGCACTTGTCGTTGAGCCGTCCGGTGTAACCCGGAACGCCTTTGTCCTGTGTCATGTGGCCCATGCCGGCCTGATGCGGATAAAGTCCGGTCAGCAGCGACGCCCGCGTGGGGCAGCAGCGCGCGGTGTTGTAGAACTGGGTAAAGCGCAGTCCGTTGGCGGCGAGCGCATCCAGATTCGGCGTTTGGATTTCGCCGCCGTAGCAGCCGATATCCGAAAAGCCCATGTCGTCCGCCAGAATAACCACAATGTTAGGTTTCGCCGGTGCGGCTTTTCCAATGTACGGAAAAGTCAATGCCGCCATGCCAAGGCCGGCCAGTTTCATAAAATCATGCCGATTCATTATCTTCATATTTTGTCCCGAGTTTCAGTTCAGGGTGCGGAGAATAGCAGGCGCAAACGCAGAAAGCTCTGCGAATCTGTGTTCATCGGGCGTGCTGTGCGGTAACGGAATGTCGCTGTGCCGTCGGTGTGGCTCGTGCGATCCACCAGCACGGGGATAAGCGAAGAATCAGTCCATGTGGTCAGGTTCGTTGTGCCATCGACCTGCCACGAAAAACCGGCGGCATTGTTCGTCATATTCCGCCGGAAAATCATCACGAAGTAATTCGTCAGGCCGCTGCCTGCATCCAGTTGTGCCGGAGACCAGACCGGACCGGCAGTCCGGCTGTCCGGAGATTTCGGGTCGGTGCCGAGGAAGAACTCCAGACCGTTTGAAAGTCCGTCGCCGTCGTCATCGCCCGCCGCATTATTGGTGAGACCGGCCGACCAGTTGGAAAAGTCCGGAGCCTGCATGTGCTCGGCCATGAGTTTGCCCAGCATCAACTGACCTTCGGCGGTCAGATGCACTTCATCCGCGCCGCTGGGGGTAATGGTCTGGTCGCAATAGACGGTGCTGGTATTGGGTACGGATACCGGCGAACCTGAGTTCTCGTCTATATCGAGCTTGGCGGTATTAATGGTCTGCCGGGCCGGGAATTTAACGGGTGCGACAGCTCCATTATAAGGCAGCACCGTGCCCTGCACGAACCGCAGGCCTTCCGGCGCGATGTCTGCGGTAAACTGCTCGCGCACCCGGGCGATGAAATGAACGAGGTTTGTTTCGTAGAGCGACCCGGCATCGGTTTCATTGGCGATGGGTGTGGGCGGCGTATCGGTGTAGACCCAGCCATCCTTGGCATCCTGCTCCCCTTGCTGCCACAGCATTCCGACGATGCGCGGTTCATAACCGGCGGCACGCAGGGCGGCGAGACCGTTGTTCATGGTGTTAACGAACCCGGAGAATTGCGCCCCCCAGTTGGCGGTGTCGGCGGCGTTGGCGCCGGGGCGCCAGTCCCAAATCAGACTGGTGCCGACCACCGAATATTTGATGAGCGCCATTTGCGCGCCGGGGCGCAACTGCTTGATACGGTTGGCGAATCCGATTTCCGGGCCGAACGTGGTGATGGTTGCACCGGCTGGCGTAACGTTTGTATACAGTGTTTCGGGCAGGGTGTTTCCGTGAACGGTGGTCGAATGGTAATACAGCACCCCGGTTATCGTCTCCTGCCCGGCCGGAATGCCGTTGGTTAAGCCCTGTCCCGACATATTCGACTGGCCGCCCAGCAGATAGACATCCACCGGGCCTTGACTGACGGTGACTGTCGCGTTTGCTGTCACGGTGCTGAATGCGTTGCTGGCGGTTAATGTGTAGATAGTGCTGCCGGCAGGCGTTACATTGGTGGTGCCGCTGGCCGAGACGGTTCCGATGCCGCTAATTGCGACCGAGTTCGCGCCGCTTACCTGCCAGTCGAGCGTTGCCGTTCCGCCGTTGGTGATCGTTCCCGGCGCGGCGGTGAAAGAGTTAATGACCGGAGCCGCTCCGGTGTTGGCGACGATCTGTATGCCGTTGATGGCACCTCGAGAACCGCCAGCCTCCACTGAAACAGTGAAATTTGATCCGCTCAGTCCTTCAAACAGCGCGTAATTGGCTCCTGCCGTCGCACCGCCTGAAGTGACACCTGTTGCCTTTTTCCATTCGATGACTCCATCGTCATTGGTGTCCGACTGATCTCCGATTTGATCCACGGTCCAAAAGGTATTTGAACTGACACCATCGCTGACTTGGTAACCGAGTGTGCGCAGCGACGCGCCGGGAGCCGTCCCTATTTCAAAGAAAAGGTAAACCTTGTAGCCGTTGGCGGTAAATGCGGTGTCCAGTCCGCTTACCGTGAGTGTTTCGTTGGTGCCTAAGAGAATGTATGACTGCATCATGCCGGATTCCCCGGAGAGGCTCAGCTGCGGTTCGGGTGTCACGCCGGAGAAATTGCAATGTCCATTATTGTTCAACGTGGATGTGAGCCGGGCTGCGTTGGTGTTGCCGGAGTCATTGCGCAAAGGGATGAAGTTTCCGCCTGTGCTGGCGGCTGTGAAAATCGTTGGTTTGCTGGCGCTGTTATTGAGAAGAACATTGTTCCAGTTGGTTCCATCCACTGATTGGAACTGAGTCGCCGTTTCTCCGGCATCCACCGAGTTGGTGTCGTTTTGGCCGATGCAGAAATTGATACTGATGCCGGCGGCGGCAACTTTTACCGTCGGGGCGAATGCGAGTAAAAAGCCCAGAATCAACAATACCGGTGACCGACGAATATTTTTCATGGAAAAGATGATCTCCATTTTAACGGACTTGTAATCTGAAAAAGGCGGAATGGTTGGTCATCACGTATTGCGAAAAATCCATTTCGACCGTGCCGTTGCCGTCCCGTAGCAAAACGGGATCGCCGAAATCTGTCCACGAAGTCAGATTGGTGGAGGTGAGCATCTGGTAGCGGACATCTTTTTTTGCCGGCCAGCGGGCGCGCAGTTGAGCGCTTGTTAGCTTCAGGCTGTCATCGGGATTGGTCGGGTCGGTGCCGATCTGGAATTCCTGAAGATCGGTAAGACCGTCGCCGTCATAATCGGCACTCGGCGAAGTTCCCAACCCCGCTGCGCCAGGCCCATAGCTGTTTTCCCACGCGTCCGGAAGCCCGTCATTATCTGAGTCCAGACCGCTGGCGTCTATAATCGCGTTGCCCAAATCCCTTCCGATCTGTAATAGCGCGACAGTTCCATAGTGGACTTTACCTTCCGTAAAGCCGTTACATGTTGGATAATCGGTTCCAATGGTTTCGGTTGCGACCACTCTGGGGTCAGCATCGGCGGCGGCCTGCTGAGCCGCCCGTACCGTGTCGAAAGCGGTGGTGGTGTTTTGATTCGGAGAAAGCTTCGAAAGTGCGAAGACAAGGTTTGTGCCGTAATTTGCGCGGACGTCGGCAATAAAGTTGGTCAGGTTCTTAAAATAGTTGGTGCTCTGTCCATTTGCGGTATCCGATTCACCCTGCACCCAGCCCATGCCGAGAATTTCAATTTCATAGTCCGGATATTGCGCCTGCAGTGCGGCCAGACCGTTCCGTGCGGTGATCTGAAAGTTTCGGTAGCAGGATCCGTCGGTTGCGCTGTTGGTTGTTCCGTCTGGCAACCAGCCGCTGTAAAGGCTTGTCCCGGCAAAGGCGCATTTAATAACCGCCACCTTGGAGTTCGGAATACGGATGCGGTCGCGGACGGTTCTGCCCAGGCTCAACTCCGGCCCGAAGCGGCTGATGGGCGCATTGGTCAGCGATGGATATTGCAGCACAACCGTGTTTGTTTTCGGAGCGTCGAACCGGGGTTGCCCGGTTCCTGACTGAAGAACCGTCAGTGTATTTGGAAATAAAATGCTGGTATAGGAATAGAAATCCACGTCGGATTGCGGATCGGCCAGCGGGTCGCCGGTATCCAGCAGGTACTGGTGGTATCCCCAGCCTACGGCGTTGGATTGCCCGCCGAACAGAATGACATAAATCTTTTTATGCAAGAGCGCTGTATTCGTGGACGGAGGAGCGGGCGGCGGCTCAACATAAACCCCGAGGCCGTCCCAGTTGGTGTAGGTTTCGGCTCCGCTGATGCGGGTAAACGTATCGGCCTGCGGGTCATATTGGTATATCCCGGGGTCTCCTTCCGCCGCCGTCTTGGCGAAGAGATACCGCGTGCCGTCAAAGTCGAAATCGTTCCAAGTATTGGAAGGAAATGTTTGCGAGGGAAAAAGATGTACCGCCGTACTTTCCGGATCGGTCGGATCGGTAAACCGGTAGAGTCCCGGCCCGCTCATCCCTGTTCCGTTGTACAACCCGTAATAATTCGGGTTGCAGTATCCGATGCCATGCCAGTTCGTGAAGGCGTAAACGCCGGTATCGGCATTGCTGCTGATTAACATATATCCCTTGTTTCCGTCACATTCATACAAGCCATTTGTTGATGCTACTGCGCCAGGTTTCCGGACGAAGGTGAGGTATTTAACCCCGTCAAAAGCCATTTTCTGCCAACTGGCGGCGGGAAACCCCGCTGTTCCGATTCGTGTAGCGCTGCCGACCGCATCGGTGAGATTGGTGAAAGAATATAACCCAAACGGCATGACGTTGGTGGAGCCTCGGTAGTAGCCGACGTACACCGGTTCAGCCGCGCCGGCTTTAAACGACGAGAGGAACAGACAGAAAAGCAACAATCCTGATCTAAAATGCCGCATAAGACACCTTTCGTAATTTACGGAAAAATCACTGTTTATACGGCCCCGGGAGCCGCTTCGAATATGAGTTTCCAGCTGAAGATAATGCCCGATTTAACCGTAAAACTCAAGGGTAATGCCCGGAAGCATTCGTTATCCTTGCGTAATTTAAAACCTTTTGCCGGTCAGCTTTTATTGTTTGCCGATGTTATTGGTCATGTTTTGTTCTCGCAACGGCAGGGTTCAGTTCTATCATTTACTGTCTGAAATGAAGCAGTTCACCATAGCTTTGGCGGGGAATCCCAATTGCGGGAAAACCACGCTGTTTAATGCCCTGACCAGCTCGCGAGGGCGGGTCGGCAACTGGCCCGGCGTCACCGTCGAACATCTTGAGGGAGAATACCACCATAACGGCGCGAAAGTCCGCGTGATAGACCTGCCTGGCATTTACTCTTTTTCCGCCGGATCGCCTGACGAAAACGCTTCCCGCGATTATATCCTTAAAGAGAAACCTGATGCCGTCGTGAACATCATCGACGCCCGCAACGTTGAGCGCGGACTCTATCTCACCGCCCAGCTGCTCGAAATGCGCGTGCCGCTCATCGTTGTGCTGAACATGCTGGATTTAGCCAAACGGCGGCAGATCGAAGTGCAAATCGAGCACCTCGCCCGCCATCTCGACTGTCCGGTTATTCCGACGGTGGCCGCCCGTAAAGAAGGACTGGATCGCCTGCAAGCCGCCGTCGCGGACGCTGCGGCGACCCACCGGATCAGTGCCACGAATGTGAAATATGATGAACAGATCGAAAAAGCATTGTCCCGGCTGATTCCGGCGGTTACACCGGCGGCCGAACGGGTTGCCGTGCCGGCCCGCTGGCTCGCCGTTAAACTGCTGGAACGCGATCCGGTGGCCGGGGAACTGACGATCGGGGTTTGCGACGAACTGCTCGCGGCGGAAATCGTAAAGGTTGAAAAACACATCGGCGAAGACATTGAAATTGTCATGGCCGACGGCCGCTATGGTTTTGTTCACGGCCTTGCGCTTGATGTGGTGCGACGCACCGGCGAGCTGCGTAAAAATTTTTCCGACGCCATCGATCATATCGTCCTGAGCCGCTCGCTCGGCATCCCGCTTTTCCTCGCGGTGATGTATGCGGTTTTCACCGTCACCATTACTTTCTCCGGACCGGTCACCGGCTGGATCGACACCGTTCTCGGCACTTTGTTTGTCAGCGGCTTCGGCGGCTGGCTCACCGGTATCGGCGCGCCGGTATGGGTGCATGTGCTGCTGGCCGACGGACTCGGCGGCGGTATTCAAACGGTGGCGACATTCATTCCGCCGGTCTTTTTCATGTTTCTCTGCCTGTCGCTGCTGGAAGAGTCGGGTTACATGGCGCGTGCCGCCTTTGTGATGGATCGCAGTCTGCGGGCAATCGGTCTGCCGGGCAAAGCCTTCATTCCGATGCTGGTCGGCTTCGGCTGCAACGTACCGGGAATCATGGCGGCGCGGACGCTTGAAAATCAGCGCGACCGGACGCTTACCATACTTTTGAATCCGTTCATGTCGTGCGGCGCGCGCCTGCCGGTCTATGCACTTTTCGCCGGCGTTTTTTTTCCAAAGATCGGAGGCGCGGTGATCTTTGCGCTTTATCTGACCGGCATTCTGCTGGCCGTGGCGAGCGGACTGCTTTTCCGCCGCACCATTCTGAAAGGCGATGCCACCACGTTTGTCATGGAGCTGCCGCCATACCACCTGCCGCGCGCTGTGGCGATTGTCCAGCACACCTGGGACCGGCTCAAAGAATTCATCCTGCGCGCCGGAAAAATCATTTTGATTCTCGTGCTGGTTTTGAGCGTGCTCTGGTCCATCGGCACCGACGGAAGTTTCGGCAACGAAAACTCAGAACACTCGATTCTGAGCGCGTTCAGCCGCGCGGTGACGCCGCTGTTTGAGCCGATGGGGATTACGCCTGACAACTGGCCCGCCACGCTTGGTCTCATCACCGGCATCTTTGGCAAGGAACTCGTCGTCGGCACACTCAACACCTTTTACGGCGCAGGAGGTGCCGATCCGGCTGCGGCGATGCTCGCCGCGTTCGACGGCCAAGCGGGCGCGTTCGCCTATCTGCTTTTCGTGCTGATCTACTCGCCGTGCGTCGCCGCGATTGCCGCCATTCAGCGCGAAACCGGCTGGAAGTGGATGGCTTTCAGCGTCACCTATCTCACCGCGCTGGCATGGACGATGGCGACGCTGTTTTATCAGATCGCCACTTTTGCCGCACATCCCGCGCAGTCAGCGGTTTGGATCGGCGCAATTTTTCTGGCGGGACTTTTGTTCGCCTTCACTCTTAAACTGGTTTCACGGAATAAAGGATAAACATGTTTGGACGGTTTTTTAAAAAACGGCAGCAGCAGCGGTGCGGACGGCGCGCCGGGCAGGGGCTTTGCTGTGCCCATCCGCTCAGCGACTTCGCGCAAGGCGCTGACGTGGTGGTGATCTCCAACGGTGACCGCAAGACGCTCGAAATGGGTCTATTCAGCGGTGCGCTCGTACACGTCATGAAAAACCGTCCCGGCGACACCAGTATGGTCGTCGCCGCCGGCGAAAGCCGTTACATCATTTCCAAAGAAGCCGCGCAGAAGATACAGGTGCGCTGATGCTCACAGAAATCATCAAACTGCTCAAAGACTGCGGGCCGATGTCGCTCGCCGAACTGGCGCGCCATTTTCAGACCGAGACGGCGGCGATGCTGGGCATGCTGGAGACGCTGGAACGCAAAGGCCGTATCCAGCGTTTGGAAACCAGATGCTCCCGGTGCAAAGGCTGCGCCCAGGTAAAACCCGAAGACGCCGCCGTTTTCCAGCTTGTTTCGCCGCAGTCTTCAGCGCGGGCGTAACAGTTTGACCTGTTTCCGGGATTCGCGCTGGTTCATTCATACACGGAATGCTAAAATCCGATCTGTTTTCTGGAGAAAGTATATGAGGCATTTTGCTATAGCCCGGATCGCGATATTAATCTTGCTGGCGGCCGGTTCGGCCTGCGCGCTGAACGTTACGGTCACCGATTCTCCTTACAGCGCCGTGCCGGAAGACGGACTTGATGACAGCGCGGCGTTTGCAAGCGCGCTGAACGACATTGTTGCCGTCGGCGGCGGAACGCTGGCCGTTCCGTGCGGCAACTACGATTTCACCAACAAGGTCACCGTCGATCTCCACGCGGCGGCCGTGACGATTGCCGGTGACGGGGCTGCCGTCAGTGTTATCAACTGTGACAGCAACAATACCGACGGCGTGTTTTTGTTCAGCAACACGGACAGCGGCAATCAGCTGACGCTGAAGGATTTCACCATCACAGCCTGCCAGACGGGCGGGACGGCCATTGCGGTTTTCAATCCGTCGCTTTCCGCGGCGGCTGTTTGCAGTCTCAACATGCAGAATGTAACGATCATGCCGGAAGTCGATCAGGTGAATTATTTCACCTGTCACGTCGACGCAGCCAACCTTAAGTCGCCGGTGTTCTACAACGTTGTCGCCGCCGCCGCCATACGCATCGGCTACACGATGACCGCCTATCGCATCGCCACCGTCGATTCGCCCGTCTTTGAGCAGACGTATGTAAAGCATGCGGACGTCGGCTACAGGCTCACCGGCATACAGGGCGCGGCGAACTTTTACCGGGCTTATTGTTCCGACACGCGGTTCGGCTATGATCTGGCCGCCACGCCGGCGCAGACCGCGACCCTGTCCATGCGCCACTTCCATTCAGGCGTCTACGATCAGGGCATCAATGTTTCTGATTTCGATCAGGTCGAGATTCGCGAGCACATGTCCTACTCGGGGGACGTTACCTCGACGGTATTTCTCGATCAGGTCTTCACGGATTGTGCGAACGTGAGTATCAAAGGCACCATCTTTCACCCGATGACTCGCATTCCGCGCACCATGATCTCTCTGAAGGGAACCACGCACGACGTCTTTATCGAGGACAACATTTTTAACGGACGCGGAACGCCGATTGAGCAGGATTCAACCGTCAGGGGCGTCCTTATGACGGGCTGCCACGACAACTCCCAGGAATAAGTGAAAAATGAACAACTTCTGCCGAAATAATCGATACCGCCGGCCCGGCACCGGTCTGCTGGCGGGCTTCCTGTTTTTTTTCGCGGTGAACCTGTGTTCAGCGATGATTCACGTCAATGCGGTGGATTACGGAGTTAACGGCAGCGACGGACTGGATGACAGCCCCGCCTTTCAGTCGGCGATCAACGCGCTTTTTAAGGAAACCCTCAAGGGCGGCTATCTTTATATTCCCAATGGAACCTACGATTTTAATTCGCTGGTTTCTAAATATGTTACGGGCGGCTACGGCTGGACTATCACGATTCAGGGCCAATCCAGAACCGGTGTCGTTTTACGCTGCAATAACACAAACGGAGTGTTCCGGTTTACTTATCAGGGGCGCGCCGAAAATCTCACGCTGCGGGATGTCACCTTTAAAGCCAACGTCGCCGGTGCCGGAACGGCCTTCGAGTCGTCTGCGCCGCCGCCGGGCGGCACCCCCGCCGACCGCATGGGGCAGATATTCAACGTCGATATCACCTATTCGCCGGACTGCTACTTCGACAACGGCTTCAATCTTGCCTACGGCAACCGCACGCTGGTGGACGGCTGTACGATCAGCTCGCCTGTGACCGACGCCGACATGAGCGACTCCTCCATCAACTTCCGCATGAAAACAGCCGTCAATCTGGACGGGTCGTACAATGCCGTTATCCGCAATTGCGCGGTCAGCGGGGCCGGGACGGCGGCCTCGTTTGCTATGACGGGACCGACCAGCACGGAAGGCGGAACGTGCATGAACCTCCTCGCCAACTATGTCAGAACCGGCATGGTTTTTTCCATCGAAACCAACAACCGGGCCGGGCTCGAAATCCGCGACTGCGACATCACCGCGCGCGATTGCGGAATTAAATTTTATAACCGCCACATCTGGTACATCGCGGAAAATACATTCCGCCGGCTTTCGCCCGATTATCCGCTCAGGGATATCCGTCTGGAAACCTGCCAGCTCGGCACGCTCGTGCGCAACACGTTTACCGGTACGCTCGCCGGCGGACGCAAAAACGTTTCGATTGATCCCATCCTGTCGCAGGAAATCATCATCGGGCAGAATACGCTGTCCGGCGAGCCGGCGTCGGCGATCGAGGTGGAAACCGGTGCCACGCAAATTGTCATCACGGGCAACAATAACGTGACGGGGCCGGTCTTCACGTCCGACCCGTTCACGGTGCCGGACACGCCGGCGTGGTCTGCCTGCACCGGTTCGATCACCGCGGCCGCGGGCGACGTTGACGGTGACGCGCTGGTGTTCTGTAAAACAGGCGGACCGGACTGGTTGGCGGTGGCTCTTGACGGCACGCTGTCGGGCATTCCGGGTACCGGCGATATCGGCACCAATGTCTTCACCGTTCGAGCCATGGACGACGGCGGAATCTGGGACGATGCAACGATGAATATCACCGTGGCAGTACCGCCGGTAGCGCTGACCAGTCCGACGAACAAGGCGGTCTGCACGCTGCCGTCCGCCATTGACCTGGCGGCGACCGTGACGACTAACGATGTCACAATCGATAAGGTGCAGTTCTATTGCAACGCCACCAACCTGATCGGTGAAGATGCCACGGCACCGTACACCTTCGTCTGGACGAATGCGGTACGCGGCAGTTATACGGTGACGGCCCGGCTGGTTTACAACGGAAGCAGCACGGTGAACTCCGCCGGAGCGAATATCACCATTCTCGGACTGCCGGAGCCGTGGCAGACCTCGGACATCGGCAGCGGTAATATGGAAGGCAGCGTGCGTGAGAGCAACGGCGTGTACACTGTGAACGGCACCGGAAATATCAGCGGCACGGCGGATAACTTCCGCTTTGTTTACCGTCCCTTAACCGGCGACGGTGAAATCAGAGCCCGCGTCCCGGCTTTTCAGGCCGGGGGAACCGCGCAGTATGGCGTGATGATACGGGATACGCTGGCACCCGCCTCGAAGATGGCTCATATGGGAGTAAACGGCAGCGGCGTGTATTACTCGCGGTGGCGTGCAAGTACCGGCGGCGGCATGGCGAGCTTTGCATCCGGGACAAACGTTGCACCGGACGATGTGTGGGTGCGGCTGGTGCGGACCGGGGACTCCGTGACGGCTTACAAGTCTGCGGACGGAACGAACTGGATACCGGTGAACACCAATACGGTGATGATGGCCGCGGACTGCTACGTCGGGCTTTGCGTCGCCTACGGAACGACAAACGTGCTGAAAACCGGAACATTCGACAACGTACTGGCGGCGTCCGGCGTAACCGCAAACACCGGAACACCGGAGTGGTGGCTGGCGCAATACGGACTCACCAACTTCAATGCAGATGCTGTAGCGGATACAGACGGCGACGGCTTACTGACCTGGCAGGAATATATCGCCGGAACCAATCCGACTAATCCGGCCTCATGTCTGCGGATCACCGGCAATGCCGCAACCGTAATCCGCTGGGCGAGCGAATCAAACCGCTTTTACAACCTCAGCCGCACCACTAATCTGCTTCAGGCTTTTAGCGGGATTGCGGGCGCAACCAACCTGCCCGCCACCCCGCCGGAAAATGTTTATACCAATCCGGTGCAGGACGGTGCAGCTTTCTACAGAATCAGCGTACACCAGTAGGAAAATACGCAGCCGCTCCGGCGATCATCAACACACCGGCCAAAAACAGATTCTTTTTCATAACTGTATCCCTTTCCTTTTCTGTCTCCGTCTATTCGTTCAAAACACCGTTTCTGTTTCCGCGCCGGAGTATTTTTAAATCGCTTGTGTCCGTCGCGCAACCTCCCTGCGGGAAGGTCGCCCTACAAGCGTGTTTGTAGGCCGAGGTTGCCATTCCCTTCGGTCATTGCTTTCGTTACGAAAGCCTCGCTTCGCGTCTTCGGTATTCCGAAGAGCTTGGGTAGCGGCTGCGATTTAAGTCGAAACGCTCTGGCGGTTGAGAGGCCTCTGCACCGCCTTTCTCATACCGGACGGCGTGGAAGCCGTCCCTCCATTACTGCATCTCATACCAAAACCGCATGATATTCGGTTTATAAACAAGGCAACCGCCCGGGCTATAACGCCCGCGAAGGGTTGCGATACGTACCGCCGCCGTCCCGGCGGCCTTGACATGAATACCGAACCACATACGCAGTTGGTGTCATATCCCGCTCTTCCGCGGTTTGGAAAAAATCCCCGCTGCGCTTCCGGACTCTGGATTTTCCTGCTTCATCTCCCGACCAGCGAGGTTCAACCGTCAAGTCCAAATACTAAAATAATAGGACTGACACCTTTTTTGACACCTTTTTTGGTGCTTTATTCGGGCTGGGTTCTACCGACTGGGCGGGGTGGGGCTTTAATTTGAACTGGATGGGGCTGCATCAGTATTCGGCGGCACAAGCCGCCGAAGCCTTGCAAAACAATCCGCAATCACTTATATCCGAGCCCGTGTTCCGGCCTGATCCAGAATTATATTTTCATGTAAACAATCTCACGCGTGAAAAGATCGACGAAATGCTGGCCAAAGGCATTCCGGCGTTATCTATAGCGGCGGGGAGAACAAATTCAGCAGCACATGCACAGTCTGGGTTTGGGAATCTAGACCTCAACACCTCTGTAATGCGTCCGAATGGAACAATTCACACAGATAACAGGTGGTACCATAACGACATGAAAGCCCTGCCATATTTACAAACCTATAAATTGTATCAAATCTTAGCTCAATAAGGAGATGTCATGAAAAAGAGATTACAGATAACGGCGGCATGGATTTTGTTGGCGATGGTCGTTCATGCCGAGTATGTGACTTTGGGCGGAAAGCGGGTTTGGGCCGGTTATGCAACCGCCAAAGCAACCATACGGGCTGTTGACTCCGATGATTTGCCGGTTGCTGATGCGAATGTTGACGCAAGATTATTTAACTCCAAATACAAGGACATGGAAATAAATCTCTCGGGTAAAACGGATTCAAACGGGTGCTTTGTGGTTGAGGGGAAAACGACCCTCTACTTGACTTGGACCATAAACAAGCCGGGATTCTATTCTACGAGAGGTCGGTATGAGATATCGGAAACTGCGCGGAAATTAACTAATGAGGTTATTGACGGAAAGTGGCAGCCTTGGAATCCGACTTTAACAACGGTGGTGAAGCAGATTCGCAACCCAATCCCGATGTATGCGAAAAAAATCAGATCATCTATTCCTGTTGGCATTGAAGTGGGGTTCGATTTTGAAAAAGGGGACTGGGTCAGTCCTCGTGGTCGCGGACAAAATGCGGATATAACCTTATGCGTGAAGAGATCATTGACTAACAATATCGGGGAGGTTTCATATACGGCGCGTTTTACAAATGCGCTGGATGGTGTTCGCACCCTTGATTATAAAGGAGGTGAGAGCGATTTTAAATCCGACTATAGGGCACAAAATAATGGGTACTTGAATTCATTCTCGTACTTTTACCAACGCGGGTCGGAAAGGTATTCAGAAAAGTACATGCCAAATGCAAATGGTATGTATTTCAGAGTAAGATCGTCTACGAACACTTTCGGTGAAGTAACAAATGCCTATTTTGGTAAATTCTATGGTCATGTTGAAATAGGCGGATTTCACATGGAAGAAGTTCGAGTTGAAATGTTGTATTACTTGAACCCGACGTCCAATGATCGGAACCTCGAATTCGATCCGAGGAAGAATTTATTTACGAACTTGGGTGAGTTTGAGCAGGTCTATGAGCCTTAATTCTTTCGCCTGCCCAAAAAAGACATCATGAAAAAGTACATTCAAATTACGCTGGCTTGGCTGTCAATGATTGCGATCACGGACGCGGAGTATGTCACTTTAGGCGGCCGGCGCGTGTGGGGCGGTTATGCCGATGCGAAGGCAACGATCCTAGCGGTCGATGCCGACGGGCTGCCTGTTCAGGATGCTGATGTGAAGGCAAGACTGTTCAACTCGAAATATAAAGACGGATATCAACGGTTTTCCGGTAAAACCAGTTCAAACGGATGTTTCGTGGTTGAGGGAAAAGCTATCTCGGAACTGGAATGGGAGATTGAGAAGCCGGGTTATTATAAAAGTCACGGAGAATATGATTTTGGGGAAGTCGGACGTGCGCAAAAAGAGGAAGTCGTCGGCGGAAAGTGGCAGCCTTGGAATCCGATTTTAACGACGGTGGTGAAGCAGATTCGCAATCCAATCCCGATGTATGCGAAAGACGTAAAGGTAAAGGTTCCGGTGCTTGGAAGTGCGGTGGGCTTCGATCTGCTCGAGTGCGATTGGGTTTCTCCGTATGGCCGTGGGCGAGGGAGGTGTCAAGGGAGGTGTCAGTCCTATTATTTTAGTATTTTGCTGGAAAAGGTGCGAAAAGGTGTCAGTCCTATTATTTTAGTATTTTGCTTGAGCGGGTTTGCTGGAGTGTTGTAGAAGTTGCGCATGGGAAGGTCTCCGAGAATTGAATACGCCGGTGCGGTCTATCATGTGATGTGC
>JBAZTQ010000042.1:0-25203 GCA_041661845.1 Kiritimatiellales bacterium | reverse complement strand
ATGTCTCGTACAGGACGCGCACTGGATTTCAGGCTCCTTCCCGGGTTCTTGTAGGACAGGCTTCCCCGGTAGTCCGGGGAGCCTGTGCTCTTGCGCCGACACACGCTCCCGGATACGGGAAGCCAGTCCTACAATTACAAGCGGGGGAATGTTTACCGTTCAACCGCGCTACGGCCATCGCGGCGCGGCGGCGACAATCGAGAAAATCAGCGACACCGAATTTAAAGTTTGCTTTGCCGAACCGCAGTTTGCACTCACTCCCGGCCAGGCGGCGGTCGTCTATGACGGCGACGAACTGCTCGGCGGCGGGTGGATTAAGTAATTCTTTGGAGTGCGGCGGGTTGCCATTCCCTTCGGTCATTGCTTTCGTGCACGAAAGCCTCGCTCCTGTTGTCGCGTGCCGCCGCTTTCTTTTGCGGAGCTTGCTCCGCAAAGTAACGAAGCAAGCTTCGGCGCACAAAGCGCAGGCAAGCCTGCGCAGTCCATATCTTATTTTACATCCACCGGAATCAGGATTTCATTACGCCGTAAAAACCACGGGGTAAACGGCGGGTTGTAGCGGGCCCAAACGGCATCGCCGGCCGCCTTAAAGCCTCTTACGCGCATCCACGCCTCCAGCTCCAATTTGGATCGCAGGTAGCTTTTCTCGCTCCAGGAACCGGAGTAGCGCACAGCGGCGACCCGGCGGGCCGGAACCTGACGTAACGTGATCGCGGGATTTTCGGGCTGCGGAAGTTTTTCCAGCGTGTACGCGGCGGGCATCATGAAGCTTACCGCCCACCGATCCTGTGCACGCTGTTGTTCGACCGGCGAGGTCATGGCCATGTGTCCGTTCGTTTGGTTTTCGCCGGAGATATAGCGAAAGAGCGGACGGAACGCCTTGCTCCCGGCCTCTTCCAACGTTCCCTCCACGAGGATTTCGGCGCGGATGCACGGCGCGTAATCGCGGAGTTCAAACGGATCTTCTTTTTCTACTACACGGTAGGCCGCTTCTTCAGTTGCCATAACTTTTGCCGCTCCAAGGAGTATGACGGCGGATGCCAGGATGGTTCGAATGGTACGTTTCATGATCACCGCTCCGGATTGTTTATATACAGCCGTATCAAACCGCGACTTCGCGAAGAGTAAATCCGCCGACCGGAATAAACACAATCCTCTTTTCCGCATTCCGCTATTCCGTCTTGCACCAACTCTTAGTCGAGCAGCGGTGCGACGAACTGCTCGGCGGCGGGCAGGTTAATGGAGAAAGGTAATATTGAGCATTCTGGACGATTATTTTTCGGTTCTTAGAACCCTTTGCTTTTCAGAAGATCGTCAAACAACTGTCGGTACTTTGTTCGGATTAGATCATTCGGATATTTCCTACAGTACCTGTCATAGTCTTCCCAGAAGCGACTTTCTTCAAAACGCTCAAAATTTAACCACGAGTGTTGAGCCAAGTTGTGCATCGCATCTGCAAAATCGGCGATTCTGATTCTATCGTTTGCACCACGCCACCAACTGTATGGATTCCAGTAGATTGGTTGAGGAGCAAAGTTCCGTATATCAACAAGCGCTTGGTAGATTAAGTGACGATAAGCTCTCTTGCTATTCTCATCCATTATTTCACTCCTTAAATCGGATCAAGCACCCAGCGTTTGTTGAACCAGAAATATTGTTCGGGGCGGGCGTGGATTTCGGCGTCGAAGATGGAGACGAGCTGCTGCATCATCCGCTGCCAGTCTTCTTTTTTGTCGGCGGACGGATCGGGGAAGATCGGATCGAACACTTTGTATTCGTGGTGCGTCCAGCCGCGGCGGGTGAGCGCGACGGGATAGATCGGGCAGTGCGCCATCTGCGCGAAGAGCGCCGCGCCGGCGCCGAGGTTGGCTTTGCCGCCGAGAAAATCAATCGCCAGCGCTTCGGTGCGGGAGCGCACGTCCGGCAGAATCGCCAGTACGCCGCCTTTTTTGAGCTGGCGCACGACGTTCTGTAAAATGCGCGAGTCGTTCAGCACGACTTCCATGCCGGTGGCGTTGCGCATCTGGTTGAGCAGGTCGTCGGTCAGCGGATTTTTCTGCCGCCGGGCGATGGAGAATACCGGAAGCCCCGCCAGTTTGCAGGCGACGCCGCCGAGATCCCAGTTGCCCATGTGCGCGGTGGCAAAAATGAACGCGCCGTTTTTCTGATGAATCTCCTGCATGGCGACGATACCGGGATACAGCGCTGTTTTTTTCAGCTGCTCCATCGTCAGCTTTTTAAACCGCGCGGCTTCGACTGCGTTGAAGCAGATGTTGCGGAACGAAAGCCACGCGATGCGGCGGCGCTCCTTTTTCGTGAAGCGGTCGCCGAAAACTTCCTGAAGCCGCCGCTGGGCTTCGGCGGAGCGGAAGCGCAGCACATAAAAGAAAAACGCGCCGAGCAGCCAACCGACGGCCAGTGCTGCGCGCAGCGGCAGAATGTTCACGAGGCCGAGCAGTCCGCGCAACAGGATATATTCGGCGATATGTTTCGGGCGGTGTTTCATAAGAATTGGATTAACGGAATACCGGATTGTTGGATGGTTGGGGAGAAAAGAATTTCAGATGCCTGACACCTGTCCCCTGACTCCTGATTCCTTCTGGTCATCCACGCTTCCCGCCGAAGCGCCGCCGGGGCGGTTCGCGCAAGAACGGTTGTGAGCGCGCGCCGACATAAACGGCATCTTCGCCGAGCAGGTGTTCGAGCTTTTGCACCAGTTCCGGCGAAACGGTCACCTGCGAAGAGCGGTCGGCCTTGATGAAAATCTTTTCGCCGGAATCAAGCAGGACGCAGAGGTTCAGCGGCGTCGGGCCGGGATACGCGGCGGCGATTTTTTTGACGGCCGCCAGCTTTTCCGGACTCAGCGCCGCCTCGGGCAGGTGCAGGCTGAGCTTTTCGGCGAAGAGCAACGGTGCTTCGGCCAGCCGGAAAAGTTCCGACACCTGGATTTCCAGCTCGTCGCGGAAGTCCTTGGTGATGCGGCCCGCCGCCATCAGCGGTGCGTTATCTTCGAGCAGTTTTTCAAACCTTGAAAAATCGTCGGGCCAGACGACGGCGTTGACGGCGGCTTCGAGACCTTCGAGCCGGAACCGCGCATAAGGTTTCGGATGGTCTTCCGGTTTTTTCGGCTTGGTGAATACCTTCTTATATTTATCGACCAGCCCGCCGACGCGGATGAACGTTCTCTGTTCATCGTCTCCGGCCTCGGTCAGTACATCGCCCAGCTCGCCGATTTTCTGAAGTGCAAAGGTCTTCAGCGTCCATTCATGTTCGGCCAGCGGATGGCCGGAAATGTAAAAGCCGATCAGCTCTTTTTCCGCCGAAAGCATTTCGCTATCGGGCCACGGCTCGACAACCGGCAGATCGCTGTCACTGTTTTTCGCCGGGCCGGTGTCGAGCATATCGAAGAGCGAGCTCTGTCCGCTCAGCTTGTCTTTCTGCGCGCTCTGCGCACGGCCCATCGCCATTTCGATGCCGCCGAACAGGCGGCTGCGCGGCATATTGCAGAAATCGAACGCGCCGCATTTGATCAGGCTTTCCAGCGTCTTGCGGTTCACCTCGCGCGAATCCATGCGGGTGCAGAAATCCATCAGCCCGGTGTACGGGCCGCTCTTTTCACGCTCTTTCACCAGCGCTTCAACCGCGCCCGAGCCGACGTTTTTCACGCCCGCCATACCGAAATGCAGCGCGCCTTTCACGGGGCGGAAGCGCGCGATGCTTTCGTTGACGCTCGGTGCGCGCACCGTGATTCCCATTTCGCGCACCTCGGCCAGCAGGAACGCCAGCTTGTCGGGCGTGCCCATTTCGCTCGAAAGGAGCGCGGCCATGAACTCTTCGGGGTAGTTGGCTTTGAGGAACGCCGTCTGATAAGAAATAATTCCGTACGCCGCGCTGTGCGATTTGTTGAAACCGTACTGCGCGAATTTTTCGATCATTTCCCAGAGCTTCTGCGCCAGCTTCTGGTCGATGTTGTTGGTCTTTTTACAGCCGTCGATAAAGCTGGCGCGCTGAGCGTCCATGACCGCTTTGTCTTTTTTACCCATCGCGCGGCGCAGCAGGTCGCCCTGACCGAGCGAAAAGCCCGCCAGTTTGTTGGCCGCCTGCTGAATCTGCTCCTGATAAACGATAATGCCGTAGGTTTCTTTGACGATGCCTTCGAGCAGCGGGTGTTCGTACTGGATTTTCACCTTGCCGTGCTTGCGGGCGATAAATTCGTCGATGAACTGCATCGGACCCGGACGGTAGAGCGCGATCATGGCGATCAGGTCTTCGACGCGGTCGAGACCGATCTTGCGCAGCGTGTCGCGCATCCCCGCACTTTCAACCTGAAACACGCCGATCGTGTCGCCGCGGTTCAGCAGGTCGTAGGTCTTCTTGTCGTCGAGCGGAATTTTCTCAATATCCAGCACGGTGCCGTGGTTGATGCGGATCGACTCCACCGCCTCCTGAATCACCGTCAGCGTCTTCAGCCCGAGAAAGTCCATTTTGAGCAGGCCGATGGCTTCCATCGGCTTCATTTCAAACTGGGTGATCACCTGTTTGTCTTTATCCCGCGAAAGCGGAAGGATGTCGATCAGCGGCTTTTCGCCGATCACCACGCCGGCGGCGTGCGTGCCGGTATGGCGCGGCAGTCCTTCGAGCACCGTCGCATACTTCATGATTTCGCGGGCGGTGGGATCGCTGGCGCAGGCGCGCTTGAAGTCGGGGTTTTCGGTCAACGCCTGCTCCAGCGTCGCGCCGGGCGTTTCCGGCACCATCTTGGCCAGCTTGTCGCATTCGTTCAGCGGCAGCGCCAGCACGCGGCCGATATCGCGGATCACGGTTTTCGCGCCGAGCGTTCCGAAGGTGATAATCTGCGCGACGTTTTCGCGGCCGTACTTGTCCTTCACATACTCGATCACTTCGCCGCGCCGCGCCTGGCAGAAGTCGATATCAAAGTCGGGCGGCGACACGCGGTCCGGATTGAGGAAGCGTTCGAAAATCAAATTGTAGAGCAGCGGATCGAGCGCCGTGATGCCCAGCGCGTAGGCCAGCATACTGCCCGCGCCGGAGCCGCGGCCCGGCCCGACCGGAATGCCGTGGTCTTTTGCCCAGCGGATGAAGTCCTGCACGACGAGGAAATAGTTGATGAAGCCGGTCTTCTCGATAATGCCGACTTCATAATTAAACCGCTCTGCCACCCGTTTCTCGATGTCGGTCTGCGGGTTTTCGAGATCTTTAACCGGATAGAGCCGTTTCAGCCCCGCGATGCCGGTCGCCATCAGGTATTCCTTCTGGTTTTTGTATTCCGGCGGAATGGCATAGGTCGGGAAGTGCAGCGGCGGATTATCGACGTTGAACTCCACGTTGCAGCGGCGGGCGATCTCGACCGTATTGGCCAGCGCCTCCGGATGGTTCGGGAACAGCCGCTCCATCTCCGCGCCGCTCTTCATATAAAACTGGTCGCCGGAATAGCTCATCCGGTTCGTGTCGCTCACCAGATTGCCATGTTGCAGACAGATCAGCACATCGTGCGCGTCGCGGTGCTCCTGTTTGATGTAATGCACATCGTTCGTCACCACCAGCGGCAGACCGGTGCGCTTCGCCACCTCGACAATGTGCCGGTTGGCCGTTTTCTGTTCCGAGATGCCGTGATCCTGCATTTCGAGGAAAAAATTATCCACGCCGAGGATTTCCGCGTACTCCTTCGCCAGCGCCTCCGCTTTATCGACCGCGCCCTCGGCGCACGCTTCCGTGATTTCGCCTTTCAGACAGGCGGACAGGCCGATCAGTCCCTTGCTGTACTGCCGGAGCGTTTTCTTATCGATGCGCGGCTTGTAATAAAATCCTTCGAGATGGCCGAGGGAAACCAGATGCATCAGGTTGTCGTAGCCCTCGTTGTCCTCCGCCAGCAGTACCAGATGCAGATTATCGCTTTGCGACGTTTTCTCGTCCATTCCGTTGCGGGCGATGTACACCTCGCAGCCGATAATCGGCTTAATGCCCGCTTTGCGCGCCTGTTTATAGAAATCAATCACGCCGTACAGCACGCCGTGGTCGGTAATCGCCAGATGTTCCTGACCCAGCTCCTTGGCCATCTTCACGGCATCAGCCACCTTGCACGAGCTGTCGAGCAGGCTGTATTCCGTGTGAAAATGAAGATGGCAGAACGGTGTAGTTTTCATGGGTCAGGGCGTCCATATTACCGATCCGTCCCGCCGGGGAAAGACCGGAGTTTTCCAAGCATTGTAAAAAATGAGCATGAGGGTTCCAACCATCGAAAACAGAAGGACTTCGACAGCCGGATTTTTTTACAGAAGGGCACGAAGGAAAAGCCGTCAGTCGAGCATGGCGCGGGCCTCTGCGGTGATCTGCTCTTTCAGCCACTTCGGACTTTTGACTTTGGCGTAGCGGCCATAGGCCATGACCCAGCGTTTTATTTCAATGTCGCCTTTGGCTTCAAAGCTGATTTCCACGCCGCCGCCCTTTAGATTCTTCACCTTCTGTTCCGGATGCCACTGCCGTTCCTGGACGCTTACCGCAATCTCAGGGTGGAACTGTACCGTCACCTGAAACGCTTTGTTTTCTCCGGCAAAGCGGGAAAAGGTGTTGGACAGTTCTTTCTTCGGATCGAACGTTCCTTTGACGTCTGCTTTCTTGCTGAGCAGTTTGACGCTCTGGATACGGGCGAGGGCAAGCTGCCGGAAGTTGTCGAACCCGGCGTACTGGACGAAGAGATACCAGTCGCCTTGCAGATTGGCCAGATGCAGCGGCGCAACGCGGGCCGTCTTTTCTCCGCTCCAGTTCCGGTATCGGATTTCAATCAGTTGCCGGCTTTCCAACGCCTGGACAACCGTGTTCCAGACCTTGGAAGAAATCGGCATAGCGGGCGGGGAGATAAAGCTGAAGCGGGTGAACAGCTCTTCCGGACGGACGGTAATGTTGTCGGGGAGCAGAGCGGCGAGTTTATCGAACACGGCGGTCAGCTTTTCCGCCATCGGCGTTCCCTGAAACTGCTCAAGCGCCTTGGAACCGATCAGCAAAGCGGCCAGTTCGCCCTCGTTCAGCTGCACGGCGGGCAGCATAAAGGTCGGCTCTGTGTAGAAATAACCGCGCTTCAAGGCATCGTATTCCAGCGGAGCGCCCATCCGGTCGCGCAGAAAGTCGAAATCGCGCTGGGCGGTCTTCGTCGAGATTTCCCACTCTGCGGCGAACGACGTGCAGTTCGGGTATTCGCTGTTGCGCAGCCGCCGGTCGAGATCGAGCAGCCGTTCCGCCTGTGTCTTTGAGCGTTTCATGCGATCTTTATATTGAGGCGGGCGCCGCAGGCGGCTGCATATCCGAAACTGGCGGGAGCAGTTTCACCATTTTATCGAAGTCGGATTCAATCCGCTGGGTCTTGTTGAATTGTTCGTATTCGGCGAACGCTTTCTCCTCGGCCTGTTTACGGGAAATGGAGCCATACCCTTCAAGAATTCGGTATTCATTAAACTCGAGAAACCGGTTCACACTTTCCGCAAAGCTCTCCATGCTGAACGTCGTACGGTTTTCAATGATCCGCTCGATGTAGTCAAAAAAGGCGGTCACTGTCCGTTCCAGCTTTTTGATCTCATTTTCTTGCAGGTAGTTCTTTCCAACCGTTGCATCGGATTTCAACACACGCCCATCCGGTGCGTTCTTATAGGTCATCATGCCCATCAGCGGCTTTTTAGCGTCAGCATTCAAATAGACAATCTCAGATGCGGTATGACCCGTGATCGCAAAATGAAATTTGTCCTGAACATGGGCATAAAACCGGCGGGTGATTTCCGATTGCGGATCATAGTCGATGCTGCATTCGGCAAAGATATCGGTGATCTGTTGATAGATTCGGCGTTCGGATGCCCGAATGGAACGAATGCGCTCCAGCAGTTCGCGGAAATAGTCCTTGCCGAAAAAGCGACCGTTTTTCAGTCGCGCATCATCCATAGCAAAACCCTTGGTGATATATTCTTTGAGCAACTGCGTGGCCCAGATGCGAAACTGCGTGGCTTTGGATGAGTTCACCCGATATCCGACCGAAATGATCGCATCCAGATTATAGAACTTGGTTTGGTAGTTTTTCCCGTCAGCGGCAGTTGTTTCCAAAATGGAAATAACTGAATTTTCCGCTAACTCACCACTCTCAAAAATGTTAGCAAAATGCTTCGAAATAGCAGGAATACCGACGCCAAATAGCTCGGCAATACGCTTCTGCGTCAGCCAGATGGTTTCGTCGTGCAACACACACTCCACCTTCACCTGACCATCCGGAGCGGTATAAAGCAGGAACTCGGTCACCTCATCCCGTATGGTCAATCTACGTTCATTTCCCTGAGTCATAACAAACTCCTGTTTTCACCTGTACCGCGCCTTCAACTGAGCCTGCCGCACCCGCAGATCGCCTTCAGCCAGTCGCGGTATTCCGCAGTTACCCAACGTTCATCGCTCATAAATATCGACCCCCAACTCTGACTACCATGATTGTTTTTTTTATCCCCGGCAAAGAGAAAAATCTTCCTTTCGGGTTTCCAGTTTCACATTTCAAGTTTCTGCCGCCTATGACGCTCAGTGTCCGACCGGGCGTGTAAAATCGGGGGCATGAACTCAAACAAGAAAGGCCTTTGAAGGTGGAACGCGACCGCCGGGCGCGTTCAAAACACGCTCGGAGTGCGTGCTCCACCAAAGAGTCACAGGTCATGAACTTAAACAGGGAACAGTTTTTAAAGGCGGTGGCGCGCGGACAGGCGTTGCTCAAAGAGCTGAAAAAGGATTATCCGGAACTGAGTCTTAAACCGGTCTTTTCCCGCTTCGGGGCACAGTCGGGACAGTGCGACCTCACCACTGACCTACGGAAGATACTTTCAGAGTTCACTGAAATGGTGACGGTCTCAGATGAAACCAGCGCGACCGATCTTCCTATTTACTGCGGCGACGTGCTGATCGAATACCGCCCCGAAAATCTGAAATACGAATCACTCCGGCGGCTCCAGCAGGATTCCCGGCTGCCGCCCGGCCTGAACGAAGTCGGCAACATCCGCGTCATCGCTGGTTCACTGGAGCTTTTAAGTAAAGAGGTCTGATATGCGGAAAATCGGCATGATATGTTTGTTGGTTGGCATTGGCCTGTTCGCTCTGGGGGCGGAGCCGGACGTTTACATCAGCGTTGCCCCGCTCGGGTTTTCGGAGATGTTACTCGACCTCAGGCGAACAGATGATGACCATGTGTTGGACACGCAAAAGATCCTGTCGCGCTACAAAACGCCTGAATACGAGATGCGGGACATAACCGGCGACGGAGTCGATGAGGTTTTGGTTTATACACGAGGGGGAGGAACTGAATGTGTCATTGATCAGTTGAGCATCTACGCTGTTCACGGCGATAAACTGGTTGAGGCGGCGCGGTTTGATCTCGAAGGCTCGGCGTCTGTAAATCCGGGATGCCGTCAGCTGATTCTGCCCGATGGTAAGCAGGAAGAGTTGGCTCTCAAGGAGGTGAGGAGTAATGGGAGCGTAGAATTTCTGCCCGACGGCGTGATCCTCTATTCCTGTGCCAGCGCGCAATGGGACTGCGGGGAGCTGTCACTGGATTTTAAGGTCGAACGCTATCGCTTCAATCCGGCAGCGGCGAAGTTTGAGCGGCAAAGCCAGTGAAAGAATGCCGTCGCCCGCTCATGGTCGTTGCTGGCAGGGAAAACGCTGTGATATCCAATAACGAAAAGATGTCAAAACCGAATAGGAGTACGACATGGCGAGCTACAAATTCGATGGTAAAGAACTCCGCGAGAAAGGAAGCAAGATTGGCGTCCTTGACGGCAATAACATTCGCGATGCACATGGAAGTAAAGTTGGCGCAATTGACGGCAAGGTCATTCGCGACAGTCATGGAAGTAAAATTGCTGAATTTGACGGTAAGGACGTTCGCGATTCACACGGGTCGAAAATTGCGACCATGGATGGCATCAAAAAAGACGTTGATGGAATCGGTGGAGCATCGCTGGTCGCAATGTGGATATTTTTTATTCGGTAAATATTTTTGCCCAACACTGCTCTCGGACGACGAGCAAGCGCGACAATCGGCCCGAATCCGAAGAGTGTCCACGAAAACCCGACGGGTGCTTTTTTGATAATCCCCGTCTGGGGGTTTTCGAACGTAATTTTTGCGTAAGCCATACCAACTCCTTGTTAATTGTTGGAGGCATCGTACCGGAGCCGGTCGGACACTGAGCGTCTGGGGCTAACAATAAATGATGAATTATGAGGATGGAAAAGGCTTTAGACCTTAGGCCTTGGGCTCTTTGCGAGGAACGGAGGAGCGCGACGGGGTGACGGACGGCTCGGCAATGCGTGACGCCACAGACAAGCACTGACGGGCACCGACGGAAGGCCGGAGGTTTCGCCGCGAAAAAATTCCTGCGTCCGCGCCGGAAAAGCTGAAAATATCCTGTCACTCTTTGTCGCGCTTTGCCAGTATGCTCCGGCATGAGTGAGAACACTGACAACCACGGACGGGCACCGTCAGGAAAAGAAAGCCTGATTCCGAAGCACGGCGGGTTCCGGAATCTGAAAACTTTTCAGCTGGCGCAGCTGGTTTATGACATCACGGTACGGTTCTGCGACCGGTTTGTCAGTCGGCGCAGCCGGACGCACGATCAGATGGTTCAGGCGGCGCGGAGCGGAACGCAGAATATCGCCGAAGGCAGCGTCGATTCGGCGACATCCAAAAAGATTGAACTCAAGCTGACCGGCATTGCGAAAGGCAGTCTCGAAGAGCTGCGCCTCGACTACCAGGATTATCTCCGGCAGCGGAGCCTGCCGGAATGGCCGCCGGATCATCCGGCGCTGATGCGCTTTAAAGCGCTGCGCTGTTCGACGCTGGAAGAATTCCGGGCGTGGGTGGCCGAAGAGGCAAGGAAAGAGAAGAACACCGACGAACAAGGACGGACACGGACAGACACAAATGGGGTGAAAGTCGGTGGCAGTCCGTGTGTGTCTGTGTTTCCGTCCGTGTGTGTTGCCAACGGCGCGCTTTCTCTGTTGAACCTCTGCATTTACCTGCTCGACCGGCAGCTCCGGACGTTGGCCGGGACATTTGAAAAGGAAGGCGGCTTCACGGAGCGGCTTTATCGAATTCGCAGTGAGCGCCGCCGGAACAACTGACAGGAAATTACTTTGCGTTGAATTGTTTCTCGCAAAGCCGCGAAGCCGCCAAGTAACACCCAAAGAGGGTGTCCCTAGAACACCTGCGCCTCCGCGTCTTGAGCAACCGAAGGGAGCGGGCGAGAGAAAGAGATTATTTTAAGACAGTCTACTTTGCAGCGGCTGCCGGGCGAAACTCTGGATGGCGGATCTGCCCGCCGGCTTCGGCGGTCCAGACGAGCAGGGCGGTGCAGATAATGCAGTCTACCAGCACCAATGCGGCGGCTTTGTACTGATAGGATGGCGCGAACCGCATAATCAGCAGGCTGACGGCGGCAAAGGCCATCGCGATGTAAACAAAGATAGCTGCGATGTCGGCCCGGTCTTCGTGTGTTTGCAAAAAAGCCGCAGCGGTGCTGTCGATTTGAACGCCCGCCACGCCGGTCACCAGTCGTTCCGCCGCGCCGTCGCCGGTTTCCATGACGACCGGAATGCTGAGTCCGCAAATCAGGACGATCAGTAAACCGGAAAGCAGTGCGCCGCGATCTTTGCGGATAAGGCCGATCATCAGCGGAAGGATGGCGACGGACAGTCCGATCAGCGCGACGTGATTCAGTGCGACATGTAAATGTTCCGGTGTAAACATGATGATTGCTCCTTGTAGTTATTATGCCGGGGCGTGTTGCAGCAGTTCGTAAAGCTGGCGGTAATAGCCGCCGCGGGCCATCAGTTCGTCGTGCGTGCCCTGGTCAATCAGTTCGCCGTGGCGGATGACGAGAATGCGGTCGGCGTAGCGGATGGTTGAAAGGCGGTGGGCGATGACGATGCTGGTGCGGTTTTTCATCAGCTTGCCGAGCGCGTCCTGAATAAGCATTTCGGTGGCGGTATCGACGCTGGCGGTGGCTTCATCCAGCACAAAGAGCAGTTCGGGATTCTGTGCGAAGGTGCGGGCCATGACGAGCAGCTGCTTTTGTCCCAGCGAGAGTCCTTCACCGCGCTCGTTCAGAACGGTGTCGTAGCCCTGCGGCATGGCGCTGATGAAGCCGTGGGCGTTGACGGTTTGGGCGGCGCGGACGATATCGTCGCGGGTCAGGTCGGGGTTGAGCAGGGAAATGTTGTCGGCGACGGAGCCCGCAAAAAGAAACGGATCCTGAAAAACATAGCCGAGCTGGCTGCGCAGATCGGCTTTCCTGAAGTCGCGCACGTCGATTCCGTCGATGGTGACGCGTCCGCGCTGTATGTCATAGAAGCGGCCGATCAGGTTGATGATCGTGCTTTTGCCCGCGCCGGTCGCGCCGACGACGGCAAGCACCTGGCCGGGCTCCACGCAAAAGCTGAGGTCGCGCAGGATCCAGTTTTCGTTTTCGTAGGCGAACCAGACGTTCCGGAATTCAATCGCGCCGCTGATGCGCTCTTTGGATACCGGCTGTTCGGGATCGGTGACCGCTTCCGGCGTGTCCATGAGTTCGAAGATTCTTTCCGCCGAAGCCATGGCGGTCTGGAACGAACCGGCTTTGTCGGAAAGCGAGCCGAGCGGACGGAAGAAGTCGCGGATGTAGGCGAGAAAGGCGACGAGCGCGCCGAGGGTGAGGATCGGGCCGTCTTTCAGAATGATAAATCCGCCCACGGCGAGGATTAATGCGATGGAGAGCGCCTGTCCGGTTTCAATGATTGGAAAGTAATGGCTGAACCAGCGGACTTCCTCGTAATGCGCGGCGCGCAGGTCGGTGTTGCGCTCGTCGAAATCTTTGCGCGTGCTGGCTTCGCGGTTGAAAAGCTGAATGGTCGGCATGCCGGTGAGGTCTTCCTGAAGCAGCGCGTTGAGCGCGGCCTGCCGCTTACGGATCAGCCGGTTGGCTTGCCGGAGCTTGCGGTTGACATAGAACAGCAGCGCAAACAGCAGCGGCAGGATGCAGAATAGCGCGGCGGCCAGATGCGGACTGATGTACAGCATGTAGCCCATAATGCCGATCAGCATAAACAGATCGGCGACCGTTCCGACCACGCCTTCGGTCACGAAGTCCTGCAACCGCTCCACGTCCGAGGTGACGCGCGTCAGCAGCGTACCGACCGGCGTGCGGTCGAACCATCCCTGATGCATCCGCATCACCTTCTTAAAGATATCGACGCGCAGGTCGTAAATGATCCGCTGGCCGACCCACGCCGTGAGGATTCCCTGCAAGTAGCGCAGCGTATAACCGGCGACGGCGATGATGAGGTAAAGCAGACTGAGGTGCGTCAGCCGGTGAATCCGGTCGGCGGCGTTCGCCGCCGTGTCGAGCAGACAGGAGTCGGTGATGTGTTTAATCAGCACCGGCAGATAATTGA
The DNA here is from genome assembly GCA_041661845.1 of Kiritimatiellales bacterium. GTDB lineage: Bacteria > Verrucomicrobiota > Kiritimatiellia > Kiritimatiellales > Tichowtungiaceae > Tichowtungia. The sequence continues at coordinate 11,739 of JBAZTQ010000042.1, read as the reverse complement.
TCGAGACGGAGATCACCGAAATCAGGAGCAGGGCGAGCAGCAGCCAGCGCCGGTAGCGCAGTGCGTACCGGAACAGACGGCGCGCGAGGCCGAGTTTTTTGCTGGCTACCGGCGCGCTCATTGTCCGGCCTCCAGTTTTTCCTGCAACTGCTGCATCGCATTCAGTTCCGCATAATAGCCGGGCCGGGCGATCAGTTCGTCGTGGGTTCCGCGTGCCGTAATGCGGCCGCCTTCGATGACGATGATTTCGTCGGTGTAGCGCAGTGTGGAAATACGGTGGCTCACAAACAGACAGGTGCTGTTTTTCATCACCGGCTGAAGCTTGGCCATGATGTCAGCTTCGGTCTGCGTGTCGACGGATGACAGCACGTCGTCGAGAATCAGAATCTGCGGGCGGCGCGCGACGGCGCGGCTGATGGAGGTGCGCTGCCGCTGGCCGCCGGAGAGCGTAATGCCCCGCTCGCCGAGCAGCGTTTTATAGTGATCCGGAAAACCTTCGATGTCGCCGTGCAGATGGGCGATCCCGGCGGCCCAGTCGACGACCGGGTCGTCCGGCGTTTCCATGCCGAACGCGATGTTGTGTTCCAAGGTCTGGGAAAAGAGCACCGGCTCCTGCGCGGCGCAGCCGATGTTCCGGCGCAGCAGGTGGAGCGGAATCTTTTTGACGGGATGTCCGCCGACCAGCAGGACGCCTTCGCTGACATCCATCAGCCGTGCTGGCAGCGACGTCAGCAGCGTTTTTCCGCTGCCGGTCGGACCGGTAATGCCAACTGTTTTTCCGGCGGGGATTTTCAAGTCGATGTTTTGCAGGAAGCGCTTGCCGTCGATATCGAGCGAAACGTTCCGCCATTCGATTTCGCCATCCAGACTTTGGATGGAAAAATCGGTTTCTGCGGAGTCGCGGATGAGCGGTTCGCGATCGAAGAGTTCTTTGATCCGCCGCCAGCTTACTTTGCCGCGCTGCAGCAGACCGGCTGTCCAGCTCAGCGCCAGCAGCGGCCACTGCATGTAGAGCAGGTACTGGAGAAACTGAACCAGTACGCCCATGCTGACCGTGCCGCGGATCACCTGTTTGCCGCCGACATTCAGCAGCAGCAGCATGCCGATGCTGAACCAGAACGCCATCAGCGGCCAGAGCAGCTGCATCGCCGTCTGCAGCTGAATATTTTTACGGATCAGCTCCCGGTTCATGGTTTCAAACAGACCGGTACGGCGCGGTTCAATCGCGAAGCCTTTGATACAGCGGATGCCGGAAAAACTTTCCTGCGCAAAATTGGAGATCTCCGAAACCTGTTCCTGCAGCGTCTTCTGCCGTTTCCGCATTACGGTGAGCACCAGAAAGAAAACGATGACGATCGGCAGATACAGCGCGAACATCAGCCCGGCCAGCATCGGATTGATCCACACCATCACAATCGAGGCGAACAGCAGGGCCAGGCCGGTCCGTATTCCTTGCAGCAGTCCCTGACCGACGGCGTCGCACACAATCGTCATATCCGACGACATCCGCGTCATCAGATTGCCGGTGCGTTCTTTGCGGAAAAATTCCTGATCCAGTTTGGTCAAATGCTCAAACAGATCGCGGCGGACGTCGTACTCGATCCGGTGCGCCAGCTTGAGCGGCATACGGCGCAACTGCCGGGAGAACCAGGCGGCAAAGACGGTCAGCCCGGCGAAGAGCAGCACGTAGCGCCACAAAACCGGCGGCGTCAGCGTACCGGCCGTCAGCCCGTCGATGGCCAGCCGCAGGATGTACGGCATGAAAAGATTGATGACCACCGTGATCAGGGCATAAACCGCCGTCAGCGCAATCGGCGTTTTATGCGCTGCAAGATACCGGCTCAACTGGATGCCCGACTGTTTGATGAGAAATCTCCGTTGTGTTTAAAACTAAAGACTCTTTTCCGGAATACAAGCGCAGACGATTTCGTTTCCAATGGTTGGAAAAAACGGCGTATGGTTTTTCCAATGGTTGGAAAACAACAGATCATTTGGCGGTGCCGCGGGCGGGAAGTCGTCTGCGGGCAGAAAACGCTGATTATGGGCATTCTGAACGCGACGCCGGATTCGTTTTCGGACGGCGGAAAGTTTCTGGCCGTAGAAACCGCGGTGGCGCGCGGACTCGAAATGGTTGCGGAAGGCGCGGACATTATCGACATCGGCGGCGAATCGACCCGTCCGGGAGCCCAGCCGGTTCAAGCGCTGGAAGAAATTGCGCGGACGGTTCCGGTGATTGAAAAGCTGCGCAAGAAGACGGGCGTGCTGATTTCCATTGATACGCGGAAAGCGGAAGTCGCCCGCGCGGCGATCGCCGCCGGCGCGGACATCATCAACGATGTTTCGGCGCTGGCTGATCCCGGCATGGCGAAAGTGGCGGCGGAAACCGGCGCGGGGCTGGTGCTGATGCATATGCTCGGAACGCCGGAGACGATGCAGAACGATCCGCAGTATGCCGATGTGGTTTTGGAGGTCCGGAACTTTCTGGAAGAGTGTACGGCGTTTGCGGTGGAGCGGGGCGTTGCGCCGGAACAGATTGCGCTCGATCCGGGGATCGGTTTCGGAAAAACGGACGCGCATAATCTGGCGCTGCTGAACAATATTCCGGCGCTGGCTGCCTCGGGCCGTCCGGTACTGATCGGGGCGAGCCGCAAGGGGTTTATCGGGCGGCTGCTCGGCGGCGGGCCGGATAAGCGGCTGGCGGGGTCGCTGGCGGCGGCGGTTTTTTCGGTTCTGCGCGGCGCGCACATTTTGAGGGTGCATGATGTAAAGGATTCTTGCGATGCCGCGAAGCTTGTGGATAAACTGCGCGCTCAAGGAACGCAAGATGGACTGGTTACATAGCATTGAATATCCCGGAGGAACCGGAACGATCGAGATTCTGATTCTCGCCGCCGTCTTCTATTTTCTGGTGAAGTTTTTCCGCGGTACGCGCGGCGCAGCCATTCTGACCGGACTGGCCATTATTTTCGCCGTCCTGATGGTGATTACCAAGTTCACCAATCTGCTGGTGATCAACAGACTGCTGCAAATGCTGATGCCCTATCTGGCACTGGCGCTGATTGTGATTTTCCAGCCGGAAATCCGCCGTGCGCTGGCCCGGCTCGGACGGCACAGTAATTTTATGGCGGGCAAATCCCGCAGCGCGCTGGCCGACCCGGTTACCGCCGCCGTCGTGCTGCTGGCCTCCCGTAAAATCGGCGCGCTGATCGCCCTTGAGCGCGAAGTGGAAACCAAGACGATTCAAAATACCGGCACGGCGATGAACAGCGATGTGAGCGCCGAACTGCTGACTTCCATTTTCTATCCCGGAACGTCACTGCACGACGGCGGTGTAATCATCAGCGAGGACCGCATTGCGGCGGCAGGCTGCGTTTTCCCGCTGACACAGCGGGACGATTTGACGAGTGACCTCGGTACGCGCCACCGCGCCGCCATCGGCCTGACCGAGGAGACCGATACGGTGGTGATTGTTGTTTCGGAGGAGACCGGTGTGATTTCCGTCGCGCACAACGGGCTCCTCAAGCGCGGATTCGACGGGCCGCAGCTGCACCAGACGCTGACGGCGTTCCTCAGCCGCGACAACAACCGGCGTGACGAGAGTAACGGGACGAACGGGTTTATGTCCGGGGAGTACTCGAATGATTAGACAGGACATAAAATGGCCCGTGCGGCCGGTCAGTCTGATGTCGATCCGGCGGGCGGTCAGCCGCAACTGGATGATGAAACTGTTCTGCCTCCTGCTGGCGTTTGCGGTCTGGCAGGCGGTTCGCGAAAATACCAGCTTCGAAGTGATGGTGGCGGATGTTCCGGTCTCGGTGACGGCGGGTGACGGCCGGGCGGTTTTCGACCAGTCGGCGGATACGGTCAATATCCGCTTTCGCGGTTCGCGCGACGACGTTCGCTTTATCAGCAGTGATCAGGTATCTGTAAAAATCGATGTGTCGCAGCATCCCGACCGGTTGCGGCAGACGGTTAAATTTTCGCCGCGCTTTGTGAAGGCTCCGTCGCGCGCCCATGCCGTACAGTTTGAACCGTCGGAAATAACCGTGACGATTGACCGGGAAGTGGAGCGGGTACTGCCGGTGAAGGTGGTGCTGGAAGGCGAGCTGCCGCAAGGCATCCAGATGGAACAGAACATTTGCACGCCTGCCACGGTGAAAGTGCGCGGAGCCGAACGGCTGCTGAGCGAACTCGACCAGGTGCGAACCGTTCCGGTCAGCCTCGACGGGCGCTATAATTCGTTTAAAACCCATGTGGCGATTGCTTCGGCGGGCCAGCCGTGGGCGGTTTCTCCCGAACGCGTAACCGCCGATGTTTCGCTGGTGGAACGGGTGGCGACCCGGCGGATTGAAAACAGCGCGGTGCGTCCGCTGCTGGCCTCCGACGATCCGCGAATGGTGAAAATCCGGCCGGAAAAAGTTTCGGTGACTCTGCGCGGCAGTCCGCAGCGTATTGCCGACTTGAATGCGCGCGATGTCTATACTTATATCGATTGCACCGAACTGACCGAACCGGCAGACTACGAAGTTTCCGTGCGGGCCGACGCGCCGGCCGGGTTGCAGATCGAGAAGATTGAACCGGCGGCGGTGCAGGTGACTGTCAAAAAAATGTGAAAAACCTATGAAATACCTTCTGCCTATTTTAACTGCAGCGCTGCTGGGCGCATCTTCGATGGCGCAAAACGCGCCGCAAGGCCCTTCGCCGCTGGCAATCAGTGTGTATGAAACGGCAAGCAACACCACTGCGCAGGCGGAGACGAATGTAGCGAAAGGTCTTCCGCAAGGCTCTTCCCCGCTGATCGTCAGTGCGTATGGAGAAACAACCAATGTGGCGGTGCAGACCGGGATCGCGGTGCCAAGCACTCCGCAGGGATCCGTGCCGCTGGTAACCGGCGCGTATGATGAAAGCACCAATACGGTTGTGCAGACCGACGCGGCAAGCCGGGAAGATAAATTAAAAGCGGCGCGGGTTTCTTTTTTGATGGATACCGGGGTGCAATACGCCAACGAAGGAGAATACAAAGAAGCCGAGCAGGCGTATCTGCACGCACTGCAAGCCGACCCCAATAACGGCGACCTCTATTTCCGCCTGAGCATGCTTTACATCCAGATGGAACGGTACGAGGACGCCGTTATGCTGCTGAAAAGGCTGGAAGCGTCGATCCCGGGCAATCCGATGATTCAAAACAATCTGGCGTGGATTTATGCCACCGGCGGTAAGATGAAAAACGGTAAACTGGCGTTGCGTCACGCCCGCGAGGCCATTATGGATGCGCCTTACGCCCCGTCTTTGTGGAACACGCTGGCGGAAGCCTATTATGTGTCCGGCCAGTATGATAAAGCCCTGCGTTCTTCCGGATTCGCCATGGAACTGCTTAAAATGCAACAGAATGCATCCAAACAGGATATTGCTTCATTTGAAGCGCAACACGCGAAAATTCAGCGTGCTTATGAATCGTATAAAGGACTGTTGCGTCTCGAAGACGAAAAGTAGCTATTCCCAGATGCTGGATTTGATCCGCGGCATGTGATCGTCCGTAAAAGGATCCGGACGGTTGATCGGCGACGACTTACGGATCATTTCCAGCGGAGTCAACGGCACGGCGGCGGGCACATCCCGATTCGGTGAAAACACGGAGCGGGACGGCTGTGAAAGCAATCCGGGAGTTATACTGAGCGCCGGATTCCTGACAGATTTGAGCGGATCGTTGTCCATCGCCGAAGAAATCCGCGCTGCTTTCGGAGAAAACGGAGCCGGTGCAACCGGAATTTCTTTTTTCGGTGTCAGGCCGACTGCTGACAGCGGGTTGGGGGTTCCGCTCCGCGGGGTCATATACGGCGGATCATCATCCTTCTCTTTGCTGCCGAACAGTTTCGGCGGAGCAAGCTGATATTGTTTCAGGCGATCCATTTCCGGCGAAATTTTCTGCTGTTGCTGCGTTTTTCCGCGCAGAAGTTTTTCAACCTGCTCGTTTTCTTTCTTGGCGGCCTCCAGTTCTTTCAACTCCTTTTGCCGCTCCATTTCCCGGACAAGCCATGCGTTGTCCGTTTCGTTGGTCTGCGTCACCGATGCGTCATTATCCAGCATCGCCGGGGTCAGCCAGTTTTGCTTTTCCGCAGGACGAACTGCAGCGTCCGACTGCCGTAACATCATATGTTGCAGGCGCGGGTCGGGCCGGACATCCGCCTTTGCTTCCAGTTCCTGCAGTTTTTTATCCAGCTCCTGTTCTTCCTGAGTCGGAGTGCGCGGGACAACCAGTTTTTGGTCGTCGAGCAAGGCGCTTTCAGAATAAACCCGGTGTTGAGCTTTCTTTTTCTGGGCTGCCAATGCGGCATCAAGATCTTCAGCAAACGAAGAAACGGCGCAGGCGGCAACTGCCGTCAGCAAAACGAAACCTCTATAAAACCGCGCGTTCATAACCGTCGCAACATACGCCCCCGCTTGTAGTCCGTCAATCATACCGTTAGATGCAGCCGGTTGCCATTTGTTCAGCTTCCTGCTACTTTCGCTTCCGTGTATAAGCCCATCCGAACGGCCATCTTAGCTCTTTGCACCGCAACGGCTTCTGTGCAAGCTGTCGTATCGGAATTCCGTATCGACCAGAACCGCCTCTGGCTCACCGCTAAAGACGAACCGGTTCAGCAGCTTCTGGGACATTTTGCCGCCGCCGGCATCGAGGTACAGATCGATCCTGCCGCTCAAAAAACCGTTACCGGATCCTTTAGCGCCGCCAATGTGGAAGCAGTGCTCGGCGAACTGCTTTCGCCCTACAACCACCTGCTCGACTGGCGGCGCGAACCCGGTCCGCTGGGCGACCTGATCCGCCTCACCGGCATCCGTGTGTTCCGCGAAGGCTGTGTCGCATCAGTACAACCGCTTCGCAGCACACGCCGCATTGAAACCTCTTTCGACGGACGCCTCCGGTTTATGACCCGCGAAATTCTGATCGGCTTTAAACCGGGAACCTCTATTGAAGATCTGCGAACCTTCCTTGCCCGTACCGGCGGCACCGTTATCGCCGCCAACGCCGAACTCGGCATCTACCGCATCCTGCTGCCCGAAGGCGCCAACGTCCTTGATCTTGTCGCCCAGCTCGCCAACGAAAGCCGCATTGCGCTGGCCGAACCGAACTACGTCTACGACATACCGCGTATGGAGACGGCGGCGGACCGGGATTCTTCCGGAAATGTGAACTGGACGCCGTCTGCCGGCGACCGCCCCGTCGCCGTCGCTGTGCTCGACACCGGCCTGACACCCGGCGACAGTCTCGGCCGCGCGGTCATCAGTGCGTTTGATGCCACCAACCCCGGCGCGCCGCTCACCGCCGATGCCGTCGGCCACGGCACACTGATGGCGAAACTCGCCGCCGGTCTGCTCGATCCTTACAACAGTCCGGTCGGTGAAGGCGTATCTGTTGTCGCGGTAAAAGCTTTTGCCGATGACGGTTCCGCCGATGCTTTCACTTTGATGAACGCCATGACCTACGCCGTGAAGAACAGCTCCGGCCCCGTCAGCTTAAGCTGGGGATCTGAAACGCCGAGTGCGTTTATCGAAAGCGCCGTACAATATGCGATCAGCCGGGGACACCCTGTTTTCGCCGCCGTCGGCAACGAAAACACCGGCAGGCCGATGTATCCGGCGGCTTATCCCGGAGTCGTCGGCGTGGCCGCGTCGAGCAACGGCCGGCTGGCTGACTATTCCAACCGCGGCGGCTTTGTGGATATTATCGCGCCCGGTTCCGCCGGCGGCGCGCAGGGAACTTCCGTGGCAACAGCCTATGTGGCGCACGTCGCCGCGCTCTACATGAAAAACCATCCCGGCGTTTCCGCCGCCGATACGGTCATTGCGCTCAAAAAAGCCGCCGGGCCGACCGGCTTCCTCACCGAATCCGCCGTCAAACTGTTCCTCGTCAAATGAGTTTTTTGCGGCCTTCGAGTTCAGAACAGGAAACAGCTCCTTCGCGCAGGACTTCTACCTCATTTTCCAAACATTGGACAACTGTGCTGGGAATCTTACCGGAACATTCGCCGGCATCCAGAAACAGCGCGACGGAATTTTCCAGAGTCTGGAAAGCTTCCTGCGCGGAAACGGCGTCTGCACCGCCGCTTTTGTTGGCGCTGGTCAGGGCGATGGGTTTTCCGAAAGCGCGGGCGAGTGCCAACGGTACCGCGTGATTCGGAACGCGGAAGCCGGTCGGCCCGCCGGGCGTATCAAGCACCAGCGTTAGCGGGCCGGGCCAGTATTTTTCGGCGAGCCGGCGACCGTACTTCCCGAACTTCGCGCCGAGCGCTTCAACCTGTTCAAAACTGGCGGCCAGCCGTGCCACCGGTTTACCGCGCTCGCGTTCCTTGGCGGCGTAGAGTTTTTCCAGATGCTCCGGATCGCAGGCGATGCCGTAAACCGTTTCGGTCGGCACAACCACCAGTTCACCGGCCTCTAAAAGCGCACAGGCCCGGCGGATGATTTCCGGCTCGGGCCTGTCGGCGTCAATCTGGACGATTTCAGCCATTGATCTGCTTTTGCAAATCGGCGTCGGACTTGAGCACCTCTTTGCGCATTTTAGCTTTGTGCGCCACCAGTTTGCGTTTCAAGTCGGCATCGGAAATCGCCAGCATTTGCACGGCGAGAATTGCGGCGTTGACCGCGCCGGTTTGGCCGATGGCGACGGTAGCGACCGGAACGCCTTTCGGCATCTGCACGGTTGAAAGGAGAGAATCCATTCCGTCGAGCGCCCAGCCCGGCATCGGAATTCCAATCACCGGAAGAATCGTGTGCCCGGCGAGAACTCCGGCGAGGTGCGCCGCGCCGCCAGCCGCGCCGATGATTACCTTGAAACCGTTCTTGGCGGCGTTTTCGGCGAACTCGCACGCTTCGTGCGGCGTCCGGTGGGCCGACATGACTTTCACTTCGGCTTTGATACCGAATTCTCCCAGCGTCTGGAAACAGGCTTCGACGGTTTTCCAGTCACTGGAGCTTCCCATTACGATCGCAACTTGCGGCTTAGCCATAATCAGCTCCTTAAACGTTTTTCAGATAATTCCGGCAGATATCCACCAGAGCCTGCGCATCATCAAGATCCGCGGGGGCGGTTTCTTCATCAATTTTACCGGTACAATCGTAATCCGATATCTGCCGGTCTTCAAAAAGCCGCTGCAGCTTGCGGGTGGTATCGGCGGAGAAAACGGCAGTCTTTACAAACTCCTTATTAAACGCGCCGATTACCCGGGCATGAGATGGAAAAGTCATTCCGCGTGAAGCCGGAACAGCGGAGATCGCATGAAACACCGCATAATAAGCGCGGGAAGAGACTTCTCCCAAAAAACCGTCTTTGAAATCGCGCCGGGCCGCTGCGAGCTTTTCATCTGCTTTTGCGAGCATGGCATTCAGGATGTCCGGAGAAGAACGGAATCCGGTCATACGGCAACGCCCTCCTGTTCAATATTCCAGCCGAGGGGAAAGCGGCGCGTCCGGCTCCATTCCTGTTCATCATAAACAAGCGCGGCAAAAAGCCGGTCATACCGGTTCAGCATCTCAGTTCCGGCATCCAGAATCTTCTCGCGGACGGCAACTGATTTTTTATCGAGAATCACGACTACGTCATAATCTGATTTTTCTGTGGCATCTCCGCGGGCTTGAGAGCCGAAAAGAATTACGCCTTTGACCTGCGAGCCGAGCTTGGCGCGCACGAGCGAAGCATATTCCTGAGCCAGTTGGAGTGCTGTTTTCATAACAACCGGAAAATAAGCCGGATACAAAACCGTGTCAATGGCGGTTACAGCGCCCGATGCCCGATATCCTTGCGGCAAAACGCGCCGTTCCACGAGATTTTTTTCACGGCGGCGTAAGCGTTATCGACGGCGGCGCGCAGATCCTTGCCGATGCCGGTGACGCCGAGTACGCGGCCTCCGGCGGTGACGACCTTGCCGTCCTTGAGCGCGGTACCGGCGTGGAAGATGACGGCGTGTTCCGCCGCCGCATCGAGGCCGGAAATCTCGTCGCCTTTTTTATAGTCGCCGGGATAGCCGTCCGCCGCCATGACGACGCAGACCGACTGCTCTTTTTTCCAGCGGATCAAATCTTCTGAAAGCGTGCCGTCGATACAGGCTTCGAGTGCCGGAATAATGTCGCCTTCCCAGCGGGCCAGCACCGCCTGCGTTTCGGGATCGCCGAAGCGGCAGTTGAATTCGACCACGCTCGGCTGGCCGTTATGAATCATCAGCCCGGCATAGAGCACGCCTTTATAGGTGATGCCGCGCTTTTTCAATTCGGCCAGCGTGCGGCCATAGACTTCCTTGCGGACAATATCGAGCACGGCATCGGTGGCGACCGGCGCGGGCGAGTAAGCACCCATGCCGCCGGTGTTCGGGCCGAGGTCTCCGTCAAACACGCGCTTGTGATCCTGCGACGAGGCGAGCAGTACGACGTGTTCGCCGTCGATCAGCGCGAGGATGGAAGCTTCTTCGCCAACGAGGAAATCTTCGATCACGACGCGGCTGCCGGCATCGCCGAATGCTCCGCCGAGCGCGTCTTTGATGGCGTCTTCGGCCTGTTCAACGGTTTCGGCCACCGTCACGCCTTTGCCGGCGGCGAGGCCGTCGGCTTTGATTACAATCGGTGCGCCGCGCTGGCGGACATAGGCGCAGGCTTTGTCCGCGGCAGTGAAAACGGCGCAGGCGGCGGTCGGAACTCCGGCGGCCTGCATAATTTCCTTGGCGAATTTTTTACTGCCTTCGAGTTCGGCGGCGGCTTTGCGCGGACCGAATACGCGGAAGCCGGCGGATTCCAGCGCGTCGGCCAGACCGGCGCAGAGAGGCGCTTCCGGGCCGATCACGGTCAGCTCGGGTTTATTGGCTTTGGCCCAGCTGACGATTCCGGCGACATCAGTGGCGGAAAGGGCGAGGTTCGTGCCGAGCTGGGCGGTACCGGCGTTGCCGGGCGTGCAGAAAAGCTCCGGCTTGCGCGAATCGTTCTTCAGTTTCCAGCAGAGCGCATGTTCCCGTCCGCCGTTTCCAATCACCAGTACCTTCATCAGAGAAAACCTTTCATTGCGAGGTGCATAGTTAGCCTGAATTCACCGGTTTGGACAAGCTTCGGAAGGGGAGTTTTAGAGAAGGGAATGTTATGGATGAGCTGGCATTGGCCGTAAGATCAACCAGCCTATTGGGCGGCGTCTTGGATCTCTTTAAAATCATCCATTTTTGCTCCCATGATTCCGACACTAATTCCATTTTCCCTTAGAACCTTGGTCGCTTTTCCAACAAAATGGACAAGCGCAAGCACTCCTATGACGGGAATAAACGAGAGTATGATGTACAGCCAGGCGCAGGACGATCTTAGCGACGAGGCCAGCTTGTAGATAAAGTAGACTCCAACGATACCGGTTAAAATTGTCGCATAGGGAACGAATATGGCGATGAGATGGGCCAATACCAGCCACTGAATATTTTTTTGATATTTCGCAACTCCCAATAGTTCCTGCTTTGTCCATGGCGCTTGTTTTGTTTTTTGCATGTAGCATCCTTTTTGTTTGTGGCGGGGAACCTCGCAAAACCGGACTCCGCAATCGCGATACGAATACAAAGCGTTTTTAGCAGGGGCGGGTAGAAAGGGCAACCGCCTTTGCCGATTTGCTTCACAGATTCAGCGGCTACGGCGAGTCATGAAATCCTTTTGGGTCTTTATTGAAACGTAGACGCGGTGTCCTCACCGCGTTCCGCACGCAAAGAAAACGCGGTGAGG
>JBAZTQ010000041.1:0-25310 GCA_041661845.1 Kiritimatiellales bacterium | reverse complement strand
TCATCAGCGCGGCGCGGTATGGCGTACAGACCGGGCATACCGAAACGGCGTTGCAGAAATTCAGCGACTGTGCGGCAAGCCGATCCAGATTGGGCGTCTTCACATTCAGATCACCGGCATAGCCGGTCGCAGTACCGCGCCACTGGTCGGCAAAAATATAGAGGATATTCGGCTTCTGTTCCGCTGCCGGAACCGCTGATGCACGCATCGCGCCGGTTAGCGCCAGCGCCCCGGTCACCATGGCGGCGGTTTTCAAAAAGTCGCGGCGGTCTGTTTTAATCTGCATTGCGCACTCCTTATTACTGAAAATCAAAATACCATCCCATCGCCGGTTTCTCGAATGTAATTTGGCACTGGTGCATGCTGACGCCGGTTATATTTACGGTTTAGTAAAATCCCCGGCGCGGAAAGCGGCTGTCGGCAGTCCGGCCCCGTTCATGAGATTCGGCACGGCGAGCTTGTCCCATGCAAAGCGAACGGCAACAGGCTCGGCAACTTCACTGGATTGCGCAATGACCGCATTGCCATCAATCTTCGTTTCCGCCTTTTTGAAAACGCCATCTTTTCCGGCAACTTCAAACCAGTCCGGATCTTTTCCGTCGCGAGTGGTGAGCCCCACAGCGGAACTGAAAACAACCTTCAGCTTGTTCCCCTGTTTTTCCAACGTTTGGAAAACCGGGCCGGTGTTGACCACCTTCATGCCATAGTCGTTGGCTTCGGCGAGCAGTGCCAGACGGGTTCCGGGAATTTCCTTATTCGGAGGATGAATGTTGTGCAGTGCAGTGAAGTCGCTGATTACAGCCATGCCCGTTTTCGGAATGGTCTTAACAATTTCGGCCTCCGCCTCCCAGAAGCGCGGCAAAACATCGGTCTTGTCGTCAGGATATCCGAACGGAGCAATCTGCACGAAATAGAACGGAAAGTCATAACCCCAGAGCTTGCGCCAGCCATTGAGCATCGCCTTGGTTTTATCCAGATAGAGCATTCCGTCCTGGAAGTTGGATTCGCCCTGATACCAAATGGCCCCGCGGATGGCGAAGGGAATGTGCCCGTAGATCATGCCGTTATACAGTGCGGTGGGAGTTTGGTGCGGCTTTTTATCGTCCAGATGAAATCCGTTCTGTGTCGTCGCATAAATATCTTTTAGCGAATCGACGCCCGCCAATCCGCACGCCGGAATCCACGGATCAATACGGGTGCCGGCCCAGGCGCTCAGCAGCAGGCCGACCGGCACGTTGAGATCCTGATGCAGTTTGCGCCCGAAAAAATAGGCAACGGCTGAAAAATTGGTGACGGTTTCAGGCGCGCAGACACTCCACGGAGCACTCGCAATTTCCTGCGGTTCCGCTGCGGGCTTTTTTGTCGTCTTAAAGAGACGGATTTGCGGATAGTTGGCGGCGGCAATCGCCGCATCGGCGTTTTCCGCAAGTATCATGGCCCGTTCCATATTGGACTGTCCGGAACAGAGCCAGACCTCACCGATGAGTACATCGGTGAATTGAAGATTGATGATTTCCGATTTCAGATTGGAGGTAACCTTCAGGAGACGGGATTCAGAAGAGGCCGGCATCGGATCAAGCGTCACTTTCCATTTTCCATCGGCACCGGCAGTTGCTGTTTTTGTCTGACCGGCAAACTCGACGTTAACCGCAGTGCCCGGATCCGCCTTACCCCAAACCGGCACAGCACGTTCGCGTTGCAGTACCATGTGGTCAGAGAAAACCGACGGCAGACTCAGCTCGGCCGCAAGACAGCAGCCCGACAGCATTGTGATGAACAGGATGAGACGCTTAAACATAATACCTCCATGCTTCAGGGTTGCAGTTGCTCGACGGTAACCGGCCCGGTCAGTCCGGACGGTTGAAGCTGTGTACCGGGTTTTATGCCCGAATCAACAGACGTCCACGTCGTCCGTTGCCCGGCAGGCAGCTTGCTGTCGCCGAGCAGGCGGTTGTTCCAGGTATTGGAAACGCCGATTTCCAGTTCGTTCGCGCCTTGTCTCAAAGCGTCCGTGATCTCGACTCGACCGGGAAGAACCCACACCGCGCCAAGATCCTGACCGTTCAGTTTCACCCGCGCAATACTGGCATAGCTTCCCAGATTCAAAAAGAAGCGTCCGCCAACCGGCAAGTCGGAATTGAAGCTGCACCGGTAAACCGCGGTGCCGCTGTAGTATTTGATTCCGGCGTTTGCGTTCTTTGTCCAATCCGTCAGCTGTTCGAACGTCATCTGACCCGGTCCGCCCCGTTTTGGATCAAAGGTCACTTCCCACTCGGAGGTGAGATTCATCACCGGCGCAAAGACAGGGAAGTTACTGCCGCCCGCCGCGGCGGGCAGGCTGCCCGCTTTGCGGAAAGCCAGCAGATAAGACTGCCGGGGCTGGAATTCCAGCGGAACCTGAATGCGTCCGGCTTCCCGCGTGAATTGCGGCAAAGCGCGCATTTCGCCGGTCACGGGATCCCATAATTCCGGCACGCCGCCGCTCACACGGAATGAAAGTGAAAGCGGTTTCTGTTCGTCGCTTTGGTTCGCCAGAAAATAAACATCAGCGGCGTCTGAGTGACGATGAATCCACGCAAACCCGTCGCCCTTTCCGAACGAAGCCCGCGCGCCGATTCCGTCAACGTCAGGCAAAGTGCCAAGCGCTTTCAGCGCCGTAGCCGCATCAGTGCCGCGGAAAACAAAACCTTTTCCGTAATGTCCAGCCGTGATCGTTTTGCCGTCGATCCCTTTCCACAGCTCTCCGGCCAGCTTGCGAACCTGCGTATCGCACTCCGGATAATTCTCCAGACTCGGAGAACGCGACGGCGGCGCACCCAGAACGGCTCCGCCGGCGTGTACGAGCTCGCTGATTTTTTTCAGCATATCAGGACGCATCGTTTCGAGCGGCGGCAGCACCAGCAGACGGTAGCTCATGCCGTCAGGCAGAACGAACCGTCCGTCCTTGACCTGAAGATCGCGGCGCAGCACTTCGCCGTTCATGAAGTCGTAATCATATCCCGGCGGAAGCGCCGGGTCACAGATTCCTGTTTCCTTCGGCGCATCCTCGCCGGTGAAATAGGCCAGATCGGCAACATAATGTCCCTGCTGCAGAACGGCCTGTGCGCGCCGGAAGCTGGCGATCCAGCTGTCCATGTCATTAAACCAGGTGTTGTTCCGGTTGAACTCGGTGCCGAACCAGGCATTGATTCCCGGCGCGCGGTCAACCGGCTGGTGAATAAACAGGTGCAGTATAAAAAGATTAACGCCCTCCGCCATGGCCCAGTCGCCGCGCTGCTTGAGCGACCACGGCGTCTGCGTCCAGGGGGTGCCTCCGAAAGTAAACGACTCCGCTGTCACAACCGGCTTGCCGTAGGTGTGAGCCGACGAGCTGGCTGTCCGCAACTCAAAGCTGCCGAGATCGCCGGAGGCCCAGAATTCGCCGGATACTTCGTCCGACTGTCCGCCGTACTGCAAATCTTCGCCGGGAAAACCGAAGTGGCCGTAATTTTCCATCCACAGCTTGAGCCCGTGTTCATTGGCGGATTCGCGCAAAGGTTTGATGTAATCGGAAGCGACCTTGTCAGCCGCCAGCCGCCGCAGATCCCAAAGAAACCGGTCTGACCGATCCGGGTTGTCCACCACGCGTCCGGTCAGAACCGGAAACCACGGCAGCGGGTCGTAATGATACCGGGCGCGGAATTCGTTCTGGAGATTGTCAGTCCAGTTCTGCGGTCCGACCTCATAACTGTCCACGACCACATATTTCCATCCTTTGCGCTCCTCAGGAGAAAGACGTTCCGCCAGCTTCCCGAGATAGGCATTGAAATGCGCCTTCACATGCGCGGCATTCATCTTGTCCGTTTCCATCCCCTTGCCTTCTTTCGGGGCGGAATTATTTTGGACACCGGTCGGACTCATGCCGACCCGCAGAATGGTCCAATTGCCTGCCGGGATTTCCCAGATCAGTTTGCCGGCGGAGTCGAGCGATGCGCTGATGTTTTGGATTTGCGCAGGCTTCACGGCAGACGTCCCGTCATCCGCTGCCGCCGGCGGTTTCCAGAGATAGGCGTCCCACTGCGTGTGCGGAGTCGGGAACGCCTGACCCAGCTGTTTTTCCACATAGCGTTCCAGTTTCGGCGATTCGGAAAGCGAGATCTCCGCGATGCCGGGATCTTTGTCTTTATCCTTTTTTCCGCCTTTCGCGAGCTGGGTGAAGATCACGCGGAACTCGGCGGCCTTCACGGCAGGAAACGCCTCTACCACCGGCCCGAAAAGCATCGGGCCGATATTGATTTTGCTCAGCCGTTCCATAGTGAATTTTTTCACCGGCTGATATTGTCCGACCTGATCTTTGTATTGCAGCTCGCACTCGGCCTTCAGCTGAACTTTATCCGGCACGATGGTGATATTTCTGACCGTCACTTCTTCCGGACATTTGATCTCTACAATGAACGGCTGTTTCGTTGCGGCACCGGCGGGAAATGTGAAGGCGGTTTCAGAATCACCGTCCAGCATCATCGCCGCGCCGTCCGCTGCGGGAGAAGTCGTCACTTTGCTTTTCGCCAGAATGGCCGCCGCCGGATCCTGCGGCTCCTCAGGAACGGCCAGCACCGCAACATCCTGAAAAGGTTGAGCGGGCACCGGCAGAACTGCGCTGAATTTTCCCGGCCCGCTGACTTTGGTTTCCGAAACCGCCAGATAACGCATGGACTGCTCCGGCTTGACCCACGGCCCGCCGGACTGGCTCCAGCCCGGACAATTGAATACGCCGATATCAATACCCAGCCGTCCGCCTTCGCGAATAGCGTGCCGGGTCAGTTCCCACCACTCGTCACTGAACATTTTGACAGAGACCAGCCCCTCCATCGGCGAATTAATATTGCCGATGTACGCCCGGCCGATTCCCACGCGCTTCATCGCCTCCAGATCTTTGGTAATTCCTTCTTTGGAAATAATGCCGCCGAGCCAGTACCAGTAAACGCCCGGCCGGGTGGAGTCGGCAGGATTGCAAAACGCGTCGGAGAAAACATCGCCGCCTGCCGAGAGAATATTTTTTACAGCCGGAGTTTTTGAAACCATCGGCGCTTGCACCGGTATCACGGAAGCCGGCGCGGTCACGACGACAGGTTCCGCCAGCTGTTTTACCTGTGCGTCACCAAGTGCCTGGCCATAAACAGCCCACCGGGTCATCTCGCCGGTAAAGCGATCATTCGGCGGGCCGGCTTTAAGTGCTCCCGGATGCACGATACGGCCCGAGGAAATACCGGCTTCCGCTTTTTCTCCGTTGATAAAAAGCGCCGGACTTCCGTCGCGGTAAACCACCGCCACGTGGGTGCGGCCAGCGACCGGATGCGTCCAGGTCAGCACCGGCGAAAAGTATTCCGAGGAGTGTTCAATGACCATCACGCCGTTCGTGCCGACAGAAATCCCGGTACCCGAGTGGCCGTCGCCGTACTGCTTGTGTCCGGGGTCTGGGAATAGAATATATTTTTGTCCCTTGGTCGCCGAAATTCCGTGTCCGGACGGCGGAGTAAGACGAATACCGGCGTCCGGCTGAACCCAGCCCGCCATCGTGAAGTTGTTCGTTATGACGCCACGATTTTCTTTATCGCCGAGCGGTTTGACGGCAGAGATTTCGCCGGCCAGAACCGCCGAGAAAAAGAGCCCGGCAAAAAACGGGATAATCGATTTTTTCATTCTGATACCTTATTTTTTACCGGCCTGTTCAAAGACGGTCTGAACCTGTCCGGCGCTCAGCGCTTCACCGTAAAGCGTCCAGGACGACGAAGTTCCGGGATGCACCGTGCGTCCGCTGACGATTCCCTCCGCCGCCGGTTTTCCGTTCAAATACAACGAAGGCTGCCCGTTCCGATACACAACCGCCACATGCACCGGCCCGGAAAGCGGCTGATCCAGTGTGAGAACAGATGAAAGATATTTTCCGGAATGCTCGATGACCATTAATCCGTTCGTGCCGGCGGATATTCCCGCACAGGAATGCTCCTCTCCGTACAGTTTGTGTCCCGGTGCCGTTTCAACAACATACGCCTGTCCTTTCAGCGCATTAATTCCTTTGGCGGACGGAGAACTCAGACTTATTGATCCGCCGGGCGTCAGCCATCCGGCCATCGTAAAACTGCCGGTCAGATCAGGACGCGGCTGATCGAATGACAGCGGCTTCGGCAGCGGGCCGAACGGTTCGTTCTGTACTTCTTTTTTTACCGGCGGGCTCTTTTGCTGTTCAGTCATTCCCGGAATCGGATCCGTGCGGTGAATCACCGTTTTGTTTTGCCAGACGGCGGTATCGGTCACCGGATCATACGTCATAATACGCCCGCCGACGCTTCCGGGTGCCGGCGCTGACTCCGTCGCAGGAATCCATTTCCGGTGTTCCGCCAGCACGGGCGCACATTCAGGGTTCTGCGCGAGATTGTTCCATTCATGCGGATCGCTCTGCATGTCGTACAGTTCTTCGCTGCCGTCGGCATAGTGGATATAGCGCCAGCGCTCGCTGCAAATGCTGTGGTTGCCCGGATTGGCATCCGTGACGGCCGGGCGGCCGCGCCGGGCTTTATCATTTTCAAGCTGAGGCCGGATACTGATGCCGTCCAGATCGGATCGCGGCGGCAGTCCGCACAGATCAATCAGCGTGGGATAAATGTCGAGCAGCTCAACCGGCTGCGTACAGCGTCCGCCGGGGGTAATGCCGGGGCCGGCGAAAATTAAAGGCGACCGGGTGCTGCGTTCCCACAGCGTGTTTTTTCCGGTAATTTCTTTTTCACCGAGGTGATAGCCGTTGTCGCCGAAAACCACCACGATAGTATTTTCAGCAAGCCCGGCGTCTTTCAGCGCGGCGAGGATACGCCCGACCTGCGCATCGATAAAGCTGGTCGCGGCCAGATACGAGTGAACCATATTGCGCCACTGTCCGTACTGCTGAACCTCATTCAAACGGTGCTCCGGAAGCTGCCAGTGCAGATACCAGGAAAAACGCGGCAGACCGGCGCGTTCGTCCGGCTTGACCGGCGGCAGAATGCTGTCGTCGTCCGGGTAAAGATCCCACCATTTCTGCGTCACATAAACCGGCACGTGCGGCAGGTGAAATCCGGCAGCGATAAAAAACGGCTTGTCTTTCGGAGCATTGCGCAACTGATCAACTGCCCAGGAGGCCGTTTTGTAGTCGCCCTTGTCTTCGTCACGATGGGGAAATACGCCCCAGTCAATGACCTTGCTCGGCATCGGATCGATCAATCGCTTATCCGGACGCACTCCGGCCAAATCGCGCAAACCTCCCCAGTCATCAAACTCGGCATTCTGCTTCTCAACCTGATGATAGACTTTCCCGTTCGCATACGTCCGGTAGCCGTGATCGTGAAAATACTGAGGCAGAGTCACCCGGTTTTTCCATTGAGGAACCTCTCTGAACCACGGGCTCAATGCATAGATCCCGGTAGTGGAGGGACGCAGCCCCGTCAGAATCGCGGTACGCGACGGATTGCAAAGCGGCGCAGGAACCTGGGCATTCAAAAGCGCTGCGCCGCGGGCCGCCAGCGCATCTATATTCGGAGTCTTCACCATTGGATGACCGCCGAACGCGCCTATCCAGTCGTTCTGATCATCAATGACGATCATCAGGACATTCGGCTTTTGCACCGGCGTTTGTGCAGAAACCTGACCGGCTCCGCCAAACAGCGTCGCGACACAAATCCCGCCGATCCATTCCGCCGGGCGCCGGGCGGTTCCTTTTGTTTTTCTCATGGGTTTCAATCCTTTCCCCGTTGAACATCTTCCGTTCCGACGGTATTCAGCCGCTCACGGCCGTTAAACACCAGTTTTTTATTTTATAAAAACACGGAACATTTATAAAATCGGCGCATGAAAAATATTGCGCTGATTTTCGCCTTTCAGGAGAACTCTCCGTTTGCCCGGAACGTGGTTCGAGGCGTGCTGGACTGCAAAAAAAAATACCGGCTGCCGTGGCAGCTCCACCTGGTCGAGCAGACTTCGTTCGATCCGGGAATATTCAAACGGCAGAAATACGACGGCATCATCGGCCTGCGCCCGCCGTCCGGCGATATCCCCGGCATTCCCTGCATCCACATCGCCGGGCAGCGCAGCGCAAACCGTCCCGGACGATTCTTCATCGAACAGGATAATGAAAAAATAATCCGGATCGCCGTTGACCATCTTTGGCGGAAAGGATGCCGGAATCTGGCCCTGTTCGGTTATCCCAGAATGGATGTTCTGCGGTGGCAAGAGGAACGGATCGAGGCCTTTCGGAAAATTTGCGCGGAATACGGCGCGTCTTCGAAGCTCTTCTTTCCCGGCCGCAGGGCTGAACAGGCCGGAAAAAAACATCAATTTATAAAAAAAGCGCTGCTCTCCCTTCCCGTTCATTCAGGAGTGATCGCGGTCAATGATTTCCGGGCCCTTGATGTGCTCGACGCCGCGAAGCGATCAGGAATTCGTATTCCGGAACAGATTGCGGTCATGGGCATTGATCATGACGAAATGCTGTGCAGCATCTCCTCGCCGCCGCTGACCAGTATCGAGCATTTCCCGGAAAAGAAGGGGTATCATGCGGCGCTTATGCTGGATGCGCTCCTGCGGGGTGAAAAAGAAATTCCTTCATTCACTTCATCGCTGAGACTGATCGAACGGGACTCGACCGATACGATGGTTCACGGGAATGAACAGCTGCTCGCTGCCATGGAATACATTCAACACAACGCCGGAACCGCGCTGCGCACGGAAGATATCGCACAGAACGCCGGAGTTTCACGCGCAACCGTTGAACGGATGTTCCGCATCGAATTGAGAAGTACCGTAAGCCGCGAAATCACGGCGGCGCGGGTATCGCTGGCAAAACAAAAACTGTCGGAACCAAACCTGCCCATTAAAGAAATCGCCGCACAGTGCGGCTTCCGGAACGTGCATTATTTCACGACGGTTTTCAAAAAGAGCACCGGGGTTTCCCCCGGAGTCTATCGGGACTCTGTCAGCAGAAGTCCGGAATAAGCGTTATCTTCCCTTTGCGGGAGCGGATTTTTTCGCTGCTTTTTTTGCCGCCGGTTTGGCGCTGTTTTTTGCATCATAGGCAGCTTTCATCTCCGTCACATGCTTTTGAAACGCCTCGCCGAAAGCCGGATCAAGGAAAGGATCTTTCGTCTCGACGCGCCACTCTTTCACTTCGCACGCCATCTTTTCCACCAGCTCTTTGTATTCCGGGTTGTCCGCCAGATTGTTGAACTCAAACGGATCTTTCTCCAGATCGAACAGTTCGAATTCCGGCGGCTGTTTGACATGATCATAAACGGTCCGGATCGGCGTGCCCGCATAAGCCGGCTTCTGAACCTCCCACCACGCGTAACAGAAATTATTGGCTTCGAGCGGGCTCGCAGAGTTCCGGGCCGCCATGTTGTGAATGAAATGATATTTTCCGTTCAACACCGTATAGCGCGGGTAGTAATGCCACGGAACATGCGTGATGAATTCCGTGTGGAGCTGTGTGCGCCACTCTTTTTTCCCGCCCGTCAGCAGCGGCTGCAACGGAAGCCCTGTCTGTCGCCCGTCCGTAACCCTGCCGCCGGCGGCTGTAATAAACGTCGGAAAAAGATCAATGGTCGAAACCAGCTCGTCGCGCACCAGTCCGGCGGCGGCTTTATCCGGCCATCTGACCAACATTGGAATATGCGTGGCTGTTGCATAAGCGGACATTTTTCCGCGCGTGATATCCGGCCCGTTGTCGCCGACCATTACAATCAGCGTATTGTCGAGCAGATGTTTCGCATCCATCATTTTCAGCAGTTCGCCGACGCCCGTGTCCAAACGCTCTACACAGGAATAATAATCAGACAATTCCATCCTGACATCCGGACTGTCGACGCCAAGAAAAGGAATCGGTTTTGTTTCTTCCGGCGTCGGCGGATTTTCCGGCAGCCCTAAACGTAAGCGCGGGAATTTTTCATTTTTATCCGCCTCATACCGGCCGTCGCCGCCGCCGCGGTGCGGATCGACATAACTCATGATCAAAAAGAACGGCTGGTCTTTCGGCTGGTCTTTCAGGAATGTTTCCGCCGTTGCATTCATCCAGCGCACATCGCGCTGAAAAATTACCTTTTGAATGTCTTCGTTGTAACAGTCAAAGGTAAACAGCTTGAAGGGCTCGAAGTGCGACTTCCCGATCAGGCCGGTGCGATAGCCGAGCTTTTTGAGTTCGTTCGGCAGTTTCGGCACATCGTCGTGCATGCAGGCCCAGCCCGACTGTGAGAGGCCGAACATCCCGTGCTGATGCGGATAAAGCCCGGTCATCATGCTGCCGCGCGACGGAGAGCAGCTTGATGCGGTTACGTTCGCCTGCGTGAAGCGAACGCCTTCCGACGCCAGCTTATCAATATAAGGCGTCTTGGCCGTGGCATCGCCGTAGCAGCCGAGCGTCGGCCCAAGATCGTCGGCGATAATCAAAAGAATATTCGGCTTAGCAGATTGTTCCGCCTTTCCGATCATTGGAAAAAGCGTTCCGGCCAAAGCAGCTGTCATCATCCATTTCGTCTGTTTTTTCATCTTATTCCTCTTCTGTCTTCGGCGAAGCAGACGGATCGTAACGAATACCGCTGCCTTGATCCCCCATGTGAGATCGCTTCGTCACCTTGCCCGCCTCAACCGTTTTTTTCGAAAAACTGTTGTACCATTTTTCCCACGCGGCTTGCAGTTCCTGTGCTTTCTCCGGATTTTTCGCGATGAGATTATCCGTCTCTGTGCGGTCACGACTGATGTTGTACAGTTCCCACGACTGTCCATCGACAGAAACCAGCTTCCAGTCGTTGCGGCGGATATAGCGGTGGTCCGCCAGATAGTTCATCATTTCATAGTCGCGGTTTTGCGCGCCGGTTTTCCAAAGACCGGAAAGATCAGTGCCTTCGATATCTTCAGGACGGCCCGTTCCGCCGGCCAGCGCATAAAACGTCGGCAGAAAATCGAGCACATGCACCGGCAGGGTCGAGACGCTGCCGGCGGCATAGCCGGAGGCCGGCCCGCGCAGGATCATCGGGGCGCAGATGCCGCCCTCGTGCTGGTTGCGCTTATACAGGCGGAACGGGGTGTCGCAGACATGCGCCCAGGCTGTACCCAGCCGCCCGAACGGGTTGGCTCCGTTATCGCTCACAAAAACGATCAGCGTGTTTTCGCGCTCGTTGTTTTTTTCAAGCCACTGAAGAACCCGGCCGATATTCTGATCCATCCGGTCGATCATCGCGGTATAAGTGGCCATGCTCAGATCTTCGGATGTCTTTTGCGCATCGGTCAATTCCGTCCAGTGCGGCAGATTCTGCGGCCAGAGGGGCAGACGGGCCTCCGGAGGAACCAGACCCGTTTTTTTGATGCGGGCGAACCGGCGCTGCTGGATGACTTCCCACCCTTCCAGATATTTCCCGCGGTACTTGGCAAGCTCTTCTTCCGGAACCTGCAACGGATCGTGCGGCGCGTTGTAGGCCAAATAGAGAAAGAACGGCTGTGCATCATTCTGCGTTTTAGCTTCATCGAGAAACTTCAGCGCATGATCGGTGAACGCATCCGTCGTATAGAACCCTGCGGCCGGAACCGGGAATTTTTCGCGGCCGAGCTGAAGACGTCCCGATCCGGTGTAATAGTCGCAGGCCCCCTCTTCCATGCCGAAGAACCGTTCGAATCCGCGATCCAGCGGATGGCGTGAAACATGCCATTTGCCGGCAAGAATGGTGCGGTAGCCCTGATCCTTCAGAACCGCCGGCATAAATGTCTTGGCGCGTTCAGCCAGAAATCCGATTTGCGGCGTGTTGCGGTGACCGGTCATCAGCGCGGCCCGCGTCGGTTCGCATTTGCCGCAGTTGTAATACTGGCTGAAGCGAACCCCTTCGGCGGCCAGCCGGTCGAGGTTCGGCGTTGCCGCCTCGCCGCCGTAGCAGCCGAGATCTGAAAAACCGAGGTCGTCGGCCATGATAAAAACAATATTCGGCGGTGCCATCACCTCCGCACCGCCAGACTGCGCCGAGGGCATCCCGGCGCATACAAGGCCGGTCAATATCACACCAGCTGCATATTTTGTTTTCATAAACATCCGCCCCGCTGCACCGACAACGATTTCTTTTTTCAGCAAAATATCCCCCGCTGATGGCATGAGGGATATTAAGGAGTCTCCCCGTTACCGGGGAACGCCGGAAGACGGCAATCAACCCAGTATGATTGGGCCCGTGCTGACCTCCACAGAATCCAGCAGCAGTTCGCCGTTGCCGGTCTGATTGATCATAATCATTCCAAAGTCCGGAAGTTTGCCGGAAGTCCACTTCAGCGTCTTAAATTTCACGTTGTCTTTGCCGGCACCGGTAACTTTCACATCCGCTGTTCCCTCAGCCATATTTACGGTCATCTCTATCTTCACCGGATCGCCGGGCGCAAACTTGAGCAGACCCTTATCCCCGGAAGCGGTATTCGTCACCCCGCCGACCACCGAACGGCAGATAGCGGCTCCGCCCGCATTCAGCTGCACGGCAATGTGATCCGTTGCCTGATTGTTGAGCAGCGACTTGTCCGGTGCGGCGGACTGAACCCCGACCCAGAACCCGCGCAACCCTTTCTCTGTATCACCGGGATAAAATCGTCCTTCGACCTTAATAACTGTAATTCCGGAAACCGGATAAACAAACCCGACGGCATTTTGCGCACCCTTCATCCGGAGCACGCCGCGGCCTGAACCGCTTGCGCCGGAAAAAACGCTTTTGTCCTTTCCGCTGTCCTGGAAAACCGCACCGCCGGACCGGGCCGGAACGCCGTCAATCGAACGGCCCGCTGTAAATATTTCTCTTCCGGGCACACCGGCTCCCCAGTCGAAATTTTCAGCCACCGGCCCCGCAAATACACTGCACCCCTGAATTGCCAGCACCACACACGCTGTTTTCCTGAACACAGCCGGCATCGCATTCTTTTTCTGTTTCATAAATTTCATCCCTGCAAATACCAAATTTAAGCACCCCTCCGTCATACCGCCATTCAGGAAGCTCGAAATCAACCCACAACGGAAGTATCCGCGACCGCCTCCACCGATTCCAGCAGCAATATGCCGCCGCCGGTCTGATTAATAATAATCATCCCCCAGTCCGGAACTTTACCGGCAGGCCACTTCACCGTCCGGATTTTTACATTGCCTTCGCCGACGCCGGTAACTTTGACGTTCGCCGTTTTTTGCATCACGTCGATGGTCAGCTCCATCTTCACCAGATCACCGGGCGTAAACGTGATCGGGCCGTCAGGCCCGACCGCCTGATTGGTCACGCCGCCGACAACAGCCCTGAAAATAATGGCTCCGCTTGAATTTAACTGCACAGCAAGACGGTCGGTCGTCTGATTGTTAAGCAACTGATTGTCCGCCGCTGCGGACTGACACCCGATCCAGAAACCGCGCACCTGTCCGTCGCCGGGATACAATCTTCCTTCGGCTTTCACAACCGTAACTCCGGAAACCGGATAATTAAAACCGACGGAATTATTCAGTCCTTTCATTAGAAGAGCACCGCGTCCGACACCTTTCGCGCCGGAAAAAACGCTATGGTCATTTGCGTACTCCTGGAAAACTGCATTGCCGGACTGCGCGAGAACTCCGTTAACCGGAGTGCCTGCGGCAAACGCTTCTCTTCCCGGCACGCCGGGGCCCCAGTCAAAATTTTCAGCTACCGAACCCGCATACACACGGCATCCCTGCAGCACAAGCACCACTGCTATCAGTTTTTTGAACATACCTGACCCCCGATTCTTTTCTATTTCACAAACTTCAGTCCCGCAGAAACCAACGAAACGCCTCCGCCGCAATACCCGGAGCCGGAAAATCATCCCAGTATTATCGGCAAGGTGCGAACCTCCATGGAATCCAGCAGCAGTTCGCCATCACCGGTTTTGTTGATGATGACCGTTCCCCAGTCCGGAGTTTTTGCTGAGTTCCACTTTACCGTCTTGATTTTCACGTTGCCTTCGCCGGCACCGGCAACTTTAATACTCGCCGTTTGCTCAGTCATATTGATGGTGAGTTCCATCTTTACCGAATCGCCGGGCGAAAACTTGATTGATCCGTCGGCATCCCCCTTGGCCGTATTGGTCACGCCGCCGACAACTGAACGTAAAATAATATTCCCGGTTTGGCCAAGCTGCACAGAAAGACGGTCGGTCTTCTGATTGTTAAGCAGCGGATTGTCCGGTGTTTTGGATTGGACTCCGATCCAGAATCCGCGCACACCGCGAGTTGTGTCCCCGGGTGAAAACTTTCCTTCGGCTTTCACGACGGTAACGGCAGAGACCGGATAATTAAACCCGACTGAATTATTCAGTCCCTTCATTAACAGGACGCCCTTCCCGGAACCGCTTGCACCGGCAAAAACACTGCGGTCTTTTGCGGTATCCTGGAAAACTTCATCCGCAGACGGCACCCGGACGCCGCGAACCGGCGAGCCCGCGGTAAGCGCTTCTCTTCCGGGCACCCCGGAACCCCAGTCAAAGTTTTCAACAACCGCCGCCCCTGCCAACACACTGCATCCCTGCATTAGGAACATCATGCACACCAGTTTTTTAAACATATACAACCTCCCTGTTACTTTTCCGTTTTATAAACTTCATTCCTGATCCGGGCCGACAACTGCCGGCGATTTCCAGCCTTTCGGCACGTCTCCGTCGCCCTTTTTCCAGAAAGCGGGCGGCGCATCCTTTTTCAAAACATCCATCCGGCTGCTCAGCCGTTCGGCGATTTCCGGAAAGGCTCTGGCTGTTTCACGGCCGTTTTGTTTTTCGTACGGATCTTTTTCGACATTGAACAGCTCATAAACCCACGGATCGGTATCGGTTGCCGTACGGAGCAGTTTCCAAGGCCAGTCAATGATCGCGCCGCGCCGCTGCCGCTCGGAATCCTCCAGTATGAAAGGAATTTCCTGGCGGCCGGAGGTTTGAGCGCTGCCGAAAAGCACGGGAGCCAGATCAAACCCGTCGAGCGGTTTTTCCGGCAGCCCGGCTCCGGCCAGTTTCGCAATGGTCGGAAAAACATCGGTGATGTGCGCGAGCGCTTCGGTTGTCTGCCCGCCCTTGATTTTCCCCGGCCAGTAGGCAAAGGCCGGAACGCGGAGTCCGCCTTCATAATAACTTCCCTTGGCACCGCTCAGCGGTCCGTTATCGGCGGCGACATGCGAGTTACCGCCGTTGTCGGAAACAAACAGAACGAGCGTATTATTCAACTGCCCGGCCTTTTCCAAAGCCTGAATAATCTGCCCGAACTGAAAATCCATGGCGGCACAGAGGCCCAGCAGTCCGCGCCGGTCTTTGTCGGTCACATCGGCATAAGGCGCGGTGTATTTTTCAGGTGCCTGATTCCAGGCATGCACGGCGAACATGGGGTGATAGAGAAACAGCGGTTTTTGTTTGAAGTCATGTTCACCAATAATTCGCACACAGTCCTCGCCGAGCAGGTCGGTGGCGTAGCCCTCCTCGCGGAGCGGCTTGCGGTTGCGGTGCCAGTCAAGCCCGCCCATCCATTCGTGGGTAAAGTGGTCGATGGCGGTATAAAGCCCGTAGTGATAATCAAAACCGCGTTCCGTCGGAAGGTACGCCGGGGTTTCATGACCAAGGTGCCACTTGCCGACAATACAGGTGGCATAACCGGCGCTTTTCATCACCTGTCCCAGCGTGGTTTCATCGAGCGGCAGCCCGTAATGCAGATGATTGAGAATAACCCCGGAAGCCATGCCGGTGCGCCAAGAATAGCGACCGGTCATAAGTGCGGCACGTGTCGGCGTACAAATAGGCTGAACATAAAAACGGTCAAACCGGAGGCCTTCCGCGCTGATTCGGTCAATATTGGGGGTTTTTGCCTGACCGCCGTGATAACCCACATCGCCCCAGCCAAGGTCGTCGGCCAGAACCAGCACGATATTAGGCCGATCCTGCGCCGCAACGGCTCCCGCACAAGCAAACCCGCCCGAAGCAAGTCCCGCCGCGACACGACAAACATTTCTCCGGCACATCATTTTAATCTCTCCCGGTTCCTTTTATCAGTGCGGCAAAGCTTACCAGCATTTTCAGATAAGCTTCAATTTATTCTTTTATCTCATTATGTTTAAGCGGCTTGTTGCCGTCAGCCCATTGTTTACCGGCTTTGATCGGGCTCTGTTTCAGGATTCCCCTGGCAGATTTATTCCAGAAATCAATATAGCCTTCCTTGCCCAGTTCAGCAGTGTCCACTGTGGCGTCGCGCAGCGCCTCGTACGGCATAAACGGATCGTCGAACCGGGTCATCCATTCCTGAGTAATGCGGTGCATTTCCGCCTGCGTGTCCCGGCAGTCCGGCTTATCGAACAGATTTTTGAGGCAGTGCGAATCTGTGCGCCGGTTATACAGTACATTATAGGTGCGCATTCCGGCATTTTTCGCCTGATACGGGTTATAAGAATAAATCCAGTCTTTGGTGGCGGCACCGCGCCACTGATCGAGCGACGACATCATCATCGGCACCGACTTCTGCGCCTGTTCATCACCGGTCAGCAGCGCGCCGGACAGATCCCGCCCCTGACAGGTCTCCGGCGGCTCAATGCCCATCATGGAAAGCAGCGTCGGCATGATATCCAGTGTGCCGAACGGCAAATCGGAGCGGACTTCCGCACCGGTCATTCCGGGAGCGCGGATCATAAACGGAATCTGCGACGAGGCGGATTCGGCCCGGCATTTTATATACGGTGTGCCCTGCTCCACCTTGAGCAGGTCGCCGTGGTCCGAGGTGTAGACAACGATCGTATTCTCATCCAAACCGCGCTCTTTGAGTTTCTGCATGAGCCGGCCGAAGCAGTCGTCCACACTGCTGATCAACGCCATATAACCGTGCATCATACGCCGGTTCTGCTCCGACGGAGTTGTGCCGTCCCGCACCTGAATCTGGCCGTAGTCATACAGGTCCAGATATTTCTGCGGCGCGCTGTAGGCGTAATAATCCTCCGACGTACGGTTTTTGTGGTTATGCGGAGGATGCCAGGAAACAAACAGCGACCACGGCTCGTCCTCATCCGCCTTGTCGAGAAAGTCGAGCGCCTGTTTGGTCTGTCCGTCCTGCTCCCACTCGTGAAAGGGAATCCGCTTGCCGGTGTACTGGTCAAAGTAATAGGCGTTGTCCGGCTGATAATTCAGATCGCAATTATTGGTCAGGAATACGTCATCAAAACCGTAGCGGTACGGCCCGGCAGGCACCGGCTGATACCAGTATCCGCCGTAAAGATGCCATTTGCCGACATAAGCCGTTTTGTAACCGTTTTGCTTGAGCACTTCGGCAAAATAAGCGCCTTTCCCGTCCAGCATCCGGATGCAGTTGTCATACGCGCCGTTATGCAGCGGATGCTTTCCGCTCAGCAGTGAACCGCGCATCGGCGTACACAGCGGCGAAACAGAAAAACAGCTGTCCAGATTCAGACTCTGTTGCGAAAACGCATCGAAATTCGGCGTCTTAACCTGCATATGCCCGTTGCATCCCAGCAGGTCGTGCGAATGCTGATCGGAGAAAACAAACAGCAGATTCGGACGTTTCTTTTTTTCCGGCCGGGCAAACGGCGGCAGCGCGGCCAGCGCCCCGGCGGCCGTCAGGTTTTGAATAAAATCACGGCGTTTCATGGCCCTCCTTTTTATTTAACGCCGAACCGGACGAAAGTTCTGCCGGTTCCACTCCTTCCAGCGGGTACTGAATTGTTCCGCTTCAGCGCCGGAACGATTCAATAGATTGTCAGCCTCCGCACAGTCTTCGGAAACATCGTACAACCCTTTATCGTCACCCACACGCACCCATTTCAGCCCGACGGAACGAACGGCGGCCTGTGTATCAAAAAACCGCCAAAAGAACTCACGCGGCGGCAGCTTCCCGGTCTTTCCGCACAATATTTTCGACAGATCAAGGCCGTCGCAGTTGCCGGGAACTTCAGCCCCCGCCAGCGCAACAAAGGTCGGAAAAAGATCCATCGAGATAACCGGAACATCACTCACCGTGCCTTCCGGAATTTTCCCCGGCCACGAAGCAAAGAAGGGAACACGAATACCGCCTTCCCACAACTGCGCCTTCGAGCCGCGCAGCGGCGCGTTGCTGGCGCCGTTCTGATCGCTTCCGGGAATGGTTGCGCCGCCGTTATCGCTGAGAAAAACAATCAGTGTGCTGTCTTCCAGCCCGGCGCGGCGGACTTCATCAAGAACCTGCCCGACCGCATCGTCCAGCGCCATGACCATCGCGGCATAGATAGCGCGCCGCCGGTCTTTAATCTGTTTCGTTTTCGCCAGATATTCCGGCGGCGCTTCCATCGGAGCGTGCGGAGCGTTAAATGCCAGATAGAGGAAAAACGGATTGCCTTCGGCGGACTTAACAAACGCACAGGCTTCATCGGCCAGCTTGAACGTAAGGTATTTATCAAGCGTTGCGGGTTCGGCATCACCGCGAACCATCGGACCCCACTCCGGATCCTGAGCCTTCCAATAGGAATGCTTTCCTGAAAGAAATCCGTAGAACTCGTCGAAGCCGCGCGCCGTCGGACGGTATTGAGGCTCCTCGCCCAGATGCCACTTCCCGAATGCCGCCGTGCGGTACCCCGCCGCCTTCAGAACCGAGGCAACGGTCACTTCATCTTTGGGCAGCCCCCACTTGGCCCCGGGTTCCGGATTGCCGGTAAAGCCGAACCGGTCCTGATACCGTCCGGTCAGCAGCCCGGCGCGCGACGGAGCGCAAACCGGGCACGTTACATAAGCGCTGGAGAAACGGGCTCCGCTTTGCGCAATCGAGTCGATGTGCGGAGTGGCAAAATCCTTACAGCCCTGAATACTCAGATCGCCATAACCCAGATCGTCAGCCACGATCAGCACAATATTCGGCTTCGGCGCAGCTCCGACTCCCTGCATTACACCGGCACTCAGCAAAACGGCAGAAATGTATCGTTTCATTGTTCGACTTTCTTTTTCTGTTCGAACAGCCAGTCAATCAGTCCGGGCGTTGCCCAGACCTCTTTCATTATTATATGGGTTCCGTTCGGCAGTTCTGTGTACTTGAAGACGCTGCTTCCCGCCTTCTCCAGCGCCGCCGCCATGTCGCGCGAAGCGTCTGTCGGCACGACAGTATCTTTCGCGCCGTGAAAAAACCGGATTGGAATGGTTTTGATACGCTCCGCATGATCTGGCGACCCGCCGCCGCAAATCGGAATCGCCGCCGCAAACAGTTCCGGATGATTCAAAACCATATTCCACGTTCCGAACCCGCCCATGGATTGTCCGGTAACGTAGATGCGCGTTCTATCTACCGGATAATCCTTTATCAGCTGAAGAATCAGCGCATAGACCTTTTTCATGTAGACGCTTTCCGGCACCTGATCGAGGTCATAGGAGCCTTTGGCCCACGGAGCATCCACCCACTGAAATCCTTTGTCGCATTGCGGAGCTAAAAGAAATGCCGGATATTTTTCCTGCATCTCCGGAGTTCTGAGCACAGCATACGCCTCGATCCCGCGCGCCTCATTGTCCGTGCCCCGTCCGGCCGCGCCGTGCAGACAGATCACCAGCGGATAAAGTTTGCCCTGCTCGGTCTGCGGTGAACTGAGCTGATAGGGCATCTGTTCAAATGTACTTTTCTGAATTTCCGCGCCGGCGATATTCCCGGCAAACACCGCAGCCCCCAGAACAGTTAATAAAGCATTCATCACGGCTCCATCTGCATTTTTTTCTGCAGACAGGCTATCAGACACGGCGGACAAACAAAATAGACATCTGTCACCGTCTTGTGTCATTTTGTCATGATGAAAACTGATGACCGCATTGCGGATCTTGAATGTGTCCGGTACGAAGCCATCGACTTCAACCTTGACCGCCCCGCCCCGCCGCCCCACCTGATCTATCATTTCACCCGCCAGCGCCGGAAACCGCAGATGGAAATCCGGACCGTTGACCGGCTTGGATTCTGCGCCGCACTGATTACAGAAGGTCAGGCTGTTTTTGAGCATCTCGGACAGACGGTTCAGCTCCGGCAGGGATCCGTCTTTTTGCGCCGGCATAACCGGCCCTATTGTTTCTATAAAACCGATCCGGATGAACTGGCTCTCACGATGGTCATGTTTGATCCGTCTATCGAATCAATATGGAACCGGCTGATTAAGCCGGACTGTGTCTCCATTCATCCCGGTAACAGCGCGAAAGTTATCGAACTCACCAACACCTGCTTTGACCTGCTGGAACAGAACCCGGAAAACCGGATTGAGCGTGCCAACGCCTTTGCTCCGTTTTTCCTGGAAACCATCGCGGCAGAAGTCCGGCCGGCCGACGGCCTGCATACCCCGGAAAGAAAGCTGGCCGAACAATGCCGGCACTATCTGCATGAGCATTCCGCCAGAGTGCGCAGTATGGAGCAGGTCGCCGTCGCCTGCCGGCTCAGTCGCGGCCACCTTTACACCTTATTCAGGACACACTTCAAAACCACTCCGAAAGACTATCTGGAGCAGCTCAGAATCAGCGCCGCCGCCGATCTGCTGACACAAACCGACTGGACGATGGAACGCATTGCCGAAGAAACCGGCTATGCCGACGCGCCGACACTTTCCAAAGCCTTCAAACGCCGCAACGGCGTTTCACCCGCTGAATGGCGGCGCAACGCCTGCACCTTTGCACATTGATTTTGCATACATTGGAAAAGACGAGATCGCCTGCGCCGACGGCGCAGACGATCTCAACGGAACACTTTGACCCGTCATTTGTTACGGAAGATTGTTAAATATCATCCACCCCACATCTTCGTTGCCATGACTGACTTCACCGTTCGACCCGTCTTCATCCACTTTCACCTGAACATTCGTTCCGGTCAGGTTTTGGTAACGTAACGCACATGGTTGTCCCAAGTTGCAACTCTGCACGCTGCCCAAAAATCCCGGTTCGTTCCATGTTTCATTCGTATTCGCAACCGTCAATAATTTCCAAGCAGAGTCTGCACCCGGAGTTGTGCGATTAACCTCGAAGTACCGCCCTCCCATCCCCGGATCAATGGCGATGAAATCCACGGTTTCATTTGCATGTGCGCCGCCTCCCGACATCTGCTGCTCCTGGAGCATTACCTGAAAGCCGGTGGTTGTAACGTTGCGCACCCGTGTGCAGACGGCGGATTTTTCATTCGTCGACGTACACTGGGCGAACACGCAGGGAACCGCGGGGAAATTCGTACTGAAAGCTTTCGTTGTCCAGTTGGTGTTCACGCCGGTTATCGTTCCCGCTTCGCAGGTTCGTCCGCTGACTGTGTAGCACCCCTTGTTCACTGCAATAAAGCTCACCTGTTCTTTCCCGTGGGCTCCCGGATTCAGGTAATCCCACTCGTCGAGCTGGAAGTCGAATCCGCTGACCGACACGTTTTTCACCCGGACAGTGAGCGGGTTGGTATCGTTACAGCTCGGCCCGCCGGCAAAAACGGCAGGCACCTGCGGAAAGGGCTTAATGAAATCCGCATGAGTCCAGTCGGCTCCCGACGCTTGGGTTATATCCATCGTTTCCCTGTCCATTCCTATGACGAGATCTCCGGCCAGAATGAACTGCCACAGTTCGTTGTCGTCGATCGGATTCACCCCGGTTTCCTTCACAGTGCCGCTATCGTTCCGGACAAAACTGCCTGCCGCTCCGCCCAGCGTATAATACCCGTCACCCCGGTTCACGATAAGCCATCTTCTCACCGCGTTCGTGTCAGAACCCTCACACCTGAGATTAGTGCCATCTCTCATAAGCCGGGCGGGCGATGCTGCCTTGCTCTCCAGGGTGTACCGGTCAGAGGCCCGGTCATATACAACTTTCCATTGCGAAGCATTATTCACATCGGTGGAGTTACAGGCCAGCGCTGTGCCTGATGTAACCCGCAGATATTTGCCGCTCGCCTTGTTTTTCAAAAGATAGTCCTGCCCGGGCTTTCCGTTTAAATGGTACAGGCGCGTCATCGCAATCTCACCCGGACCCGCTATATCGTCCACATCGGTTCGCGTGAAAACATTATTACTCACCGCCGGCGCGGCAGAGCCGGCATCCGTATATATATCTGTTGATCCCGGCTCCGAAAACAGGTTGCCGTAAATATTGACCGCCGTATTAGCGGTTCCTTTGAGCCAGATGCCGCGCCGCTGCATATTGGCGAACAGATCCGCAGATGAATCAAATACGGCGTGCCGGATATCGACATTCCGGCAGTTTTCCAGACGAAGCGCCGCCTGCTCCGGAACTTGAGCGCTATTACGGGAACAGAGCGTCGCACAATTCATCCAGGAGACGGCGGAGGCGTTGGCAACCTCCAGACACGCCGGCGCGTTGAAATGAGAGCCTTCAATCGCAACGCGTCCGCCCCCTGCGTTAATTCTGGCGCCAACCGCCGGGGGACAACCGCTGCTTTTCTTAAAAATCATCTCCCCGCCGCGGCTCGTGATGTCATATCCCCGCCACAATCCTGTGCTGGCGTTTACATTATCACCTTCAAAGCCCCAAACATTCTCCAAAAGAATGCCCGCCGTACCCGGAAGCCTTTCTTCCGCGCTTTTGTACATACGGATTCCAACATTCTCAAAAAACGGGCGCGCCAGATTCACGCCATGCACGGAATTTGAAAAATAAAAACCGGAAGCTGCCTTCATGTCAACATTATGCATATACAGATTGCGGGGCGTACCCGCAACCGGATTGCCCGGCTGTTTAATATAAATCCCGTCTCCCGCATTCCGGTAATCCACCGTGATTTTCAGGTTGTGGATATCGGTCCGCACCGGAAGAGGACATCCGCTGAAATTCAGCTTAAACACTCCGGCGGAGGAGCCGCCGGAACTCCTTTCGATCACCGAGACTCCCGGCCCGTCCCCGCAGATCGTCAGATTTGCCCCGTTAGCCGGCGCCAGAGATATTTGATCCGTCACTTTGTAAGTGCCCGCCGGGAAATAAAGGGCGGCCTTTCTGGCGGATCCGAGATTGAGCTCGGCGACCGCATCAGCAGCAGCACGCTTTATTTTGGCGGTATCGTCGCCAACGTATCCTGTCACATCAAAAACCTTGCCCATAGTATCGCCCCAATTAAACGTTTCCGTATCCTTAGCAGCGGCAGGGGAAACGAATAGATTCGGGGTTCCGGCTGCAAACCGGGTGTTGTCTCCGCTGTCAATCAATTGATTTGTCATATTGAACCGGTTGTTGAAAATCACAGTCCGGTTAACCCCGGCAGCAACGGAAACACCGGTACCCGGTGTCGATAAAAAACTGTTGTCGGAAATAACATTCTCTCCCCGCAGTTCCCAAGCACCGGGGGAGCCCGGAAGCAGACAGACTCCCGTCCGGGAAACGCTGCCCGCCCCTTGAAACCGGTTGCCGGTCACAAAGCAGTTACTGCAGTCTTTCAATTGAACATCCTTATACGCCGTGCCGCCCGGCAGCATGTTGAATGTATTGTCCGAAATGAAAACATGGTCTTTGACTTCCAATGATACGCCACATTCGCTGGCCGATATGGAACTGTGAAGAACCGTGCCCCCCGACGCTGACATAAAAAGTTCACCCCGGACATTCTGGACTTTGATACCCGTTTGAACATTGGTGATCGTCACGCGGTTGAAAAAGTTGGCTTCGCCGCCGATGTAATGGCTGATACCGGTTTTTGCCCCGTCAATCGTGCAATCTTTTATTGTATGTCCGTAAGAATTTGAAAAACTGATTCCGGCGTCTGTTGCCCCCGGCCGACCATTTATGGTAACGTCATCCATCAAAAGTCCGCTATGACCGTTGCCCTTGAATCCGTACGAGTAATAATTGCTTAAGGAGGCAGCACGGGCGATGCGGACATTGCGCAGCCGGGGTGTTGTTCTTTTCTCTAACGGTTTACCGTTCTTCATGTAAGGCGCAACTTCGACAGCCGGGCCGGCATTCGGAACCGCCGCCAGAAAAGCGATGTCTTCGATCTGAATCGAGATGCCCGTGAACGGAGGGCACTCATCCACATTATTGGTCAAGAGGAGAGCTCCCTGAATACTGCCCGACTGGATGATGGTGCCAAGCTGACCCTGTCCGCGGATCATGATGCCGCCGCCGGATGGCGGGCAGTTGGTCGTCTTGAAAACAAGCCGCTGGTTGATCACATAGGTTCCCTTCGGGAAGATCACCGCCACACCGTCATCGGATGTATTGAAAGCCCTAGCGGCGTCGTTCAAGGTGTTTTGAATGTTAGCGGTGTCAATAGCGGCATTGGTTTTAGCCGGCGGCACATTGAGGGTTGCCGCAAGGCAGGGCGGCGCAAAGGCCGCCAGCAGTCCGGCGAGGATTAACGGATGTACTTCGACTCTTCTGATACATTCCGGCAGTCTTTTTACAGTTTTCATTTCGTCCACTCCTTTTATTGATTATGGAAATGCCTGAAACCTGCCCGCAGAGTAATCAGGAAGTCTGATGTTGGGAATGGACATTCGTCCGTAAAAAATGTCATTTTGTCCAAATGGTGAAAGAAAAGAAAATCGAGAAAATCAAGTATCTGCAGCTTGAATCCATTGATTTCGATCTGGACCGTCCGGATCGCCCGGCCAACCTGATCTATTACTTCACCCGCCAGCGGCGCGGCCCGCATATGAAAATCCAGACCGCGGATCGAATGGGATTCTGCGCCGCTTTGATTACCGAAGGGCAGGCGGTTTTTGAACATCTGGGCCAAACCGTTCCGCTCCGCCGCGGCTCGGTGTTTCTGCGCCGGCATAATCTGCCGTACCGTTTTTATACGACCGATGAATGTGACTTGGAACTGACCATGATTATGTTTGATCCGGCTGTCAGGCCGCTCTGGAACCGGCTGATCGAACCCGCCTGCATTGCTGTCCAATTGTCCAACAGCACACAGGTTATTGAGCTGACCGATGCATTCTTCAACCTGCTGAACCGGGATCCCCAGAAACGGATTGAACGCGCCAATGCATTCGCCCCCTTTTTTCTCGAAACAGTTATGGCCGACAGAGCGCTGCTGTCAGACAGTTCGGGAACAGAAAAACAAATGGCGGAAAAATGCCGCCATCATATTCACGATCATTTCACCCGGATTCACAGCATGGACGAAGTTGCCCGGGATTGTCATCTCTGCCGCAGCTCCCTTTACACGCTGTTCCAGGATCACTTCCAGACCACCCCGAAAGATTACCTGGAGCGGCTCAAGATCAGTATGGCCGCCGATCTGTTAACGCAGACAGACTGGCCGATGGAGCGCATTGCCGAAGAAACCGGCTACGCCGACGCGCCGACACTTTCCAAAGCCTTCAAACGCCGCAACGGCG